>JBFFDD010000196.1:0-5093 GCA_041559575.1 bacterium
GCTCGAATTTACGACTTGTCGACTAACCGACTCAGCGAAGAACCGGCACATTCGCATTGTCGGAAAGTCTAACTGATGGCTGGTACGCTCGAATTTACGACTTGTCGACTAACCGACTCAACGAAGAACCGGCACATTCGCATTGTCGGAAAGTCGTAACCTCGCTCAGTCGTCCTCTCGCCCCGTCGCTCCTTCTCCCCCTCGCCCAGTCGTCCAGTCGCCCCTGCGTCCCCGCGTCTGCTCTTCCCTTCGTCTTACTCCTTCGTCTGGCTCTTTCGCCCCCTCGCCCCGTCGCCCTTTCGCCCCACCGTCCCCGCGTCCGCTCTTCCCTTCGTCTTTGTCCGGCTCTCCTTCCACTCTTTATTTTCCATTCTCCATTTTCCATTCTCCATTTTCTATTCTCCATTCTCCACTTTCCCCTTTCCTCTGCCCTTTTCCCTCTTTTCCCTTCATTCCGGCAAAATTCCGTGCTACTTTTTTTATAGGGTTACATCCCGGAGGCTGGAAGGACGATTCCCGGCTGTATCATCCAATATCAAAGGGAGGCTCACCATGATTCTGGACGACTATCCGAAGGAAATTACACTCAGGGACAACTCCACGGTTATCCTGCGTCCCCTGGTAAAAGAGGACGAGCAGGCCCTGATCGCTTTCTTTCAGGGGCTGAAGGAGGAGGACCGTCTTTATCTGAGAGACGACGTGACCGATCCGGCGGTCATCCGGGGATGGATGGAGAACATCGATTACGAGAGGGTGCTGCCCATCCTGGCCCTGGACGGCAAGACCATCGTCGCCGACGCCACCCTGCACAGGGACCCCCACGGCTGGATGCGCCACGTCGGCCAGATCCGCATGTCGGTGGCCGGCAGCCACCGGGGCAGGGGGCTGGCGCGGATCATGGCCGCCGAGGTCTTCCGGCAGGCGGTGGCTTCCGGCCTGGACAAGCTGAACGCTGAGATGCTTACCATCCAGAAGAACGCCCAGCGGGTGTTCACCCGCCTGGGTTTCAAGGAGGAGGCGGTCCTCAAGGAGCAGGCCGTGGACGTCAACGGACAGAAGCACGATCTGATCATCATGAGCAACGACGTCAGCGACCTGTGGGACCAGTGGGTCGAGTACGCCGAGTCCATGTCCGGGACCTGGGACATGGAGCACTGAGGGATAACCTGAGCCGTGGACATTGAGACACGGGGAAGGGGGGACACGAGGACGCGAGTGGGCGAGGGGGCGATGGGGCGAAAGGGCAGGGGGAGCGCACTTGACGCAGTGGGGTGCCTATCGGGCGCAGTGGAAAGGGAAAAAGTAGAAAGTAGAAACTGGAAACTGGAAACTGGAAACTGCAAACTGGAAACCGCAAACTGGAAACTCCCGTCTCCGAATCACCCGCCTTCGCTCCTTGAGCTTCCGCCGTCGCTCTTCGAGCTTTGGCGAGACAGGTTGGCGTGGCAGGCGAAGACGAAGTAAAGAGCGGTGCCATTGCGAGGATAAGATAATAACCCTTCCTTAGTTTTCCTCCCCCTTGATGGGGGAGGATCGAGCTTAAGTCAAAATAAAATAATTGTTAAACAGGAACGATTGTAACAAAATATCACAAGTTCCGTAATAAAGATTAAATTGCCGCTTGAGCGGGGCAGTTTTAACTCTGGCACAGCTGCCCTGGAGGTATAGCGCGGACTCCCTCAGGGGCCGGGAAAGGCAAGGTGAACCATGAGAAAGTTAGCGGTAATGATAGTCGCAGGAGGGCTCCTGATCCTGTTTGCCATTCCTGCCGCGGCTGCCGACTACGTTGGTTCTGACAACTGTTTTAAGTGCCACCAGGACCAGTACAACTACTGGCAGGCCAGCGGACACCCGTGGAAGCTCCGGAAAGTGGAGGAGGCCCGATACGCCAAGCTCCCTCTGCCCCCCGGTTACTCCTGGGATGACATCTCCTATGTCATCGGGGGAGCCAACTGGAAAGCCAGGTTCATTGACAAGAATGGCTACATCATCACCACCGCCAAGGACGGGTCCGAGGCCAAGACCCAGTACAATCTGGAGGACGGCAGCTGGTCCTTCTACCACAAGGGAGAAAAGAAGCCCTACAAGTGCGGTCCCTGCCACATGACCGCCTACAGCAAGGAAGGCAACCAGGACGGCCTGGAGGGTATGATCGGCACCTGGGCCGAGGACGGCATCGGCTGTGAGGAGTGTCATGGTCCCGGCAGTGACCACGTGACCATGCCCGGCAAGACCAACATCAGCATCGACCGCAGCGCCGAGGCGTGCGGAAAGTGCCACCAGAGGGGCGGCATGGGGCCGGATCCTCCCGCCAAGGGCGGCTTCATTCGGCACCACGAGCAGATCAACGAACTCAAGGCCGGCGTCCACAGGGATCTGACCTGTATCGAGTGCCACAATCCCCACAAACGGGCCATTCTCGTCGAGGCCAGGTGTGCCGACTGTCACGAGGAGGTCGCGGAGACTTACGCCAAGACCCTCCACGGCAGGACGGAGGTCGCCTGCATCGAGTGCCACATGCCCAAGGCCAGCAAATCGGCCATCGCGGTAGCCAGTTACACGGGCGACGTGCGGACCCACATCTTCAAGATCAACACCGACGTCGACGCGGACATGTTCCGGACAGTGGAGGAGAAGGGTAAGAAATCCACCTTCGCCAAGGGGTTCGTCACCGTGGACTTTACCTGCCTGAGCTGCCACCAGGGCCGCGACCGGAAGTGGGCGTCCAGGAAGGCCAAGAAGGTTCACAGGAAGTAAGACGTACCGTCCACCCTAACATCGATGGGGCCGCCCGGGCGGCCCCTTTTTTTGCCGTGTCCGTCTGAAGGGGTGTCAAAAGGCCCTGCCATGCGAAAGGTGTTTTTGTGGTCGAGGCCGCGTGGGACCCGGAGCAAGTCCAGGTCTCGAATGGAGAACCGAAAGCCCCTCGGCCCTTCCTCTCCCCCTGCACGACCCTTCCTTCCCTGCTATAATTGACAAAATAACTATGTTTTTCCCGGCTCCTCCGACACCCGGGAGGAGGGGATTCCGCGGAAAACTGAAAGGGGTTCGATAACCCGGAAAGTTAAGGAGGGCCGTCAAATGAGCGTTGTCGCCAGATTCATCCTTTTCGTTCTCGTCTGGGCTGTGGCCGTCTCTTCTGCCGTCCCGGCGGGCCAGGCCCTGGCCGCGGGGAAGGCCCCGTCCCGGTCTGTGGGGGTGGTGGACTTTGAGATCTCCTGCGGTTCCGACAGCCAGGGGACCTTCGAGCACGGCGTGGCCCTCCTGCACCACATGATGTACGGCCAGTCGAGAGGGGTGTTCACCGGCCTGGCCGAGTCGGACCCCGGCTGCGCCATGGCCCAGTGGGGGATCGCCATGACCTACCTCCACCCCCTGTGGGCCCCGCCCAGCGAGGAGGATCTGAAAAAGGGGTCCGAGGCGGTGAGCCGCGCCGAGGCGCTGGAGCCGGCCACCGAACGGGAACGGTCCTACGTTGGGGCCATCAAGGCCTTCTTCGCCGACTGGGAGACGGTCAAACACCCGCAACGCATCGCGCGGTGGGAGAAGGGGCAGGAAAAACTTTACCGGGCCTACCCTGATGACCCTGACGCCACGGCTTTCTACGCCCTGGCCCACCTGGCCACGGCGCCCAAGGCCGACAAGACATTCGCCCACCAGAAGGAGGCGGGCAGGATCCTCGAGGAACTGAACGCGAAGGCCCCGCAGCACCCCGCCGGCTTCCACTACCTCATCCACGCCTACGACAATCCCCTGCTGGCCCCGAAAGCCGTCGAGGTGGCCCGCGGTTACAGCGGGATCGCCCCGGACGTCCCCCACGCCCTCCACATGCCCACCCACATCTTCGTCAGGCTGGGTCTGTGGGCGGACGTGGCCGACTGGAACCGCAGGTCGGCGGACGCGGCCAAAAAACAGCCGGTGAGTGGGGCGACGTCCCTTCACTACGCCCACGCCATGGACTACCTGGTGTACGCCAACCTGCAGGTGGGCCAGGATGGAAAGGCCAAGGAGGCCCTGGACGAGCTCAACGCCGTCAGGCGCTACCAGGACAGCTTCGCCTCCGCCTACGCCATGGCGGCCGCCCAGGCCCGCTATCCCCTGGAGAGGTCCATGTGGGGAGAGGCGGCCGGGCTGGCGGTGCGCACCCATCCCGACTTTCCCTGGGACAACTATCCCTGGTTCGAGTCGATCACCTACTTCGCCAGGGGGTTGGGGGCAGCCAGAGGCGGAGACGTCAAGGCGGCCCGGGAGAGCATCGAGCGGATGGACGGGTTCTACCGCCGAGCGAAGCAAGCCGGGCAGGACTACTGGGCGGTGCTGGTCGACAGCCAGCGTCAAACGGTGGCCGCCTGGGCCGCCCTGGCGGAGGGCAGCAAGGACCAGGCCCTCGATCTGATGCGGCGGGCGGCCGACCTGGAAGATTCGGTGGACAAGCACCCGGTGACCCCGGGCGCCGTGCTGCCGGCCCGGGAGCTCTACGGCGACATGCTGATCTCGCGCGGCATGTACGAAGAGGCCATCAAGGCCTACAGAGCGAGCCTCGCCGTATCGACCAACCGCCTCAGGAGCCTCCACGGTGCGGGGCGGGCCGCCGAACTGGCCGGTTCCGGGAAGACGGCCCGATCGTACTACGAAAAACTGGTGGACCTGGCCGGGGATGCCGTTAGGAGGCCCGAGATCCAACAGGTCAGGGCGTATCTGGGAAGAAAGTGACGGGGGGTGACGGCACGGAGAGCTGTGAATAACAAATATCCGGCAGCCAGAAGTCAGTGCCCAATAGAGAGGCTGTGATTCGGGAAAAATAAGTGGGAAGGGGAAAGGACCAGACGAAGGGGGAAGATAGAAAATGGAGAATAGAGAATGGAAAATAGAGAGTAGAAAATAGAGAGTGGAAGGAGAGCCGGACAAAGACGAAGGGATAAGCAGACGGGGGGACGCGGGGCGGAGGCAGGGCGAGGACCCGAACTGCAAACTGGAAACTGGAAACTGTAAACCGGAAACTGGAAACTCCCGTTTCCAAATCACGGCCTTCCTACTGAATCCTGAATCCTGAATACTTGTCTGTTTCAGTCCTCAGTTCTTAGCCCTTAGCA
>JBFFDD010000197.1:0-5090 GCA_041559575.1 bacterium
CGGATACGATACAATTCACGTCCTGACCCCTTTACCTCCTGGCGGACTAAAGAAGAAGTACCTGGACCTGGGTGGCGCCTGGGAGGACATCCCCGCCCTGCGCCGGTTCTCGGAAAAGATCTCCCCGGACGACAGGGAATTCAAACACCTCTATCCCGCGCAGTTGATCAAACATGTCCTGGGGTTGAAAAGGCAGTTCGGGCTGGGAGGGTTCCGGCTGCTGTATCTGTGGTACGACGTGCCCGGGGAGGAGGGGAAGCGCCACCGGGACGAGGTCACGGAATTCGCCTCGGTGGCGAAAGGCGATAGCATCCGGTTCCACTCGATAACCTACCAGGAACTCATCGCGAAGATGGCCAGGGACCTCAGGTCGGACCACAGTGATTACATCAAATACATAACCGAAAGATATCTGTAAAACTACGCAGTGGGGACGTACTTGGATAATTAGCTAAGTGCCGCTTTTGTTAAATTAGCGGAGCGCTATGGTTCCGGGTTCCGATAATGAGACATAAAAGAAAGATGCGATTCCGAGGTTCCCCCATACATCTTTCGAAAAAAAACGATCTGATCGTCATCGGAAAACCGCTGGCCGGCTCAGCGTCCGGCCTTTTCGAGGGCTTCAACGCCCCGGTAGTCAGGATCGAGCACGGTCGTCAGCCCCCTCCTCACACCCAAAGCCTCGCCGATAGCGCCGTAAAAAGAGGGGAAGGCATAGATCATCGTTTGAAGTTCTTTCAAAGGAATACGCGCGTGAACGGCGAGGTTGAGCATGCCAAGCATGTCCGTGCCGCGTGGGCCGACCACGGTCGCTCCGACCAGTGTGCCGTTCTCACGGTCGGCAATGAGTTTGATGAAGCCTTGCTCAACTCCGTCGATGAGGCCCCGGAAAGTCCGATTAAGCTGCTTCAGAGCGACCACAATATCAAGACCCTGGTCCGATGCCCGGGCCTCGGTCATGCCGACCGCTCCAACCTCGGGATCGGTGAAAATGCACCGGGGGACTGCGTCATAACGTGCAGGCGGATGGTCTTGTCCGAGGATCTCGGCGGCGATCACAGCGGACTGGTACTCCGCGACGTGGGTAAGGAGCGCCTTGCCTGTGACATCACCCATGGCCCAGATCCCGTCCGCGGCGCGCATGCGTTCGTCGACTTCAATGTACCGCGAAGATGGATCGAGCCCTGCCGATTCGAGCCCTAATCCGTTCAGATCGACGGCCCGTCCGGCGGCAAGGAGTAGTTGGTCGCCCGTCAATTCTGTGCCGTCAGTAAGACTTGCCAGGATCGATCCGGCGTGCGGTTCTACCCGTTCAACCCTGGCCCCTTTATGGATCCTGATGCCTTCGTCTCTAAAAGCCGCCTCCACGGCTTCGGATACTTCCGGCTCTTCGCGGGACAAGATGCGGTCTCCGGGTTCAATGATAGTCACCTCGACACCGAAACGGGCCATGACCTGTCCCAACTCACAGCCGGCAGGTCCTCCACCGAGAACGAGCAAGGATGAGGGCAGCGCTTCCACCTTCATGATGTCGTGGGTCGTCCAGTAATCGATCGTGTCGATTCCCTCGATCGGCGGAACGAACGGTTTCGAACCCACGGAGATGACAATGCCACGGCGCGCCGAATAGGTCCTGCCATCAACAGAAACTGTGCGAGGGCCGGTCAGCCGGCCGTGGCCCGTGATCATGGTGCCGCCGCGCTCGGCATAACGCTGCAAGGCGGTAGCGTTGCTCCATCCTCCGGTGATCCAGCGCAGGCGGTTCGCCACGGGAGTCCAGTCCGGCTCCATCTCCGAGATCCCTATCATGGGACCGGCGCGCCGGGCTTCCTGGACGGTGGCGGCCGCCTGAACCATGACCTTGGAAGGTATGCAAGCCCAGTAAGGGCATTCCCCTCCGATAAGATCGGCCTCGATCCCGATCACGTCGATACCGGCACCAAGGAGCCTCAGCGAAAGATCTTCACCACACGTTCCGACACCGAGGATGATAATATCCGCTTCTGCCTTTTCGCTCATAGTGCCCTCCTGACTGATGATGTCGAAATGGTTACCATTTTCCCTAATTTTGATTGAGACCTGGAAACGCTGAAAACTTCTGATACTTGGATCCTAAAAGTTTATCAGAAGAGTTAAGGTTTGCAGGGAATCAAGGGGGAAGCTCTGTGGTCAGTGCGGGAATTTAACAATAAACCCAGCCGATGTACCAGGAATTGACAATTTCCCCGCCTGCCCCCTAATATTCCTGACATTCTCAGGCGGGCCGCTGGTGATGCAGATCGTTCGAAGAAAAGGAAAACAGATAATGAAAGGACTAAAGGGGGAAACCCCGGGGTCGTAGCTTGTATTTTAACAAAGAACAAAGAACTGAGTACTGAGAGCTGAGACAGAACAATATAGAGTAGAATCCAAGGTCCAAAATGTTCAACTCTGCGTCACTCTACAAAAACCCTCTGACCCCGGTAACCTGATGGTAAGTTGCCTGGCCGGGTCTGATTCTCCTGCCTTCTTGAAACATGACCCCACGGTCATTCCCGGTTGAGTCGCTCAGCCGCCAGGTGAACCCCCCTGAATCCCTTCGAGGATCTCTTTCCTGAGTTCAGTGGAATCATCATGGCCATGAACGGAAATGGCATGCTGGACGGCATCTTCCGGGGTCAATACCCCGCTTTCTCAGCTGTCCACGAGGGCATGAATGCTTTACCTGTTACTGGATCATCTCCTCGAGGGCCTTTTGATCGGGCCCTGTAAAAGGTTCCCTTGCCGGAGCCGCAGCCAGATACCCCAACAGACGTTCCGTCATGTCAACAGCGGGAGGAAGATGGCTGCTGAGGATGATCTTGGGCGACATCCTGCGGATGTCATCGAGGACCTTTCCAAAAACTCCCTCGTTCACCATATGCAGCCACGGAAAGTCTACCCCGGCCCATGTTAACAGACCTTCCTCCAGGTCATCGGGTTTGATATCGGCTGCCAGTGTCACGGGGTCCGACATCAGGGTGCCGAAGCAATCCGCGCAGAAGAGAGCACCCGATCGGGGATCAAAGAATCCGGTTGTCTCCGGGGCGTCGAAGGCGGGAGGCTTTATAGCTGTGAGCGTGCGATCTCCCATATCGATTGTCTGTCCCGGGTTGAGCAAAAAAACACGATCCATGGGCAGAGGCTGGTTCAGGCTCCTTTTTCCCAAGCCCAGGAAGGTGGTAATGACTTTCAGCTTCGGGGCCTTCTCGAGGATCGGCAGCAGACTCCCGATGTGGTCCTGGTCGGTGTGGGTGAGCCATAACCACCTGAGATCCGTGATGTCAATGATCGAGGACAGCTTTTCCATGAACTGGTCGCCCAGAGGGACAAGCCCGGAATCGATCAGAACGGGGGTTGTCGCCCTGAGTAAAAAGGCGTGGGTAGGAAGGATCCCCAGCCCGGGTATGGGGAAATAGGATGGGAGGACATCTATATCCTGCCCAACTTGAAACGGCTCGAACATAGTTGGGGTGTCCATTTCAATCTCCTTGGAGTCAGAACCATCGAGATCAGGTGCCTCAACGAAGGTTCGATAGGAATGTTCGGGAGGGTTTAAGCGCCAGGCTCCTTTATTGACGGGACCTTCCGCTGCTGGATATAGGGAAAAGATCCTTTCGGTTTGGTGAAAAGGGCAGGTTATTACCTCCATATGGGCACTGCATTAAGAGAGCGGCGAGGAAATACCAACTATTTATGTATGATATTTAACGTCAAGTATGACCGGTATTTTTCAGAAGTCAACTCGAGGGAGGTAACATCGGAAACATTCATATTGAGGGCTCCAGGGACTGATCCTTATGAAACCCTTGGGTCAAGCCCCCACCTTCGCTCCTTAGAGCTATGGTGGGCAAGCTTGCCTTCTGACCTTTAGACCCGTGATTCGCCTGCCACGCCATCTTGTCTCGCCATAGGGGCAAAGGGGTCAGGACGTGAATTGTGGCATTTTTGACTACAGGAGTAAGAAAAGTAGCAAAATCCAGCTTCCTTCAGGTTGTAACTTGCCTTTCAGCCTTTTCATAAACTAATCTGGCTATATGCCTCCCCCCACCCCGGAACAGTAAATCGAATTCCTGAACAGGGTCCACCCCTCGACAGGCTCGGGGCAGGGCGGCTATTGGCCGAGGGGCGGTTTGTGGCTGATTAGTAGCAGTAAAAGTAGAAGTAGCAGTAGAAGCTTAATGCGCAGTCCACACTTCTACTTCTACTCATATTTCTACTTCTAATTTCCTTCGGGAGGTTGTTAAGTAAGCACCGATTTTGGCAAATAATTGAGTACTTAAGTACTCGTGATTTGGTAGTAGATAAAGTAGAAGATTTACCGCGGGCGGCCGACAGAGAGGAGTGGAATGTATTATTTCAACGATCTGAGAACTGAGCGTGTTATTACAGAAAAACATGTTCCTTGTCCTGTTAAGGGATGCTCCGTGCAGGTTCAAAGACAGAAGAAAATTTTCCAGAGGCTGGAACCCTTTAAGTGCCAAAAGCACGACATCTATATTTCCCCTTCTACATTTGAATATGAAAATTTCGAGAGCAACCTCCTCTGGAAAAGCCCGGAGGACCTCGATCTTCTCGAGAGGATCTTTGCCGAAAAGCGGGAAAGCAGGATGGCTCGGGAAAGAAGTGAGGATGCTGTTACGTGGAACGTGTTCAGGTACCTCGAAAAAAGTGGCCTTCTCAAGGATTATCTCGATTCCATATCACGTTCGGGCAACGAGGATGCCAGGATCATCTATTGGTCTTTCGACGCGATGACAGGCGGTGTCTACGAACCGCTGATCCGCGCGAGGGGGGAGTTCGGTGAAATTGCGAACCGGGGTTCCGAACCGGATCTCATCATCGAAACGGAGGGCAACATCTACTTCATCGAAGCCAAGCTGGATTCCGGTAATAAAACCAGGCCGAGCAAGCCGGACGACAGGAAGAAATACGAAACAGGCGGTAGCAACTGGTTCGCTGAGGTATTTAAATCAGGCGTGGACTTCGACAAAGTGGCCAATAAGGAGAGTTTCTATGAATTGATGCGGTTCTGGCTGCTGGGGACATGGATCGCTAACCAGCAGTTGAAC
>JBFFDD010000198.1:0-5003 GCA_041559575.1 bacterium
CCAATCTCCAATCTCCAATCTCCAATCTCCAATCTCCAATCTCCAATCTCCAATCTCCAATATCCAATATCCAATATCTATCCCCTTTTGGGCTTTGGATTCTGGATTTAACTCGAGTTCACAGATTATGACAGAAAGGCAGACAGATCCCATGCGCATACTCAGCGTCCACCCGAAATACTTTTCCGACGACAGGTTGAACGGGGAACACGACTTTCTCCACAAGCTCTACGACGCTCTGGGCAAAGGGGGTGCCCTGGCCGAGCACGGTGATTACTTCCGTTACAACGGGAGGAGAGGTTTACTCTACATTCGTCATCGGATGCTGGTCGAGGAGATGATCGCCAGAGGGTTGACGCACACCACTCTGATCGACAGGCGGCAGATCGATGCGGATGAGTGGAAGCCCCTCGAGACTTCAGCGAAGGAGATCCTCGCGGATCGTGATCTGGTCTTGGAGGAGGGGGTTGAGGGCAGGACCCCTCTGCCGGACGAGGATGATCCCGCTGCCCTCACGGGCGAGAACGACCTGCATTCGGCCCTGATCGGGGTCACTGAGCACGACATCCTCATCGGCCTGTGGAAAAGGTACAGGTACCTGGTCATGGAGCGATCCTACGGTCGTTATCGAAGCCTGGCCGATCCCATTCAGGGCAAAGCCAGGGGCCAGGTGTGGATGTTGTTCGACCTGATGATGGAGGAGGCCCTGGCAGCCGACCCGGATGATCGGGGGCCCAGGATCGCCTACGAGACCATGTGGGAACAGATCGAGGAGCAGGCAACGGAAGAGGACAAGGAGGAGTTCGGAAAACTCCTGGAAGCTCTCCAACCGGGGGAGATCAGCCTGCCGATGCGAAGGTTCCTGGCCGGGGTTGCCTCCCGATGCGATCACGAGGAACTGCTGAAGTCCCAGCTGTTTAAGGGGTGCATACAGGAACCGGGAACTGAGAACTGAGACAGGGGGAAAGAGCGTCAGCAACTGAGTGGGAAGGAAGGAGTCCTTTTCACGTTTTTGGTTTTTGTTGTTGTGTCTCCGTTCTAAGTTCCCAGATCTAATTTCTCATTTTTTACCGGCATTGGTTGATCATGAGGCGTTTGAGCTGGGCCGAGGCCGCCGGCCCCCAGCTGCCCGCCCGGTAGGGATGGAGCCTGCCCCTCGGGTCCTGGCATGTTTCGCACTCCCGGAGGATAGGGTCCATAAAAGCCCAGGTGTGGTCGATCCCGTCCTGTCTCCAGAAAAGCGTCCTGTCCCCATTCATGCAGTCCAGGAGAGCTTTCTCGTAGGCCTCCAGGACCGGGCCAGAGTATCCCTGCAGATAGTTAAAGTCCATGGATACCGACCTCAGGCAGACCCTGGCGCCGGGGTTCTTGGTCTGGAAGGTGAGGGTGATGTGCTCCTCCGGCTGGATCCCCAGGGTCAGAACGTTCGCGGTGATGTGATCGCCGAGGACTCCCCGGAACATCGACACCGGAACCTCCCTGAACTTGATGACGATCTCGGTGAGTTTGGCCCCCAGCCTCTTTCCGGATGTGAGGAAAAAGGGAACCCCCTGCCACCGCCAGTTGTCTATGAACAGCCGCATCATGGCATAGGTGGGGGTCAGGGATTGGGGATCCACGCCTTCCTCCTCCCGGTAACCGTGCACCGCTTTTCCATCCAGTTGTCCGGGGCCGTACTGTCCCAGCACCAGGTTCTCGAACAGGTTGCCCACCGGAAAAGGCCTGAGGGATTCGAAGACCTTGACCTTCTCATCCTGCACCGGGTCGGCCTCGAAACGGATCGGCGGGTCCATGGCGGTCAGGGCGAGGAGCTGCATCATGTGATTCTGGAACATGTCCCTTAGAACACCCGCACTCTCGTAGTATCCGGCCCTCTTTTCCACACCCAGCGATTCGACCGCTAAAATGTCCACGTGCTCGATGTGGTTCCTGTTCCACAGCGGTTCGAAGATTGTATTGGCGAACCGGAACACCAGCAGGTTCTGCACCGTCTCCTTGGCGAGGTAGTGGTCGATCCGAAAGACCTGGTCCTCGTTGAAGCTCTGGTGGACCTTCAGGTCCAGCTCCGCCGCGGTCTGCCTGTCGCTGCCGTAGGGTTTCTCCACCACGATCCGGGACCAGCCCCCGCCGTTCTCTCCCTGTCGGCTGAGCCCCGACTGACCCAGGAGCTCGGCAGTGGTTCCGTAAAGGAACATGGGGAGGGCCAGGTAGAAGATCCGGTTTCCCTGAGTCCCGCGGTCGCTGTCCAGCCTGCCGAGAAACCCGGCCAGGTCGTCGTAGGAGGCCCGCGAATCGTACTGAACAGGGTAATAGAACAGCCTGTCGGAAAACTCGGTCCAGCGGGACAGGTCGTGGTCCCCCTCACGGGCCGCGGCTTCCATCCGGTTCCGGAATTCCTCGCTGGTCATCTCAGTACGGCTGCAGCCGACGATGACGCACGGATCCGGCAGGCCGCCTTTCAGATAGAGATTGTAGAAGGCGGGGATGAGTTTGCGGGATGTGAGGTCGCCGGAGGCTCCGAGGATCACGATGGTGCAGGGGTCGGTGGGTCTGTCGAGAAGGCACGCCTCGCCCACCGGAGGAGCCGAGACGTGGCCCTCCACGATGGAGTCGAGCTGGATGCCTCTGTCTTCTTTATCCTGAGTCATGGGTTGCTCCGGTTTAAGCGGTTTAGGATCGATCCGTTCGTGATTCGTTATTCGTTATTCGTGATTCGAGCAGCTTTAAACCAGATGCGAACAAATTGGTTTTACTGATCACAAATCACTAATTACGAATAACGGGTGTGTCCAACCTCAAACTTCAAACATCAAACCTCAAACCAACCTCAATCTCCAATATCTAATCGCTATTTCTTTCCCCTTTCCCCTTTCCGCTGTTTCTTAAAACAGCGTGCCCGCCGAAGCCCTTGCGGAGGGCCGCCAGGACCTTGTCGGAGAAGGATTCGTCCAGGCGGGATCGGAACCGGGCGAAGACCGAGGCGGTGATAACCGGTGCCGGTACGGCCGTCTCCACCGCCTGCTGGATGGTCCACCGGCCCTCGCCGGAATCCTCAACGTAACCGCGGATGCCGGTCAGGTCGGGATCCTCGCGAAAGGCGTCCGCAGCCAGTTCCAGAAGCCAGGACCGGATCACGCTGCCCTGATTCCACAGGTGGGCCAGGTCGGCGAAATCCAGCCCCTCTCCGTAGGGGGATTTTTCGATGATCTCGAAGCCCTCCCCGTAGGCCTGCATCATGCCGTACTCAATGCCGTTGTGGACCATCTTGACGAAATGCCCCGACCCCGTATCGCCGCAGAAGAGGTACCCCTCTTCGGGAGCGAGGGTCTTGAAGACCGGCTCGAGATGTTCGTACGCCTCCCTGGGGCCGCCGATCATCAGGCAGTATCCGATCTGCAGTCCCCAGATGCCCCCTGACACGCCGACGTCGAGGTAGTTGATCCCGCCGGGTTTGAGCGCTTCGGCCCTGCGGATGTCGTCCTTGTAGTAGCTGTTCCCCCCCTCGATGATGACGTCGCCGGGGGACAGAAGGTCCGAGAGTTCCTCGATCGCTTCCTCCACCGGCCCGCCGGCCGGCAGCATGATCCACGCGGCCCGGGGCGGCTCCAGTTTCCCGACCACCTCCTTCAGGGAATAGGCCGCCTCGGCCCCCTCCGCGGCGATCTCCTCGGTCTTATCCCGCGACCGGTTAAAGGCGACGACCTGGTGCCCCCCTCCCAAAAGTCTCCGGGCCATGTTGGCTCCCATGCGGCCGAGCCCGATCATAGCGATCTGCATTTTAATGTTCTCCTTTGCTGGGCGAGGGACCCTGAACTTGCCGAGAAGCTCAACCGGCTATCGCCAACCTCACATTGTACCCCGCATTTTTCCAGTTTAATATCAGGTTGTTAAAAATAGTTTAACACAGGGAACTTAACAGGGGGTTCACGAGGGTGCCAGAGGGAGGGAATGCTATAGGATAAGGAAGATTGGGGAGGCGTGGATCCAACGTGACAGCGCCACAGAAATTTACCCATCACCAATCTCGAACTGAGGGTGTAAAACTCGAGGCTGTAAACTGAAAACTGGTTGCAGCGAATCACGAATTACAAATCACTAATCACGGATCCTCCGGATTCAGCTTCCTCCCGTACTCCTCCGCCCTTTCCTGGTTGCCCATTTTAACATAGAGGGCGGTGATGTTCTTGTAGACCAGACGGACCAGCCAGTGCCGGTAGCCGAAGCGTTCCTCCAGGCGGTCCTTAAGATACAGGAAGATTTCCTCCGCCGCCTCCATCTTGCCCCCGTCGATGAGATCCCCGGCAAGGTCGGTGATGTCGTAGACGACCATCGCTTGCATTCCCGATTCCTCGTGATCCCCCTCGAGCTCGTGGGAGTACTGGCGGTGGTGCCAGTCGGCCTCCTTGAAGTCCCTCTGCCGGTAGTAGAAGGCGATGATCTCCCTTAAGACCTGCATGTAGGAGAGCCACTCGCTCTCGTCCCTGAAATGTTTCTTCTTGGTCGATTCGAGGAGCTCGAGCAGCACCCCCTCGGCCGCTTCCGGATCACCGGCCTCCTCCAGGTCGGCGGCCTTCTGCAGGATGTCGGTCAGATAGACGGCCCCTTTCCTTGGGGGTCGTTTACCGTGGGCGGGCGGGGAGACGATCAGGGAGCATCCCAGAATCATGATGAGGAGCACCAGCGATCTTCTCATAAAATACGTTCCTCCCTGTGGTGAGAGGGATCAGGATACACAACCGGGACGGGGAGAATCAAGGGGGAGGGGGAGCGCCCTTGGCGCAGTGGGTAGTAGGGCGCCTGTCGGGCGCAGTGGAAAGTGGAAAGGCTGGAGGAACGACGGAACGAGGTTACGACCTCTCGACAATGCGAATGCGCCGATTCTTCGTTGAATCGGTTAGTCGATAAGTCGTAAATTCGAGCGTATCAGTTCTATGTTCCCAGATCCCAGTTCCCAGTTCCGATTCCCTGAACCCTGAAACTCTCCCGCTCCTCCCAGTTCCGGG
>JBFFDD010000199.1:0-5003 GCA_041559575.1 bacterium
GAAGGTGAAGGAAAGTGGAAAATGGAGAATAGAGAATAGAGAGGGCTAGACGAAGGAGTAAGACCAAGAAGAAGTGAAAACCCAGCGCCGGGCCGACAGGGTGAGGGTACATACTGGAAACTGGAAACTGGAAACTGGAAAGTGACAAGTGGGGCGCCTGTCGGGCGTAGTGACAAGTGACAAGTGGAAAGTGGAAAAAGTCAGTACAATGTGTACAGTACAGGGTACAAAGGAAGGCAGGTCTTCTGTGCACTATGTACTATGTACGGTGTACTTTGTACTGAGCTTCAGCTCCCAGTTCCTCAAACTTCAAACCTCAAACGTCAAACTTCAAACTTCGATCTTCATGCTTCCTTCATGGAACCGATTCGTTGAAATTGGGTAAATTACTACACATTGGGTAAACCACTTCCTCTTGTTGGAAGAGATTTATCTACATCCTATCCTTTTTTCCTTTAAAAACAATAGTTTGGGTATTGGTACGCTCTTTGCTCAACCCATGGGTGAGGCCGGGATCGGTTTCGGACGACGGCTGTCAGGAGCCGGAAAGGGGTGCAAAACGCCCCTTGTATGTCGCATGGTTATGTTATATAACATGCCCATGGCACGTGGAAAATCCGGGCGCATCGTTATTGAGATCGATCCTCATGAGAAGAACGAACTCTACGAAGCCATCCGAAAGGAGGGGATTACCCTCAAGGAGTGGTTTCTCAGGCAGGCGAGGTCCTACCTGGAGCATCGGTCTCAGCCGTCACTGTTCGATCCTGTAAAATAGCCGGGGACGGAATTGCTCACTCATCCGGTAAAGAGATCGACCCGGTGAAAGGGGATGAAAGGTGGACAGGACAGCAGCCGTGAAGTCCCAATAAACGGAAGGGTCCCTCCGGCCGGCCGGAACGCTGGAAAAAGAGGATGAAAACAAAACTCGCCACATTCGTCGATCGTGCTTCCCAGGTGCTGCTGCTGGTCATCGCCACCGGGATGCTCGGTTACCAGGACGGTTATCTCAACGCCCAGGTCGACCCGGTCGATCCCGCGGGCACTGTGCGGCCCGATCTCCCCAAGGTGGTGCACGGCCTGATCACCGAGAGGAGAGCGTGGCAGAATGCTCCTCCGAAGGTTGTGGAGGTGGAAAAGATCGTTAAGGTCGAGAAGGTGGTGGAGGTCGAAAAGCTTGTCGAGGTGGAAAAGATCGTCGAGAAGAAGGTCGAGGTGAAGGTACCGGTCGAGGTGGTGGTCGACAAGGTCGTCCAGATTGTGGAGTATGTCGAGGTGCCGGTCCCCGCCAGGCCCGCTCCACGGTCCGGGGGGAGATGGCCGGACGGGAGTGAGGAGTACGAGGGCGAAAGGGGCGACGATCGGACCCCTGAGAGACCCGGACCGGAGCCGGGACCAGAGCCCGAATCCGAGGGGGACCATGACAGGGGGCACGGCAATGACGAGGACGGGTTCGATGAGGACAACCCGGGCCGCGGTGGATTCGAGGGCGTGGAAAGTCACGGCGAGCACGCCGGAAATGGGGGCCATGGAGGGGGGAGGAAATAGTCGGAAGCTGAGAAGTGGAAAGTGAAAAGTGGAAAGGGTAAAAAGCCAGACGAAGGAGAAAGACCCGCCGTCGCTCCTTGAGCTTCCGCCGTCGCTCTTCGAGCTTTGGCGAGACAAGTTGGCGTGGCAGGCGAGGACGAAGTGGAAAGCCGGTGTCAAAGTGCGCCAGTGAACTAGAGCCGTATAATATTGCACTTTTGCACTTCTTTTTTTGCCTATTTTTCCTTTTTCAAGCCCGGCCAGTTGGCGTCGGCCCTTTCGATGTAGCCCGGGATGTCCTGTTTCCAGGTCTCCCTCACCTCGAGGTTCTTGTTCAGGTATAGCCTGCCGTCAACGATGGACCAGGCCTCCGGCTTGATATTGTAAAGACCGCCGACGGCGATACCGTAGGCGCAGTAACCCCCGTAGCGGGGAGCGTACCTCTCCGGATTGGCCCGGAAAGTCTCCCGGTTCCTGTCATTGGCAAACCTCCAACGGGCTCCCTGCCACTCCAGCTCATACATCTGTTCACCTTTGACGGGCTTTTCATCCGTGAAATAGGCCACGGGGTCGTACCCCTTGACGGCCACTCCCCTCCAGGTGACGTTGTAGAAGGTGCCGGCCTCGGCGATCGCGGGTGAGACGGCCGCTCCCACGGCAAGGATAAAGGTCAGAGCCTGAACCCACCGCCATTTTTTACCTGGCATGGAATCATACCTCCAGCTTGAGATCTTCGGTCGTCCTCCTCGATGGCTTTCTCACGGGGCTCCCCTGTAATAGGCGAGCCGGCGGGCGTGGGGCCGGAATTTGTCCAGGATCCGCCCCTGGTCCTCGGAAGTCATGGGTGTAAAACCCCTCCCCACACCGGCCAGGGACCGAACCTCCTCAGGGGTGGAACAGCCGACGATGGCCACGGTGATCCCCTGGGACAGGGCAAAGCGGATAAGATCCTCCGGATCGACACCGGCTTCCGGTGAGATGTAATGGGAAGCGCCCAGGATCTTCATGCCCACGACCGCCATCCCCCGCTCCACGGCCAGGGGCAGAACCTCGTCCAGAAAACCGCCCAGGACGGCCTCGACCGGATTGACCGGCAGGAGAACCGAGTCCACCGGCCATTCCCCGACGGCCCTGGCCAGGATCGAAGGGTCGTGATGGCCGGTAACCCCGATATACCGGGTCAGTCCCTCCGCTTTGGCCTGCAGGAAAGCCTCAAGGGCCCCTCCCGGCCCCTCGATCCGGTGCAGGTCATCCTCGGTCCTCACGTCGTGGATCTGCCACAGATCGAGGCGGGATAACGAAAGGTTGGACAGGGTGGTCTCCAGATCCCTCAGCGCACCCTCCCTGTCTCTGGCGGCGGACTTGCTCGTCTGGAAAACACGATCCCTGTCATCGGGATTCGGGCCCCAGACGGAGCCATAATAGCGCTCGCTCCCGGAGTAGGCGCGGGCGCAGTCGCAGTAGGTGATCCCCTCCTTCAGGGCCCGGCGGATCACCATCCGGGCTTCCTCCTGACGGCCCCAGGTGCGCAGGACGCCCTCCCCGCCCAGGCCCACCACAGATATTTCCGGGCCTCCGCGGCCGAATTCCGTCAGGCCCATGGTCATTTCCACCGATGTCATCCAACCCTCCCCACGGGTGTTTTTCTCCGGAGGCTGGAAAAGCGGTCCGGACTTCATACCATTATAGCAACCCTACCGGCCCTTGTTTGTTGTCGTAAATCGGGCATAATGGGTCCTGCGTCGAGAACACGGTAACCGGCACACCAAACGGAGGTACCAGGATGACCTCCCTTCACTGCCCCTTCTGCTCCATCACCCCTGACCGGATTGTCGCCGGGTCCGACTACTCGGTCACCATCCGCGATGCCTTTCCCGTCTCCCTGGGGCACACCCTCATCGTCCCCAGGCGGCACGTCGAATCCTTCTTCGAGCTCCAGGCCATCGAGAAGGCGGCTGTCCTCCAGGCCCTCGACGAAGCCAGGGAGGCCATCGATCGGGAACATTCTCCGGACGGGTACAACATCGGGATCAACGATGGGGAAGCGGCGGGACAGACGGTGATGCACCTGCACGTGCACCTGATCCCCCGTTACCGGGGGGACACTTCCGATCCCCGGGGCGGGGTGAGGTGGATCTTCCCGGACAAGGCTAAATATTGGAGAAAATAGTTTCCAGTACCCAGTTCTCAGTTCTTAATTCTCAGATCTCCTCCTCGGCCTTCCGTACCTCGAGATGCCGGCGGATCCTGGCCAGGGTCCGCAGGACCCGCCTCTCATAACCGCGGCCGAACCCGTTGTAGGCGGACACGTATCGGTCGGACCATCGGAAACGGTAGTGGGAAAGGATCCGGCAGGCGGCTATGATGCTCCTCTCCACGTTGAACAGATCCTCCCTGGTCAGGCCCATCTCCTTCCCCCAGACGCGGTGATTGATCTGCATGACCCCATAATCCCCGGTAGCTCCGACCAGGTTGGTGAACCGTGATTCCACGAAACCCAAGGCCAGGACGAGGTCCG
Source organism: bacterium (assembly GCA_041559575.1). Lineage (GTDB taxonomy): Bacteria > BMS3Abin14 > BMS3Abin14 > BMS3Abin14 > BMS3Abin14. Next base: position 4,043 of record JBFFDD010000199.1, read on the forward strand.
GGTCCAGATCGTATTCCGGGGCGAGTTTAAAGATGTGGTAGATGGCCTCCTTGGTAATCCTCTCATCGATCCCGTTATCCAGGGCCTTGAGGGCCCGGAACCTGGCCATCAGCTCCGGATCGCTGTTCACCTCGCGGACCAAATCCAGGGCCTCGGTAACCGTTTTCGGGCCGATATTGCCATAAAATTGGGGACTTTGCGCTGGTTTTGAAGGAAGGACGGAGGCCAGGCGCATCGTTTGGCCCATATCCGTTTCCGGCACCAGAAGAAGAAGGACCGTGAGGATCAGGCCGTATTTGAGCTGGATATTCATGCTTATTACCCCCCCTCGGTTATATAATTCGAGGCAAGGGCCGTGCCGCCTGCTAAGTTATTGAATTTAATAAGAATGTTAGTTTGGAATGGATAAAGTTCTACCCTGAAAAGGAGGCCAATTGCCCATTTGTGGTAGCGGTTTGCCCAAGGGGAGCGCCTTTAGCGCAGTGGAAAGTGGAAAATAGAGAATGGAGAATGGGAAAAATCAATGGAAAGGGGAAGGGCCACAGGAACGACTGAACGAGGTTACGACTTGGCGACAAGGCGAACGTGCCGATTTTTCGTTGGATCGATCACTCGGTAAGTCGTAAATTCGAGTGAATCAGCTCTCAGTTCCCAGTTCTCAGTCCGAGGTTCTCAAACCTCAAACAATAAATCAACCTCGCTACGGCATCGGCCCTTCCAGTTCGCTCTCCGGGATCAGCACACACACCTCCTCGGATTCCAGGGTCATGTCGTATTGCATCGGAATTTGATCAATGGCGCATATGACGTCGTAGGTGCCCATCGGGTCCGTGATGTGCAGGGTGCCGGAGTAGGCGTTGGAGCTGGACACGGTGAAAGTGCCGGAGTAGGAGGCGGTCTCCCCTTCGACCGTTATGCTCTCGCTGATCGTCCCGGAGGAAATTATCAACGATCCGGAGAC
>JBFFDD010000200.1:0-4943 GCA_041559575.1 bacterium
AAGCGCACCAGGATGCGCGTTCCGGTGGTGGCGTAGGTCTCCTTGCGGCGGAAGGAGTCGAAGATCCCCTCCCGGGTGTTCTCCTCGGCCCAGGCGGCCGCGTAACCGGCTGCGCCCATGGAGATGCCGTAGGTGTGGGGTGGCACGACGACCTTGCTGGGGTCAAAGGTGTTCTCGGGAGTGGAGTCAAGGGCCATCTTGCCCCAGAAATTGTCCTCTTCCATGGAAGCCATGGCGGTGTGCGAATCGGTGGACCCTATGAGACCGAACTTGTACGGGTTAAGCCCGATACGGGCCTCGATGGCAAGGCCCCTTATGAGCGCCGTCCGGCTGTAGTCCCCCACCTTGGCCGCACGCTCCGAGTGTTTTTCCAGGTACTCGCGATCTTCGGCTGAAAGTTCACCCAGGAATCCCTCGCCGAACATGCCGCTTTCCTCGCCGGTTTCACCCGTCTTGATGAGGTGGTCGTAGGTCTCGAAATCGGCGAACTCGTCGTTGGGGGAAAGGACGGGGTGAGTCTCCGAATCCCCCTTGATCTGGGTGGTCTCCACGATGGGCTCCCAGCGCATCCTGGACTCGACGTAGGCCCGGTCGATGGCGCTGCCGTCCGTCTTGGTGAGAGGGAACATGAGACCCTGGCTGATGTTCTGATTGTGGGGGATGGCGACGAAGTTCGCACCTGTGGCTGCAGAGGTCCTGTCGAGCCAGTCCCAGAGCTTTTCCGGGACGTCGCTGTCTATCGCCGAATAAGGCGCGTACATCTTGGCTACGTCGGCCCCCTCCCGCTGGAAGACGACGCGGTGCAGGTTGGCTCCGTTGGGAATGGAGCTCCACTCCCAGCCGATAAAAGCAGTGAACTTTCCGGGTTCATTGTGGTTGTCCGCGATGTCCACGATCTCCGACCAGATCTCCCTCCTCACTTCGTCGGAATTGATATCCTCGTAGGGTTTCATGAGGTTGACGGAGGCAATGGCCTCGGCGAAGGCCTTGGTCGGTTCCCCGGCGTCAGCGTATCCCTTCCAGCGTTTGCCTGTCTCCGTGTTGGAAAGAACGGGATCCCCCTCGAAGATCTTCTTTATGGCACCCATGTACTCGGCATGCTCGGAGACTACCAGGAAATCCAGGGGCCGGTGGATCTGGATTTTGGCCCGGGTGTAGGGGTGCACCGTGGGCAGGCCCTTGGCGTAACGGTACGCCGTATCCGGGTCGGTACTCCGGTTCCCCATGAGGTAGGCGTCGGGGGAAAAACCGGTGTGCAGGTGGGTGTCGCCCCAGTAGACGCTTGTTTTCCGGATCTGCCCTGCCTGGAGGGGCGCCGCGAGGGTTACGGTTAGGAGCACAACAAAAACAACTGTTACGGCTCTTCGGGACATGATATTACCCCCTGATTAATTAGTGGCTGGTGTTAAGTGGCTCTTGGCCAGTTTAAAATCCGCGCCTGCTAGATCCCGGAACGGACCTTATTTACTTCCACTGAGTTGGGCGGCAGTGAGAAGGTAACGCCGTCAACCCCGACGGTATAGTCATCAAAGACCTCGTCCACACCTTCCAGCCACAGGGCTTCCGACCCCGGCGCGATAAGCGGCGGGACGATGTGATAGTACAGTAGATATCCTGCGCCGGCATCGCGAGCTATTTCAGCAGCTTCAACCGGGCTTGCATGGTAGTCGACGATGTCGTTGGTGACTCTGGCTGCGATCTCGTTGCCCGCCTTTTTGGCCGCGGCGTTCATGATGCCGACCATCTCGCGCGACAGCGCCTCGTGGACCAGCAGGTCGACGCCTTTGGCAAACTTCTCGATGTTCTCATTCTTGACGGTGTCACCGGAGACCAGGATCGTCCGGCCCTGGTAGGTGAAAAGATATGCCACCGATGGGCTGACGGGCCGGTGGTTTACGGCTATCATCTCAACCTTCAATCCATCCTGGTCGTAAACAACTTTTAATTCCCCATCAACCGGGACAGCAATGCGGATCGGTTCCATACCGGCCCCGCTCAGGGGAGCTACGGCGTCACCATGATGGTCATTGCGATAAACGGCGTCGGGGGCATAGGCGCGGTTAAACCCCTCGACCACCTCCGTCACACCTTCCGGTCCGTATACAGGCAGCGGAGATTTGCGGGCGCTGCTTACCCATCGGAGTACGGCCATCTCTCCAAGCCCGTCGATGTGGTCGGAGTGAAAGTGGGTGAGGAACAACGCTTCGATATCGCCCAGGGGATAGCCCATCCGGGTCAGGTTCCGGGCGCCGCCCGTGCCGGCATCGACGATAAACAGCTTCTCACCTGCGGCAACGGCGACACAGGAGCCTGAACGTTTCGGATCGGGTAGAGGACTGCCGGCGCCGCACAGGGCCAGGTGCAGACCCTCGCCCAGTTCGGCAAAGACCGAGCTGGTCAAGGCTTTTTCTGCTGCCTTCGGCATGGTCTTCTGGATTATGCTTGCCCGCCGGCTGTAGAGTAACAGCACGGACAGCAAAACAAGGACGCCGATCACGATGATAACTCTACTTTTCTTGATTTCTTTTTCTCCCCCTACCGTATATTTTCGTTTTCATCTTATTAAGGCCGTGAAAGTGAACGCTTGTCCCGCCGACTTGGCCGTCGTAGCTCGAAGAGCGAAGTCGGGAGCTTCATGCGAACGCGGATACCCGTAAACGTGCCCGGATTTTCAAATCCCGTTTCAGGTGTCAGGTGCCGGGTGTCGGGGGCCGGGAAACGGCGGAATCGCTCCTTCCCGGTTCCCTGAAACCCGATCCCCGAAACCTTCTTTTACGGTGTATACCATATAGGTGAAGTATACGCTCTCTCCTGCGTCGTCATGGGGACCTCACTGGACATCTTGACACCGAAGTGCTTGGCATCGTAGGCAGTCCATCGCGGCGTGGGGATCTCGATGACGCGGGCGTAGTAGAAGGCACTCAGCTCCGGATCGAAATCCGGGTCCTTCCACACCGTGATGAGTTCCGGGTCGCCTATGGTGTTGGTCCAGGTGGCGTTCTTCACATCCACGGTGCTGCCCACCGGCGGCAGCTTGCCGTCGGCACCGGGCTTTCGTGTCAGGGCGTCGCCCCAGACCACGTCGTAGACCTTCTCGTGGGTGTCGCCCTTTTTGTCCAGCCACCCCTTGACGATCTGGATGCGGTCCAGGTTCCCACCGTAGGGGTCCTTTAACGCCGCCACGAGGAAGGTCGGCACCTTGCCTTTCGGGGCGCTGTTCAGATCCCCTCCCATGGAGACCCCCTTGGTATAGCCGATGGCCCCGGGTGTGCGGGCCCGGGCGTCAGCCTCGTCAAAGTCCCAGCCGCCGAAGAACCATACGGTCATGCGGGGGCCGGTGGTGGCGTAAACCTCTTTGCGCTCCATGGCGTCGAATATTGCTTTGCGGGTGTTTTCCGTAGCCCAGACCGCCGCATACCCTGAAGAGACCTGTTCCCAGCCATAAAATTTGACTGCGCCCATCTGCCCGACCAGCTTGCTCCAGCGGTCGGCGTGGGGCTCTTTCCCGCTGTGCTTTCCGAAGAAGTTCTCCTCTTCGGCAGTGGCGAGGCCGGTGTGGGAATCGGTGGCACCCACCATGCCGAACTTGTAGGGGTTGACGCCCAATTTCTTTTCGAGCTTAAGCCCTATCTTGAGCGCTTCACGGGCGTATTCATACTGCAGCATCTCTGGCTTCTTCGGCTCGGGAGAGCCAAGACCGCCCTTGTCCCACAGCTCGTATCCGGCAAACTCGTCGTGGGGGGAGAGATAGGGGTGGGCCTCACCGTCGCCCTTGATCTGGGGGACTTCGTAGATCGGCTCCCTGCGGATCCTTTCTTCTGCATACTCCCTCGTCAGGGGCTTTCCTGTCTCCGGATTGATCTCCGGGAACATGATACCGTTGGAAAGGTTCCCGTTGTGGGCGAGGGCAAGGACCTGGCTCCCCGTCTTTTCCTCGAACCTTCCCATCCACTTCCAGAGATCCTCCGGGTTGAAACTCTCAAATGTGGTATAGGGGACCATCTGCCTCGCCACATCGGCATCACCCCTGTATAGAACGTTGCGGTGAAGGTTCAGTCCCTTCGGCGTGGATGTCCACTCGTACCCGATGACCGTGGTAAACTGTCCCGGGTCGTTGTACTTTTCGGCTTCCTCCAGGTAGCTGTCCCATATCGTTTTAGCGAATTCAGGACTGAGGACCACCTCGGGCAGTTTCTGGTCCCCGATTCCCGCAAAAGTTGCTATAACCTCCATGGTGGTCATCAGGGCCTTATCGCCGCCCTGTTTCAGCCTGTTGTGCCAATCCCGCAGGAGTGGCTCCCGCATGAGCATGGGGTTGCCGGCAACGATCTCCTTCATCGCCCCCATGGCGTCGGAATGGTCTGTGATCACAAGAAAATCAAGAGGGCGGGACAGACGGACCTTCTCACCGTGCGTCGCAGTCACCTCTTCACCCCGGGCAAACCGGTACGCCTCCTCAGGCCCGAGGATCACGCCGAACGCCCGGGCATCCAAAGAGAGGTTCGTGTGAAGGTGCGTGTCTCCCCACAGAACCCTGGTCGGGAAGTTGCGCCCGGCGTAAGGTGAGTAAGAGGGCTCCTTAATCGACCCTTCGACATCCTCCCTGGTGACGCTGCCGGCGTAGTCGGCTGACACAGGCAGAGCCAAGGCCAGGACGAGGCACATGGCGGTCAGGATAGTGAAAGCATTAAATCGTTTCATGGGGGGGACCTCCTTTGATAATTTTATAAAAGCCGGTGTCAGGGGTCAGGGATCGGTGTTCGGGAAATATTTCCCCGACACCCGGCACCCGACCTCCGAAACCTGACTATTTCCCCGGCACATACGGGTCCGGCGTTCCCAGCCTGATGGGCGGCTCGGCCGCAAGGGTCTTCTGAAATTCCACCACCTTTTTCAGGACCACGGGGAATACCCAGCTTGCTGATGCGTCGATCTTATCAAGG
>JBFFDD010000201.1:0-4935 GCA_041559575.1 bacterium
CCGAGATGACCGGAATTGAGGCGCTGCGGGAGATCATGGAGTACGACAGCAAGGCGAACATCATCATGTGCAGCGCCCTGGGTCAGGACAGCCTGGTTATGGAGGCCCTGGATTCCGGAGCCAAGGATTTCATCGTCAAACCCTTTCAGCCAGAGAAGGTCCTGGATGTCGTAGTCCGGATCCTCAAGGAGACCAGGGGCGGCTGACGCTGCGATCCGACAACCCACGGATCCGGGGTATTGACCCAGACCGACATCCGGACCGGATCCGGCATCGTCCCACCTGATTCCCTTTGCGCCCGGGAGGTTCATTACCGATCATGGATATGTCCAAATACAAGGATCTGTTTATCTCCGAGGCGAGGGAGCATCTCCAGGGAATAAACAACTGCGTCCTCGTCCTGGAGAAGGACGGAAACGCCGCGGACAGCATCAACGAGCTTTTCCGACACGCCCACTCCATCAAGGGGATGTCGGCATCCATGGGGTACGGCAAGATTGCGGACCTGAGCCATAACCTGGAAGACATGATGGATGTTTTCCGCAAGGGACAGGCCCGGATCAATTCGGCCATCGTCGACGTCCTGTTCACCGGTATCGATTACCTCGAGGACCTGGTGTCGGCGGTTGAGAGCGGCTCATCCCTCGATGACATCGATACCGCCGGGTACGTCCAGCAGGTCAAGAAGATCATCGGGGGTGACATCCCCGGTGATGAGGTTGAGCCGCCTGCGGGTGAAGCTGAAACGGCCGTCGAGGAACCATTCCCCGCTGAGCCGGCTGACATCCCATCCCTGTCTAAAGAGGACGTTCTGGTGAACTTCCGGATCGTGGAGGATTGCCCGGTCCCCAACGCCCGGGCCTATCTGGCTATCAAACGTCTGGAGTCGGTGGGAAGTATCAAGCTGATCCAGCCTCCCCTGGAATCGGTCAAAGCCGGTGATTTTGACGGAGAGGTGTCCGTGGTCATGGACGGCACGACCGCTGATGCCGTCAGGGATGCTCTGGAGAACGTCACCGAGATGGGGGAGATCATCGTCCAGTCGACCGCTGAGGCGGAAGCGAAAAAACCCCCGAAGGAGGCGCCCCCGGCGAAAAAGGCTCCCCCGGTCGAGGACATACCCGCCGAGGGAAAAGGGGAGGCCGGCCCTGCTGAACCCACCGGTGCTCCGGGGGCGGATCAGGCTGCCAGGGCGTCCTCCGGGAAAACCGTGCGTATCAGTACCGCCCTTCTGGACACATTTATCAATCTTGTCGGTGAGCTTATCGTCACCAAAAGCAGGCTCAAGGACCTGATGCAGGACATGGACTCGGCATCCTCAGACCAGGTTCTGACCCGCCTTGACCATCTTGTCGGAGGCCTGCACAGCGAGGTGATGAAGGTCAGGATGGACCCCCTGGAATCGGTTGTCCAGAGGCTGCCGCGGGCGGTCAGGGACCTGGCCCGGAAGGGAAACAAGAAGGTCGCTCTCGAGGTCGAGGGCGCCGAGATCGAACTCGACAGGGCCATACTGGACGAGCTGGGTGATCCCCTCCTCCACATCCTGAGGAATTCCGTGGACCACGGCATCGAGGATGCCGCGGAGCGTGAGAAGGCGGGCAAGAACGGGTCCGGAACGATCCGGATCCACGCCTACCGGGAGAGGGACATGGTCCACATCGAGATATCCGATGACGGCAGGGGGATGGACCTGGACAAGATCAAGGCCAAGGCAGTTGAGCGGGGCATCATCACCGCCGACCAGGCCGGGGTCATGGGAGACGAAGAGACGGTCATGCTGGTGTGCCGTCCCGGCTTCTCCACCGCTGACCAGGTGACAGATGTATCCGGCCGGGGCGTGGGCATGGATGTGGTGCAGTCGGTTGTGGAAGGGCTCGGCGGGACCCTGTCCATTGCCAGTGTCCCCGGAGAGGGGACGACCTTTACGCTGAAACTTCCTCTCACCGTGGCCATCGTCAAGATGCTCCTCCTGAACCTCCTGGACAACATCTTTGCCATTCCCATTACCAGGGTCGTGCGCACCGTTCGGGTGGAGCCGGGTCAGATCCAGGAGAGCCAGGGCCGCTTCTACATGACCGAGGACGAGGACCTTATCCCGCTTTTCGAACTGCGAAAACTTCTCGGCCTTCCCGGGTCCCTGAAGGACCAGGCCCTGCCCAGCGTCGTTCTGGTGGAGGTCACCAACAGGATCGTGGGCATAGCCGTGGACGGCGTTGCCGGCCAGGAGGACATCGTCATCAAGCCTCTCTGTTTTCCCCTTCAGCATCTGACAAGATATTCCGGCATGACCGTCCTCGGCGATGGGAGGATCGTCCCCATCCTCGATCTGGGCAACCTTTTCTAAGCAGATGACGGACATCCCGACCGCCCCTTACCAACTGACCAGAGAAGATATCAAAATCATTCAGGAGATCTGCTCCATCGGTGCCGTCCAGGCCGGCAGAGCCCTGAAAAGGCTGACTGGCCTCGAGGTCACCGTCGGCAATCCAGAGGTGAGGTCCCTTTCCTTCGAAGAGGTGCCTTCCCTGTTCGGGGGTTTTCATGAGCCGGCGCTGGGTGTCCTGGTCCCCTTTCGAGGCGATGAGGAAGGCAAGATCCTCCTTCTTTTTTCCGAGGAGGGGGCCCTGGAGATGGAACAGATTCTTCTAAGAGGTTCAGGGAAGGCCGACGGGCCTCTGGTTGATTCCGCTTTCTCTGAGATGGGCAACATCCTTTCGGGGGCCATCCTCACGGTGCTGTCCAGGCTGGCCGAGAGGGTTCTGATCAACAGTCCGCCCATCATCATCCGGGATATGGCCGGGGCCATCCTGGATTCGACCCTCGCTGAGCTGGGGGCCCATTCCGAGGACGTTGTTGCTCTGGTCTCCCGGATCTCGGACCCGTCCGGGAGCGGTCTTGCCGAGACAGTGATCTTTCCCGACCCGGGCGGTCTCTCCCTTTTTCTCGAGGCAGCGAAAAGGCTGCGCACCGGGTAATGAAGCCGGTTGTCGTCGGGATCTCCGATTTCAGACTGGCTCGGAAACCCCAGCGGCTGGTCACCTACGGCCTCGGTTCCTGTGTGGCCATCGCTCTTTACAGCCGCCGGGATCGCCTGGCCGGCATGGCTCACGTCATGCTTCCCATGGCCTTCGACCGCAGCCAGGTCCGGCAGCCGGCCAAATACGCTGATACCGCAGTGGAGGCGATCCTGGATGCCTTCGCGGAGAGGGACATCAAGGCTGAAAATCTGGCGGCAAAGATCGCCGGCGGTGCCGAGATGTTTCCCGGAAAGTATGGAGGGATCGGGGGGCGGATCGGTGCCCGGAATGTCCTGGCGGCCCTCAAGACCCTGGATCATTTCGGCATTCCGGTCGAGGCCCGTGATGTGGGGGGTGACAGGGGAAGGACGGTGGAGTTTCACACCCAGTCATGGGAGATGCTCGTCAGGACTCTCAAAGACAGCCTGAAGGTCATCTAAGGTATGACCTTTTCAGTTCCCTGTTCCAGGTTTCAGGTTCCAGGTGAAATTCACAAACCTGAAGTATAGAACTATAATGTAATAATCTATGCTTCTGTGGGAAGGAGAGTTTCCAGTTTCCCGTTTCCAGTGTAAAGTCGTTCTCTGGAACCTGGAACCTGGAACCTGGAACCTGGAACAATCATATTCAGGGGAGAAAACATGAGCGGTGCAAAGATAATCGATGGCAATGAGATCTCCAAGAGGGTCCTCGCGGAGGTGAAGGCTGAAGCGGAGGTTTTTCGATCCCGGCACGGCCGGTCCCCGGGGTTGGCGGTGGTCCTGGTGGGGGACGATCCGGCGTCCTCCGTTTACGTCCGGATGAAGATCAGGGATTGCGGGCTCAGCGGAATCGAATCCTTCTCCCATCACCTGCCGGCCGATTCCACCACCGAAGAGATCCTCGATGTTGTCAAGGAGCTTAACGGGGACGACCGGGTCGACGGTCTCCTGGTCCAGCTCCCCCTGCCCGATCAGGCTGACACGGTCTCGATACTCGACAGTATCGATCCGGCTAAGGATGTGGACGGTTTTCACCCCGTGAACGTGGGACGGCTGGTTCGCGGTGACCGGGACAGCCTCGTTCCCTGCACCCCGGCCGGTATCATGAGAATGCTGGACGACGAGGGGATCGATCCCCACGGCAAGCGCGCCGTGGTCGTCGGCAGGAGTGACATAGTGGGCAAACCCATGGCCCTCATGCTGCTGCACCGTCACGCTACGGTGACGATCTGTCACTCGAGGACACCCGACCTGGAAGGTACCGTCAGGGAGGCGGACATCCTGGTGGCGGCCGTCGGGCGCGCCCTGATGGTCAAGAAGGAGTGGGTTAAGCCGGGCGCCGCCGTTATCGACGTGGGCATGAACCAGATCGGCCCGGACGATGCCCCCGAGGTGATCACCGGCGATCCGGTCCGCATGCAGGACTTCGAGAAGAAGGGCTATACTCTGGTTGGCGACGTTTCTCCCGATGCCGCCGGGGTGGCTGGCTGGTACACTCCCGTCCCAGGCGGCGTCGGCCCCATGACACGGGCGATCCTCATGGCCAACACGATCAAAGCGGCGAAGGGGAGGATGGGGGAGTAATAATATTGGAAAGTGGAAAGTGGAAAGAAAGATAGTTTTCAGTTCTCAGTTTACAGTTACCAGTCGAATACCTGAAACCTGAAACCTGAAACCTGAGACCTGGAACCTGGAACCTGAAACCAGGAACCTGGAACTTCAGACGCGTTGACGGGGGGGAAAAGATACCCGAGGGGGAGAGTGGGCGAAGAGGCGAAGTTACGACCTTTCGACAGTGCGAATGAGCCGATTCTTCGTTGAGTCGGTTGGTCGATCAGTCGTAAATTCGAGCGTTCCAGTTCTCAGTTCCTCGTTCTTAGCTTTTTGTCCTTAGCCCTGCTTTCATGAATCCTGGAACCTGGAACCTGAAACCTGAA
>JBFFDD010000202.1:0-4931 GCA_041559575.1 bacterium
AGTTCCACGGTCCCCTCCCCCATGGGCAGGAAGGCGACCCTGACGCCGAAACCGGGGACATCGTCCACCGATTCCACCTCGAAACCGAGGCTCCGGTAGATGTCGACGGCCGCGTCGAGATCGTCCACCGCAATGCCAATATGGTCCAAAGTCGGCTTTTTCATAAAGCCTCCTGTCTCGACCGAGAGATTGAGCGACGACGCGATTGTCCGAATGTAAGTTTTGAATCCTTCAGTTTTTCAAACCCAGTGCGGGGTTCCAATGAAGACCTTTGCGGCTTATCAGTGGATTCAGGTTCATTTGGAACAACCGAGCCATAATTTTGTCATTATTACCAAATAATTTTCGCAAAATCGTCCAGTCGTCAAGTCGCACAGTCGTAGCGATTCAGTGCGGATCATGGGTGCCGAACACCCCCCGCAGGGTGTCGCTGATCTCCCCCAGGGTGGTGTACACCCGGACCGCCTCGCGGATCAGGGGCATCAGGTTGCTGTCGCCGCGGGCCCCGTCCTCCAGGGCCCTTAGGGCATCGTCCACGGCCTTCTGGTTCCGGCGCGACCTAAGGGCCTTCAGCCGCCCCACCTGCGCCCTTTCGACCTCGGGATTGACCTTCAGCAGTTCGCCGGCGAACTCCTCCTCCTCGACGATGAAAGCGTTGACGCCGACGACGATCCGATCCTCGGTCTCCACCTCCATCTGGTAGCGGTAGGCCGAGTCCTCGATCTCCCTGGCCTGGAATCCCTTCTCAATGGCCCTCACCGCGCCGCCCATATCGTCGATCCGCTGGATGTAGTCGGCAGCCTCTTCCTCGATGCGGTTGGTCATGGATTCAATGGCGTAGGATCCCCCCAGGGGATCCACAGTGCTTCCCACACCGCTCTCGTGTGCGATGATCTGCTGGGTCCTCAGGGCGATGCGAACCGACTCCTCCGTGGGCAGGGCCAGGGCCTCGTCCCGGGAATTGGTGTGCAGGGACTGGGTGCCCCCGAGGACCGCCGCCAGGGCCTGGATGGCCACCCTGACCACGTTGTTCTCCGGCTGTTGGGCCGTCAGGGAGCAGCCGGCGGTCTGGGTGTGGAAGCGGAGCATCCACGACCGGGGGTCCCTGGCCTCGAACCGGTTCCTCATGATGTCGGCCCACAGCCGCCGGGCGGCCCTGAACTTGGCCACTTCCTCGATGAAATCGTTGTGCACGTTGAAGAAGAAGGACAGCCTGGAGGCGAACTGATCCACATCCATGCCCGAATCGACAGCGGCCTGAACGTAAGCGATACCGTCGGCCAGGGTGAAAGCCACCTCCTGGGCGGCGGTGGAACCCGCCTCGCGCATGTGGTACCCGCTGATGGAGATGGTGTTAAACAGCGGCATGCTTTCGCTGCAGTAGGCGAAGATATTCGTGATCAGGCGCATGGACGGAGCGGGGGGATAGATGTAGGTGCCCCGGGCGATGTACTCCTTGAGGACGTCGTTCTGGATCGTCCCGCGGAGGCTTTCCGCTTCCACACCCTGCAGGGCCCCCACCTCGGCGTAGAGGGACAGGAGGATGGAAGCGGTGGAGTTGATGGTCATGGAGGTGCTGACCTTGTCCAGAGGAATGGCCGAGAAGAGGGTCTCCATGTCCTCGAGGGAATCGATGGCCACTCCGACACGGCCCACCTCGCCGAGGGACATGGGATGGTCCGAATCGTAGCCCATCTGGGTGGGGAGGTCGAAGGCCACCGACAGCCCCGTCTGGCCCTGGTCCAGCAGGTACCGGTAACGCCGGTTGGACTCCTCGGCGGTCCCGAAGCCGGCGTACTGCCGCATGGTCCAGAACTGGCCCCGGTACATGGTGGGCCTGACGCCCCGCGTGTAGGGGTACTCCCCCGGAAAACCCAGATCGCGGACATAATCCTGGTCCGCTGTGTCCTTGGCGGTGTACAGCGGCTTCACCTCCGCCCCGGAGATGGTGGCGAACTCCCCTTTCCGCTCAGGTCGCTTCTCCACCGCCTGTTTATAGGTTTCCTTCTCCCACCGTAAGACTTCCTTTTTGATGTCTTTACCCATGATTTTCAACCCTTCTGAACCACAGAGTTCACAGTGAAAACCTGAAAACATGTATCAAGGGTTTTATCGGGTTAAACTGAAATCCCCATTGCTGCTTTATATCCATCTCTATCAAGAGACAGGATAAATGGGAAGCGTATGTCCCTAAAAGTTATACCCCTAAGACTTTCCCTTTGTGCTCTCTGCGCCCTCTGCGGTAATAGATCTTGTTCGCCCCGTCGTCCAGTCTTCCATCCGTCCCCTCACAGGCTGTTGATCATTCAACGACTACCAGAAGTGCACCAGCCTCTACCGCGTCCCCCTCAGCCACGCCCACCTTCTTGACCACCCCGGCCTTGGGGGACTTCATCTCGTTCTCCATCTTCATGGCCTCGACGATGATAAGGCCGTCTCCCTCCTGGACCTCTTCCCCCTCAGCGATCAGGACCTTGACGATCTTGCCGGGCATGGAGGATCTGATCTCCTGCACACCCTCGGCGCCCAGCCCGGCGGCGCTTTTGAGGAGGGCTTTGCGCTCATCGAAGAGCTCGAAATCGAAATGCTCCCCCTCGACGAGGACCTGGTGGCTGTCCTTGTCGCTGTGGATATCCACCTGGTAGGACCGGCCGTCGATGATCAGCGACAGGAGATCCGACTGGGTCCACCGGGCATCCACCACGTACTCTCTATCCTCGATGGAGACAACCGTCCTGCCCTCGCTGTCCCTGCCGACGCCGACCGCCACCTGCTCTCCGTTTATGACCGCTACATAGCCCATCTCGACCTCCTGCCCATCATCCTCCACGCATCCCCGCCGGTGCCGGCCGCAGCGGGAGCTCCCACGGTTTCACGGACCCGCCGGCCCATCTGCAGGGCCGCAGCCACCAGGGCCACATCCCTCAGGTCCCCGCCTCCGTCACCGGGCTCGAGGATGAACTTCTCCCCGATGAATCCCGTGGTGATGTCGCCGCTGAGGAAGTGCTCGTTGCTCATCACCTTCAGGTGAAAGGGGATGGTGGTCTTGATGCCCTTGATCACATACTCGTCCAGGGCCCGCTTCATCCTGTCAACGGCCTCCTCCCTCGTCCGTCCCCATGTACACAGTTTGGAGATCATCGGATCGTAGTACAGGGGAACCTCGTACCCCGCATAAACGCCGGAGTCGTCACGCACACCGGGGCCGCTGGGGACCCGGAGGGTCTGTATGACCCCCGGGGAGGGCAGGAAATTGTTGAAGGGGTCTTCTGCGTAAATGCGGCACTCCAGGGCCCACCCGTTCATGGCCACATCCTCCTGCCGGATGGACAGTTTCTCGCCGGAGGCGATGCGGAACATCTCCTTGGCGATGTCGATGCCGGTGATCATCTCGGTCACCGGGTGCTCCACCTGCAGCCGGGTGTTCATCTCCAGAAAGAAGAAGTTCTTGTGCTTGTCCACCAGGAACTCCACCGTGCCGGCGCTCCAGTACCCGGCCGCCCTGGCGGCGTTGACAGCCGCTTCTCCCATCCGGGCCCGCAGATCCTCGTCCAGGGCCATGGATGGCGCCTCCTCGATCACCTTCTGGTGCCGTCTCTGGATGGAGCATTCCCTCTCGAAAAGGTGGACGACGTTGCCGTGACGGTCCGCGAGGATCTGGAATTCGATGTGCCGCGGCTCCTCCACATACTTCTCGACGTAAACGGAGTCGTCCCCGAAGGAGGATCTTGCCTCGGAACGGGCCGCGCGGATGGCCTCGGCGATCTCCTTCTTCTTGCTTACGATGCGCATCCCCTTGCCCCCGCCGCCTGCCGCGGCCTTGATCATCACCGGCAGGCCGATCTCGACGGCCCGCCGGGCCAGCTCATCGTCATCATCGAGAAGCTCCGTCCCCGGAACCACCGGGACGCCGGCCTTCTCCATGGTCTCCCTTGCCACGGTCTTGTGACCCATCATCTCGATGGCCGCCGGCGAGGGACCGATGAAGGTGATACCGTTTTCGTCGCACATATTGGCGAAAACAGGGTTCTCGGCCAGGAACCCGTAACCGGGATGGATGGCATCCGCTCCGGCCTTCTTGGCCGCCTCGATGATCCTGTCCATGACCAGATAGCTCTCCGCCGACGGCGGAGGACCGACACAGTACGCCTCGTCGGCGGATTTGACGTGAAGGGCGTTGCGGTCCGCCTCCGAGTAGACGGACACCGTGGGGATGCCCAGTTCACGGCACGCCCGGATCAGCCGGACGGCGATCTCGCCCCTGTTGGCTATGAGTACTTTTTTAAACATTCAGTAATCCTCCAAAATTTTCCAATAGAAAAAAGGAACTTACCGCGGCGCGGCCACTTTAAGGCCGCTCCGCAGGGTTACGCGGGGCAAGAAGTATTTCTCTGTGAAACTCCGCGTACTCTGCGGTAAAATATTTCCTTCCCCCCGTCGCCCCCTCGCCTCATCTCCCATTCGGAAACATTCCTCTGCTATTACAGAGGGATGTTTCCATGTTTTCTAGGCGGATTCTCGTCCCTCTTGGTCCTGGCCATCTCCAGGGCCTGGATCAGCCGCGGCCTGGTCTGCTGGGGCAGGATCACCTCGTCGACGTATCCAAGTTCGGCCGCCTTGTAGGGGTTGGCGAAGGTGTGCCGGAAATGGTCCACCAGCTCCGTCTTGCGGGCGGCTGGATCGTCGGCCGCCTTCAGTTCGTTCCTGAAGATGATATTGACCGCCCCATCCGGCCCCATGACGGCGATCTCGGCGGTGGGATAGGCGAAGTTGAAATCGGCCCGGATGTGCTTGGAGTTCATGACGCAGTAGGCCCCGCCGTAGGCCTTCCGGGTGATGACCGTGAGCTTGGGTACGGTGGCCTCGCAGAACGCGTACAGCAGTTTGGCGCCGTGGGTGATGATCCCCCCGTACTCCTGATCCAGGCCGGG
>JBFFDD010000203.1:0-4914 GCA_041559575.1 bacterium
GATGTACACCGTCATCATACCCAGCTCGGTCCCCGCTTTCACGTTCACGTCCAGATCATCGATGAGGATGGTCCCGGTCACCGGGCAGCCGAGCATCCCCACCGCCGTCAGGTAGGCTTCCCTGTGGGGCTTGCCCCGGTAGCCGGTAGCTTCCAGGGCGCAGATACCGTCAAACTGATCGTCGATCGTCAGGGTTTCCATGACCCGTTCGGCGTGCCCGGCGGACGCGTTGGTGAACACAACCTTGGGCAGCTCGATGCGGGACAGCATGTCCCTGAGCACCTTATCGGGATAGAGCAGATCGTCCAGGGGGATGTCGTGGACGAACTCGAGGAACTCAGCCGGTAGCACCCCGTGATGCGCCATGAGCCCGCCCAGGGTCGTGCCGTGCCGTTCGATGTAGGATCGGCGCAGCCGTTTGACGCCATCGAGGTCCAGGCCGGTGAGGGACATGACGTACGAATCGATCCGGTCGTTGATGCGGTCGAAAACGCCCCTTTCACTGGGATACAGGGTATTGTCCAGGTCGAACAGAATGCCCCGGGCGTCAGTGATCTTTGATTCGAAGGTTAAAGACATTTAGGTGTTAGAATCAGGTTTCAGGTTCCAGGTTCCAGGTTCCAGGTTCCAGGTTTCGGGGAAGCAGAGCTAAGGACTGAGAACTGGCACGCTCGAATTTACGACTGATCGACTAACCGACTCAACGAAGAATGAGTACATTCGCATTGTCGAAAGGTCGTAACCTCTCATCCTCGTCCAATCGCCACTCCGCCCCCCCGTGCGGGTCCCCGCGTCTGAAGCTCCAGGATCCAGATTAACAATCAATCCAAAATCCAAAATTCCCATTCTGCTTTACCCCGCGTACCCTGCGGTGAAAAAAAACTTCTAGATTGCTTCGTTTCTTATTTCCTCACGATGTTTTTGCAAATGTTCAGTCGCCAGGTCGCTTCGTCGTTTCCCGCCCGACCGCGTGTCGTAGTGCCCGGAGTTCATCCCCTGGACCTTTTTCCCGGCCGCTATGTTATTATGACCATCGATTTACAGCAACCCTTTCAGGGAGAAAACCCATGGAGATGCAGTGGATGACCACCGATGAGATCGCCGAGGAGAGCCGGGCCGGGACCCCGGTGATCCTGCCCTTCGGATCCACCGAGCAGCACGGGTCCCACCTCCCCCTGGCCACCGACACGCTTCAGGCCTACGGTGTGGCCGTCCGGGCGGCCGGAAAGGTGCGGGCTCTGGTGGCCCCTCCCGTCCACTACGGGCAGTGCAGCAGCGCCCGGAACCACGCCGGGACGGTGACCATCTCCGGCGACACCCTGCGCTCCCTGGCGGGGGACCTGCTCCGCTCCCTGACGGGCCACGGGTTCACCCGCATCGTCCTGTTCTCCGGCCACGCCGGCAGGATCCACATGGCGGCCCTTAGGGAGGCGGCGGAGAATCTCATCCGGGAGCAGCCGACCGTCAAGCTGGCCGTGGTCAGCGATCTCGACCTGGTCAGGGAGGCATCCGGTGACATGATCCAGACCGCCGCTGACGGCCACGCCGGAGAGGTCGAGACGTCACGGATGATGCACCTTCACCCCGATTCGGTGCGGGAGGCGAGGCCCGCCGAGGAGTACCCGGCCTTTCCCCGGTACCGGGTGGTCCCCGACCCGGAGGCATACTGGCCCGGCGGCGTGTGGGGGGACCCCTCCAAGGCCGACGAGGAGAAGGGAAAGGTCCTGGTGGAGAGGTCCGCCGAGGCGCTTGCGGGAATCATCAAGGGGATGGTGGAAGAAGGATAAAACAGAGTTCCAGGTTTCAAGTTTCATGTTTCATGTTTCAAGTCTTGAAATCCAAAGTGCCAATGTACGTGGGTGACCAGTATACCATACCTCTGTCTTCCCTTTGTTTTAGGTTTTAGACCTTGGATTTTGGGTTCACCTGAATACTGACTCCTGAATACTGACTCCCTTTTGGATCACTCAACCTGGAACTTCGAACCTGGAACCTGAAACTATAATCTCCCGATCATCCCCTCCAAAATAATCGACCCGGCGACGACAACGTTCAGGGAGTCAGCCCCGTCGACCATGGGAACGCTGACCGGTTCGCCGGCATCCTCGATCCACTCCGAGAACCCCCTCGCCTCATTTCCGACGGCCAGGATGGCCTTCGGACCGAAGCCCACACCCTTAAAGGAAGGTCCACCCGCCCGGGCAATGTAGATCGCAAAGCCCTGCGCGATGAAAGCCGCCCCCTCCGAAGCGTCAAAGCCCTGGTGGATCGGCAGATGAAACACGCCCCCGGCGGAGGCTCTGACCGCCTTCGGTCCGAAGGGGTCGGCGGTCCCGGGCCCGATGAGGACTCCCCTGGTTCCCAGGGCCCAGGCGGACCGGATAAGGGCGCCGACGTTGCCCGGGTCCTGAACGGCATCGAGGAACAGAAGCACTCCTTGACCGCCGGTTTCGGCCATGGCCTCGAGGTCCACAGGCGGCGGTACGCGGGCCACCCCGAGCAGCCCCTGGCTCTGGTGAACGTCGGTGACCTCGTCGAAAAAATTGCCGGCGGCGGAAAAAACGGGCCCCTCCAGGTCGGGCACCCCCTCAAGGGAATAGGCGGACGCGACGGCCAGTTTCGGGTGGAGGACCGCGAACTGAAGCAGCCCGGCCCTCTGGGCCTCACCGATCACCCGGGGACCCTCGACGAGGCACAGCCCCCTGCGCTGGCGGATCTTTCGCGACGCCAGGGACCGGATGAGCTTCTTCTTCTCTTTGGAGAGGGGGGAAGTTTGCATGTCCATGACTTAAACCGGATATTGGACAGAACATTGGAGCATTAGATGATTAGAAATTGAGATTTGCGCCAATCTCCAATCTCCAACGTTCTAATCTCTAATCTCCAATATTCTAATCTCCAATATTCTAATCTCCAATTTCCAATCTCCAATTTCCAATCTCCAATATTCCAATCTCCAATTTCCAATCTCCAATTCCCAAATTTTGTACCCGATCCTGTCATTGAGTCCATAATTTTATTCTAATATTCAAATATCCATTGACACCCATTCTGTTGAGGGTTACTATCACATATAACACAACTCAATGGGAATATATCCTGGCAGAGATCAAGGAGGTCACAATGGCAGAGAGCAAGAACGTCAAGGAGTTTACCGACGACAATTTCGAGGCTGAGGTCCTCAAATCCGACAAGCCCGTGCTGGTGGACTTCTGGGCCGTCTGGTGCGCTCCGTGCAGGATGGTCGCCCCGGTTGTGGAAGAGATCGCCGACACCTACGGAGGCAAGATCAAGGTCGGCAAGGTCAACGTGGACGAGAACTCCAAGACGCCTAACGAATACGGTATCCGCAGCATCCCCACCATCATGCTCTTTAAGGACGGCAAGGTCGCTGAACAGGTCATTGGAGCCAATCCGGCCGAGATCAAGCGCATCGTGGAACAGAACACCTGAACCGTTGGGGGACGATGATGAGCTACGCCATCTTTGAACTGAGATGCCCCACCTGCAGCCTCGAATACGCCCAGATCCTGTCCGAGGAGGAGGAGAACCTCGCCATCCCCTGCCCTTCCTGCAACGCCAACCTGGAGAAAGGAAAGAAACTCAGCGGCGAGGAACTGCTGACCTGTGGAATCAGCTCCGGAGGAGGGTGATAGATCCGGGCGCCGGCGGTCGCCGGTGACGTTGATAAAAAAAGGGGTCCCGCTTGTAGGCGGGGCCCCTTTTTCGTGTATGGGATCCGGTATTATTCGCCTGGAATGATGGCCTCGACAGGACAGACTTCCACACAGGCGGCACAATCTGTACAGAGGTCGGCGTCGATCACGTAGATATCGCCCTCGCTGATGGCCTCAACGGGGCACTCATCTAAACAGCTTCCACAGGCAGTACATTCCTCAGTGATTACGTAAGCCAAGGCGGTCACCTCCTTTTACGGTTTAAAAAAATCATCTCAACAAAAGTGGTTCATTACCCCCCCGGATGGGAAATGTCAACCACAAAAAAAGTTCCATGTTCCGTGTTTCAGGTTTCAGGTTCAACCTACAAATTCCCTTCTGAGAACCAGATTCTCTGATCCACGAATCGTTGGAATCTCGTTCCGGGGGAAGGTTCTATTCCGCCAATTTTATCTTTACGGGGATTATTTGAAGAGCAGTCAAATGGAATCGCACCATCACGTCAACAGAAAAAGCCCCAGGAAAAGGAGGTTATGACCCCGCAACCTGGAACTTGAAACTTGAAACCCGAAACTATGTTCTCAGCTGCATTTCGAGAACCCGCAGGCGTGGCAGGTTGCGCACCCTTCGGCGAAGTCCAGGCTGCAGCTGCAGTCGGGACACAGTCGGCCGAGGGAGGCCATGAGATCGGCGGTCGACTGATCGGTCCGCCGTTCGCTCACCAGCAGCTCCACCACCTTCATCTCGCCGCCTTCCTCCTCCCGGACCTGCTTGTACTGCTTCAGGGCCTTGGCGATGGCGTCGGAGCAGGACAGGATCATCTCCCCGTTCTGCCACAGGGGCTGCGGGCACCGGATGCCGGAGAGCTGCTTGAGCACCGCGTCCACCTCGATGCCGGAACGCAGGGCCAAAGAGACCATGCGGCTGACGGATTCGGACTGGGACGCCGCGCAGCCGCCCGCCTTGCCCATCTGGGTGAACACCTCGCTGAGGCCCTTTTCGTCCTCGTTGATGGTGACGTACAGGTTGCCGCACCCGGTCTTCATCTTGACGGTCATGCCCCTGGTGATCGCGGGCCGGGCCCTGGGCGTGGGCATGGCGCGGCCCTCGGACACGGCCTCGGCCTTCTTCTCGCCCCCCTTGCCGAAGGACAGGACCTGTTCATCGCGGCTGCCGTCCCGGTAGACGGTTACTCCCTTGCACCCCAGCTCGTAGGCCAGGAGATAGACCTCCTCGA
>JBFFDD010000204.1:0-4906 GCA_041559575.1 bacterium
AGAGGGTCTACCGGGGCACCCTGTCCACCATCGACCAGGAGGTGGGGGACGACGATATATTCGGGCTGCGGTCGGGAGAACCATCCCTGGGGATCGTCCTCATCGGCGACGTCCTGGAGGCCCATGCGGACCCGTCCTTCTGGGACAGACGCAAGGCGAAGTTCTGGGACAGGGGGAGGAAACGATAGGGCGCATGGGCGAGGGGGCGGGCGCCTTTCAGGCGCAGGGGAAAGTGAAAAGGGAAAAGTGGAAAGGCTGAAGGAACGACCGAACGAGGTTACGACCCTTCGACAATGCGAATGCGCCGATTCTTCGTTGAATCGGTCAGTCGATCAGTCGTAAATTCGAGCATACCAGCTCTCAGTTCCCAGTTCTCAGTTCTTGGAACTCAGAGCAGACACGGGGAGGCGTAGACGGGGCGAGGGGGCGAGGTAAACCCAGTTCTAAGAGATAAGTGATAAGGGATAAGTAAAAGCGCTGTACCCTTATCTCTTATCACTTAGCACTTAGGACTCAGTCCTTAGTTCTGCTTCCCTGAACCATCAACCCTCCAACGCGGAGACCTCGGTGACACCAGGCGCGGAAAATAAAAAGCCCGAGATCCTCGCGCCCGTGGACCGGGCCGGGGAGGTTGCCCCCCTCCTGGAAGCCGGGGCCGATTGGCTGTACGGAGGCTGCGTTCCAGCCTCGTGGTCGGCAAGATTCCCTTCCTTCGTGTCCCTTAATCAGAGAACCTTTGCCAGCGCCCAGTTCGATACCCTCGATGCCCTTGCCGCGGCGGTGAAGTCCATCGTCGATAACGGACGCCGGTTCGCCCTGACCCTGAACGCCCCCTTCTACATGGATTCCCAGATGGAAGCCGCCGTCGAACTGGCCCGGTTCGCGCAGGGGATCGGCGTGTCGGCCCTCATTGCCGGGGACCCGGGCCTGATCCGGCGGTTAAGCCATGAGGGGATAGACGTTCCCCTTCACCTGAGCACCATGGCCGTCGCCGCCAACCCTGATGCGGTTCGCCTGTTCGCCGGCATGGGGGTTAAGAGGGTGATCCTGCCGCGATTCCTCGATGTCCCCGCTATCGGATCGTTGGCCCGGGAGGCGCCAGAGGTGGAATTCGAGGCCTTCATCCTCGTCGGAAAATGCCCCAATATCGAGGGGGTGTGCTCCTTCCTCCACGACAGCCCCGACGGACGTTGGCCTTGCGAATGGCCCATCAGTGCCACCCTCGCGGATGGCACCGCGCCCCCGGAAAACGTCTGCCGGGGCATTGACGGGACCCGCCTCAGCGATCGGCGGGATGCCTGCGGGCTGTGTGACCTCCCTGACCTGGTCGGGGCCGGGGTGTCCGCCTTCAAGATCGTTGGCCGCGGCGCACCCACGGACAGGAAGGTGGCCCTGGTCAGGGCCCTGTCGGAATCGATGCAGAGGACGGACGACTTCTCCGGGGACTGGCCGGAGATCTGCAGGGAGAAGTTCCGCGATCTGTTCGGCCACGCCTGCACGGCTCACAACTGCTATTATCCGTGACGGGAGGGGGCGTTCTGCGATGAGGAGAGGGGACTGATGGGCGAGGGGGCGAATGGGCGAACAATTGACTTTGAGACGCCGAACCGCAGAGATTGTCAAACCTGGGATTTTAGTTTCAAATCCTAAACCCCTCTGCGTCTTGGCGTCTTAAGGCCACGAAGTGGCCGGGCGAGAGACAAAAGATGGCCTCACGCGGAGACGCAGAGTCGCAGAGAAAGGCATATAAACCTGGTTTTGGGGATTAATCTAAATGAACTTCAACCCCTCTGCGCGCCCTGCGCCTCTAGCGATCACGCTTGGGGCGTGAGAGCGAGCGTGAGGAAAAATGGTTTCTCGCGGAGACGCAGAGCCGCAAAGAGGAAAATCAGGATCTGGGGTTTAGAGCCAGAACCCTGACCCCTTTAGAGTCTTGGCGTCTTGAGCGACCGGAGGGAGCGGGCGAAAGTCAAAGGAGGTCTCACGCAAAGACGCAAAGCCGCAAAGATGAAAATCAGGATCTAGGGTATAGAACCAGAACCCTTAACTTCTTAGCGTCTTGGCGTCTTGAGCGACCGGAGGGAGCGGGCGAGAGTCAAAAGATATCTCTCGCAAAGACGCGAAGCCGCAAAGAGAGTCAAACCCCTATTTCAGGTTTTTCCCTTTATCCCCTTAGCGTCTTGGCGTCTTGAGCGACCGGAGGGAGCGGGCGAGAGAATATGTTGGAGTTCGGGTGAGAGAAAAGCACCTCACAGTCATTTCTCCTGATGAGGCCGTCGACGGGCAGTGGCACGGGCTGCGCTACGGCTCGGAGTCGTGCGTCCGGCTACTCCCGGAGCAGGGTGCCCTGGGCAGGATCAGGGACGAATACGCAGAGCGTTTCCTCACCCTCGCCACCCCCCTGTGCGGCCCGGATGAGATAATCGGTATTGCGGCCATGGCGGACCGGGCCCTCGACCTCGGCTGGGACGAGGTGGTGGTCAACGACTGGGGACTCCTGTCCCGGCTGTCCGGCCGCTGGGGGGGCCGGATGTGCGCCGGCCGTCTGCTGCTGAAACTCCGCAGGGGCCCCGGCTGGGGCGATCCCTGGGAGGACCTCGACGGCGAGTCCCGAAGGTACTTCGCCTGGGGCCCTCTGTACGATTCGGCCCTTCTGTCAGTACTGGACGATCTGGGGGTGGTGAGGCTGGAGGTGGACCCGCCAAGACACTGGATGCCCCTGCCGGCCACGGAGCAATTCCTCGTTTCCTTCCACGGTGATGCCCGCCTGGTCTCCATATCGGGGAGGTGCCCCTGGCTGTATGACCCGGCCGAAGACTGCTGGAGGAATCCGGAACCGGGCTGTCTTTCCTGCCGGGAGTCGGGACCTCTTTTAATGTATGCACAGGGACTGTCCCGGCCCCTGATCCAGTGGGGGAGGGAGATCCTCGAGGAGGCCTCCGACGCCTGGCGCGAGGAGGACCTCCCGGATTCCGTGGATCGGATTATTTATTCCAATTTTCCCATAGCTGGCACGATTAATGCTTCGAAATAGTAATTTTTCTGCAGAGTACGCCGAACACTTGGGGATTGATCGTATTTGAACCATAGAACAATTAATCGAAATGATTTAAGGTCGTTCAGAGTGCGCCAGATGCAAGGCCAGAGGGGTGAGGCAACCGGAGGCGTATATGTAGACATACGTCGAGGATTGGCGAATCCCGATAACGCAGCAGATGGTGTGCTATGGGCGACCGCATGAAAAATTGAGAGAGGGGATACTTTGCACCGCAAACTCAACCACATCTACTACGAGGTCAAAAAACCAACCCTGACCTGGGACGACATCGGCGGCCTTGACGGACCCAAGCGGATCGTCAAGGAGATGGTCAGCCTGCCGCTGAAGAAGAGGGAACTTCTGCGCCAACACGACCTTACCATCCCGGCCGGGGTCCTCATCTGGGGTCCGCTTGGGGTGGGGATCACCATGCTGGCCGAGGCCGCCGCCACCGACGCCGGCGCCTCCTACGTCTACATCTCAGGCCAGGAGATGCTCGGCAAGCCGAAGGAGCTTAAGCAGGCCTTTCACGACGCGGAGCACGAGGCTCCCTGTGTTCTTTATATCTCGGATACGGAGTGGCTGGCTCCCCGGGCCGGATCCGACTACCAGTGGGGTTCCGGAAATTACCGGGGCATGCCCCCCACCTTCGCCGACAGGGAACTCACGGAGGTCTTCATTCGGGAGATCGACCGGATCCAGGACAGGGACGATGTCATGCTGGTGGGGTCGGCCTACCGGGTGGACGTGGTGGACCAGGCGATCATCAAGGAGAAGAGGCGGTTTAACAGGAAGGTCTTCGTAGCTCCGCCCTCGGAGGCCGACCGTGAGGCTATGCTCAGGATCTACGTTCAGCGGATCCCCACCCTCAACGGACCGGTGGATCTCACCGAGCTGTCACGTCTGACGGAGGGGTTCGTTGGTTGGGATATCGAGAACCTCTCCAAACGGGCGGTTCTCAACGCCGTGGACAGGGATTCGGAGAAGGTGCAGATGGAGGACTTCGTCAGGGCCTCCGAACAGGTGGAACCCTGGTTGACCCCCGACATGATCGAGGGCTATTTTCGGATCTACCGCGATGACTGCCCCCATCACTACTCTTTCTAAACGGGATCTGAATTCCCTGGAGGCCTTCCACGGCCATCTGTGTCCCATGGTGCTTTTGGGGGCCAGGCTGGGACGGGTGGCCCTTTCGGCATTGAAGGACCTCGAGGACAGCGCCAACCTCCCCTTCGCCTTCTTCCGGGGCGGCGGATGCGCCATCGACGGCGTCCAGGCCTTTACCGGTTGCACGTGGGGAAACGGCAACCTGGTGCTTCTCAGGGGCAGGGATTTTTCCCTCACCCTCACCTGGGAAGGATCGGAAAGGGCCATCCTCGCCATCCCCCAATTCTCAGTTATCGAGGGCGCCCGTGAGGCCCGGGGAAAGGTGATAAAATCGCCGTTCGCCTCCCTCATCATGAAAGGGGCGGCCGACGATCTGTTTACCGTCGAGGCGACCCCCGGTCCGGCCATGGTCTCCACCTTCCCGGAAATCTGAGAGGGAGGGAAGCGGACGCGGGGAGGAGAACCCAGGTGTCGGAGTAACGGAGTGTCGGGGTATCGGGGAATTGTTGGGACTGGAAGCTGTAAACTGTAAACTGGAAACTTTCTTTTTACGAATCACAAATAACGAATCACGATGATTCTTCAACTGGAAGCTGTAAACTGTAAACTGGAAACTTTCTTTTTACCAATCACCCGCCTTCGCTGAAGCTTCCGCCGTCGCTCTTCGAGCTTTGGCGAGACAAGTCGGCGTGGCAGGCACGGGGACGCGGAGAGGGGAAAAGAGGGCGAATGGGAGAGAGGGTGCGGAACGGACGCGGGGAC
>JBFFDD010000205.1:0-4894 GCA_041559575.1 bacterium
AGAAGGCAGGTCCTCAAACCTCAAACCTCAAACCTCAAACCTCAAACCTCAAACCTCAAACCTCAAACCTCAAACCTCAAACCTCAAACCTCAAACCTCAAACCTCAAACCTCAAACCTCAAACCTCAAACTAATCAATAGGGGAGCCCCTCCCAACTTCCGGGAGAGACTCCCCCAAATGCCCGAAATATCAGGTCAATTTTGGGTGTTTTCGAACCCGTGTTCTGTCTTTCACCCGTTGAAATGATTACGGATTTTCCTTCGACAGCCCCCACGGGATGTTGTCCACGTACATGCCGTCGACGCCGAAGGCGGAAAATGCGTCCCACTCGAAATCGGTCTGGACGGTGAAGACGTGCACGCCGAAACCGAAATCGTGCAGCTGCCAGACCAGCCCGGCGGCGTTGGCGGGATCCACGGCCATCATCTGGAGCAGGATCGTCTTGTCGAAGGAGGCCGTGTGGGAGCCGGTCCCGAACAGGGTGGAGACGTAGTTGCCCATCGGATCTGGCCCGTAATAGCTGGGCAGGCGATAAAGGGGCCCGATCTCGCCCCACTGAAGGCCGAAGCCGGCGTCCTTTTCGATGAGTGTGACCGGCAGGCCGGTGAAGTAGGCCACCTGCTCCGCCGACAGTAGCTGGAGCATGTCCACCGCCAGCATGCGCGGGATGTCCGGCTCGGAGGTCATGACCAGGGCCAGGATCTCCGGTGAGTAGGATTCCACGATCACCTGGTCACCCATCTTGGTAAAGGCGATCTCGTTCAGGACGGCGTCCACCAGGGCCGATACGGTCGTGTCCTCCGGGTCGCACAGGGGGGACGGCGTCTTGATCTCCACCACGACCTGGCCGCTCGGCCGGTCACGGTCCAGGTCCTGGCTGAAGGTGCGGGCCTTCTGGAGGATGTGGCGCAGGGTGGAGACGTCCTCGAGGAGCCCCTTGAGGTCCTGATAGTCGTAGGTGTTCACACATGTGTAATTCTCGAGATAGTCGTCGTGCAGGGTGACCGGGATGCCGTCCCGGGTGAGTACGGTGTCGACCTCCACGATCTGGACGCCGTCACGGAAGCCGCGCCGGACGGCCTCGGTGGTGTTCTCCACCGGCTGATCCGGAACCCCCGCCGTGCTTTCGCCGTAACCCCGGTGGCCGATGGCGAAAGGCGTCGCCTCCGACCCCAGAACGTCCTCGATGACCCACCGCTCCTCACCGTCCCCGAAGACGGTCCCAGCCAGGGGCGGGGCGGTCGAGACCAGAAGAAATGACAGTACAGCCAACAGCGTTATAGTCCGATTCGTTTTCATCGTTCCCTCCTTATTCGAAAACCTTCGTTTCGAGTGTTCCTTGCGCTCTATGAAGTGCCCCATGGAAACACCCCTTTGCCAGGAGAAACCGCAAAGGTCATGCCACCGGGGTCATGAGGGTCGTCTGTTTTTTAAGTACCTGTTTTTGCTGGATTTTACAGGTAAGACACAGGGTGAGCTGTGGGTCTGTGTGAAGATCGATGCACAGCTTCCCTGGACGGGTGGGAAGCTGTCGACACACAGAACGCTTGCTCCAGGACGTTTGCACTGACACACCCTCGAAGACACTAAACCTTTCACCGGCTGGAGTGTCTTATAGATATCAGAGGATGTTGCCGTGAAAAACGGCTAAAGGGTTGCTCGCCCGGATACAGGCAGGCCGCGAAAAGGGGGTGATCGTCCCGTTAAGTGTTATCGAGCCTGGTCCCCGGCTGCGGGCGGGATCCGATCACCGGAGACCTTTTTCACTGCGCTTGTTGTTTATAAACGCAGTGATCGTGATAAGGATCGGGGGTGTAAACGATGAAAAAAATTCGAAGCAACATTCTGTTCGCGGTACTGTCCGTGGCTGCTGCCATTATTCTGGTTGTCCCCAGCCTGATTTTTGCCGATGACCAGGATCAGACTCGGGACAGGATCAGGGGAGGGCAGCATCTTGAGGAGCCGATACGGCTCCAGTTGAGGCTTCGGGACCAGATCCAGGATGACACCGGTCTCAGCGGCGCACAGCTCGACAAACTTAACCCTCTCCTCGAGGAAGCAATCAATCTCAACGGCGGAGACACAGAGCCTGTCAGGGAAATGGTCAGGAAGGCCGTTGGAGAGGATTGTGTCAACGACTGCCTGATGGAGCGGCTGCGCACCAGGAACCGGGAAATGACCCGGGAGCGGAAACGGCTTCTGAAGGCGGAAGGAAACATGACCCGGGAAAGGACCCGGGAGAGGAGCCGGGAGAGGAGCCGGGAGCCGACGGAGGAACAGAACCAGGAAGGAAACGTGGAAGGATCCGGAAGTGACACCGAAGGAGGAAAGGGCAGATAGGCAGGCACCTCCTGGCAGCATGCCCTCTTCCAAAGCGGCACCCAATGGGTGCCGCTGTTTTTTTATGCAGGTCCCGAAGAGGGAACTGAAGTCGCGCTTCTAAATCCGCAATCCCTGGCGGGGGAGGTCCACAGTCTCCCTCCCTCCTTGTTTCTCAGGGAGGTCTGCACGGGAAAAAATGTAGTAAAAGTCCCGACGGTTACAATAGCCTGGTTGGTGGCAGGATGGGTCTGTCGTTCGGGCGCTTTTGGCGATGGAACGTGGGGAAAAATCCTTCGGCTACATCTCTTTCTTCAGGAAGGTGGCGAGGTTGACGGCGGTGTTGGACAGGCCCAGTTTGTGCCTGATCCGGTCCCGGTGCCTGCACACGGTTGCCGGGGATATGCCCCGCAGCTCGGCGATGTCCTTTGTCCGCAGGCCGCTCTTGATCATGGTGCAGATCTGGGTCTCGGTGGGGGTCAGGACGTCGAAGGCGTCCGACAGCTGGGATACGAAGGGGAACGTGATCTCCTCCAGGTTGTCGTTGAGAAGGTCGATGAATTTCCTGTGGCTCCTGGGCACCAGGAGGGAGAGCTCATGGAGGATGGGCTTGAGGACCTTATCCACCCTGCCCTGAACGTCACGCTTGATCTCCAGTTTTTCGTCCTCGATCCTGGCCATCAGAATCTTCAGGGCCGCGTTGGTCTCGTTGAGGGCGTCGCGTTCGACCAGCAGCTGATGGTTGGCCTCCCTGAGCTCCCTTTCGGTGATGATCCGCAGCGCAATGCAGCTGACGCGCTCGGCAACCGCGTTGAGAAAGATCCGCTCTTCGCTGAGAAAGGGGCCCTCGCAGGCGGGCGGCCTCTCCTCCAGGTAGCAGACGATCACCTCCCCGACCGGCTTTCCGTGAAGGCTGATGGGGGCGGACTGCCGCCACCGGGTCAACCGGTAGCCGGGGCTCTCCTGCTCAAATTCCTGGAATGTGATGCGCGCACGGGTGATAACGGGGAACTGCCAGGAGGAGGGAATGATCTCAATAACGGCTTTGAGCACCTCCTCGACGGAGCCAAGCTTGTCCTCGGCGATCTGGGCCAGGGCGTAAAGCCCGTTGAGCTCCTTGATCCGCTCACTGAGGAATTGCTTCAGAATGTCCGGATCGTTCTCTTCGACGGAGTCGATCCTCCAGTGGACAGTGAAGGGACGGGACACCCCTTTGGCAAGTTCAAGGTCCCCTGGGATATCTGAATCCGACCGTTTGGAATTCATGGGCACCGCCTAATCACTGCCCCAAGTCATGGTCCATTTTCAGGCCATTATATGAACACTGAAAATGGCTAGTTTTTGTAGTCATTTCCTGGTTGATAATTGTTCATTTACTGGCAGTTCACACCATCTATCATTAATAATATCACGAAATTAAGGAGAATCGTGAACTGCGACTACACAATACACCACTTTTTTATGTGTATTCAGGTTCGATCCAGGGTTTTGGTCCCGATCCAGGGGCCCGAAAGGGAGGATGCACGACGGAGGTGAAGGAACGCCGCGCGTCCAGGGAAAATAACATTGTGACCACAAATGCCCGCATCGAGGGAGAAAAGGGCGTCGACACATGAAGGATTTTCAAATCTTGATGAGCATCAGCTGGGCCCACCGGGAATATCCAGCGGCAAACAGTTGCCCGACAAGGGGGTGAACAGGGAGTTCGATGTGGCATCGCGTACCCGCGTGACGGGAGATTGAAAGGGCGGCGGGTGGCTGATCTCAAGGGGGGGTCGCCTCTGAAGGAAGGATCGAGGAGGTGCCAAGATGAGATCGACAAAAGGTTTTTTCGTGTTTGCCTGTGCAGCGGGCATTTTAGGCCTGCTTGCCTTCAGCATGAGCGGTTTCGCCGCCAAGGGGGGCATCCCGGGACCGCCGACGGGTGGCGAGGTGGGCAACAACCTGTCCCTGCCCTCGGTGTCCGTTAATTCGGTGAACAGCGTGATAGCCAACTGGAACATCCCGGCGGGCGGCGGATCCCTGGGGAAACATTACTCCTACGGCTGCGACCAGGAGGAGTTCAGTGGCCAGTTCAGCTACCCCAACACGTCCTGTGTGGACAGCCTGGATGCGCCCACCATTTATTACACTGCTGCGTCGTGTACGAGTATCGGTTATCCGTGCGATGGCCTGCCGGTGGAACGCATCTACTGGCAGAAGGTTGACGTCAACGAGTGGTGGGCCGACGAGGACGGCATCTCCCCCAACGCGGAGTATGTCGATTACGTGGACTGGGGCGACGCCCTCGAGGCGGTGTCCTGGTCCGAGCGTTCGGTCGTCCGGGTGGAGACCCAGCCCTACAGCAGCACAATCGCCGGGTTCGACCCGTCGGCGATGTCCTGCCTTGAAGCGGCCAACGCCGCATCGCTGGTGGCCACAGATGTCTGCAAGATCGGTTTTAAGATGTGGCACGTTTCCGGCCAGGGCATCACCGAGCACTGGGGTGTGCGGGCTAGCGACGCCGATGCGGCGGTCTCCTACAACTACGATTCGCCGTTCCAGATCATCAACACCAGTACGGCGTGGCTCAAC
>JBFFDD010000206.1:0-4890 GCA_041559575.1 bacterium
CCTTCTGGCGGAAGAAGCCGGTGGGGTGGACGGCCTCCTCCAGCTCCTCCGGGGGGGCCGAGGCGAAGGCCGCCGCGTCGGGGTACTTCCCGAACAGCCCGGGGGTGACCCGGTTGACCCGCTCGTCGGTGCACTGGGCCGACAGGATGGTGGCGATGAGCAGTTCGAAGATGTTCCGGAAGTGGAGGGCGGTCGTCTCCGGGTACAGGGGCGATAAGGTCCGGTCGATCCTGTCGGCACGCCTTCTCCTGGCGGCAGCGGTCTCTTTCAAGACGTCCTCCTGCTGGACAATCCAAGGAAAAGACTTTAACCACAGAGGTCACAGAGAGAAGAAGGGTTTGGGGTTTGATCCCCGACCTTCCCGCCCTGTCTGTCCCAAACCTTATAGAGCCGGGCGATGGGACGAGAAGTCCTGACAGCGTCGGTGAAGGGATTTCTCCTTCCCTTGGCTGCCTCTCCAGCCCCGCGTGAGACAGTCGTTAACCTGTGTTCAGAGACCTCTGGATCCTCCCCTCACCCTGAAGGCCGACCCGGCTGATCCTTCAAACCCCGTTAATGGACTTTCTCCGTGGCCTTGCCTGCGACAACCGGGGAGAGGTTGTCCCTGTGTACCCTGTGGTTAATCCTTCCGTCTTTTTTCCGAGAAATAGGATGTCAGCTCTTTCGCGGACAGGCAGTTCAGCACGTCCCCCTTCTCCAGCCACCCCTTCCGGGCGATGCTCACGCCGGTGAGGGTGAACAGCATGTCCTCCGTGCTGTGGGCGTCCGGGCAGATGGCGATCCTGATCCCCAGGGCCCTGGCCTGGGGCATGAGCTGCCAGTCCAGGTCGAGGCGGTAGGGGTGGGAGTTCAGCTCGATGGCCTTGCCGTTACGGGCGGCGCACTTGAGCACCCTCTCCATGTCCACCGCGTAGGGCTCTCGGGTGAGGAGCAGCCGTCCGGTGGGATGGCCCAGGATGTCCAGGCAGGGATGCTCCAGGGCCCGGCAGATGCGGTCGGTCATCTTGGCTTCGGTCATGGTGAAGTTCGAGTGCACCGAGCCGATGACGAAGTCGAAGGACCGCAGGATGTCGTCGGGGTAGTCGAGGGAACCGTCGGGCAGGATGTCGGCCTCGATGCCCTTCAGGACGGTGAAATCCCCGTTCTCCCGGTTGACCCGGTCGATGCGGTCCCACTCCTTTTTCACCCGGTCGGGCTCGAGCCCCCTGGCGTACCGGGCGGACTGGGAGTGCTCCGTGATGCCGATGTAGGACAGGCCCAGGTCCCGGGCGGCGGCGATCATCTCCTCGAGGGTGGACGACCCGTCGCTGGCCACGGTATGGACGTGCAGGGCCCCCTGGATGTCCTCCGGCTCCACCAGGTCGGGAAGCTCCCCCCTCCCGGCGGCCTCGATCTCCCCCATCGCCTCGCGAAGCTCCGGCGGGATAAAGGTGAGCCCCAGCTCCCGGTAGATGCCGGCCTCCTCTTCGCAGGGGATGTTCCTCCTCCCCTTGAACAGGCCGTACTCGTTGGACTTTAAACCCATGGACACCGCCCTCCCGCGCAGCTCGATGTTGTGGTCCTTGCTGCCGGTGAAGTGCTGCAGGGCGTAGGGGAACGATTCGTCGGGGACCACCCGCAGGTCCAGGTTGACCCCCGAGGCGAGGTGGGCAACCAGCTTGGTGTCCCCCCGGGCGGTGACCTCCTCCACCAGGGGGTGGTCCGCAACCGCGTCCATCAGGGCCTCGCCGTCCCCGGAGGCGACCAGGTCGATGTCCTTGACCACCCCCTTGTGGCGGCGCAGGCTGCCGGCCACGCTGACCCGGACCGTCCCCTTCGCCGCCCGCAGGGCCTGGACGATCTGGTCGGCCTCCCGCTGGACGCTGAAGGCCAGGAACCGCCCGGCGTAGGCCGTCAGCCCCCTGATCCCCTTGAGGATGTTCTCCTGGGTTTTCTTCCCGAAGCCGGGCAGGTCCAGGAGGCGGTTCTCCCGGCAGGCGTACTCCAGCTCGCCCACCGACCGGATTTCCAGCTCCTCCATGAGGGCCCTGATCTTCTTGGGCCCCAGGCCGGGGATGCGGAGCATCTCCAGGACGCCGGCCGGGAACCGGGACCGCAGCTCCCTCAGGAAGGGGGGCTCCTCCGTCTCGAGGAGCTCGGCGATGTGCCCGGCGATGTTGGGGCCGATGCCCTTGACGTTGCGGATCGAACCGTCCGCCACCGCCTCGGCCAGGTCGGCCGGCAGGCTCCGGATGGTCCGGGACGCGTTCTGGTATGCCCTGATCCGGAACGGGTTGTCCCCGGACAGCTCCATGAGGGTGGCGGCCTCGTCCAGGGCGTTGGCGACGCCTCTCTTGTCCATGGGACCTCCTTACCGGAAATCTAGCACATTTCCGGTGAGGAGGTCAGACGAAGACGAAAGGTGCGAGTAACCATGCCTGGGATAATATCTGTATCCATTCTTAACTTTCCTCTCCCCCGCCGGCATTCCCTTGGCCTGTCGAAGGGGAGTTGGCCGGGGTGGGGGATGATAATCCGACGAATCGATCCGGGGAAATTTCAACACAGAGGACACAGAGCCGTCCATGGCGGACGATCCACAGAGGGCCACAGAGAAAACCGGCAACTGAGATGATTTTACCCAGGGACGTCGGGAGTCAAGGTTTCTATCCCTTGAAAGCGGGGCCGCACACGGGACATCTCCCCTATTCTCCCTCTCTCCCGGCAGTCTGCCCTCAGGCTGTCGAGGGGGAGGGGAAAATTGAAAAAACCGGCTTCATATCGCTTCGACCCGAAGGACCCCGTCTTTTCCTCGATGAAAAGACGGGGGGTCCAATGGACCCCCCGAACAACATTCTTTAGATGAATACGATTGATCTAGGCGATAGACGTCCTCCTTCTCCACCGGAGGCTCCACACGGCGGCCAGGGCGGCGATCAGCAGGAACCCGGCGGCAAGCTGGGCCGCCAGGCCGGCCTCGACGAGCAGCCAGGCCAGGCCGATCAGGGGCAGGAGCAGGACGCGGACGACCGGCTTCGCGGCGCCGTGGGCGTCGAGCCACGCGGCGGCCGGGGGCGAATACCGGTAGTAGGCGTCCACGAACCGCCTGCCGGGCGGGTTGGTGAGCAGGTACTCGTCCCTGAATTCCCTGAGCAGCCTCACGTAGGGCGCCTGGTAGGAACCGTAGGCCGCCGTGGCGATGAAGCAGCCGCCGCCGCCTCCACCGCCGCCCGAGGGAACCGGAGTCCCCACGCCACTGGGATCCGTCACAGAATTAGTGTTGGCATCCGAGTCGCCCAATCCGCCTTCGATGAGGGTGATGGTGAGGGTGTCGCCGGCGGCGGAAACGTCCGGGTATTCGAAGAATCCGGTGGTGCTGTCGGCCTTGAAGTGCTTGAAGCCGGCCGGCAGTCCGGAGGGGAAGGTGGCCACCACATCCACCGTCTGCCCGGGTGACACGCCGTTGACGGTGAAGGACACCAGGCCGTCGGGGAAGGTGAAGTCGCCGGGCTTGTTGGCCGGGTTGAGGGACGGGTCGGTGTCCAGCAGGGTGGTCACGCCGGACAGGGTCGCCCCGGGGACCCCGGAGACGTCCAGGGTGATCTTGCCGGTGCCGGTGGCCGAGGCGGGCGTGGCCACGGTGTTGTCGCTGGGAGAATCGTCTGTGAGATCATCTACACCGTCACCGTCGGTGTCGGCCACTCCCCCGCCGCTTAGCGCCACGTCCAGGGTGGGCTCATCGGGGTCGTCGGAGGTGATGGAAAGGTCGGCAGTAAACACCGTGACCGTGAAGGCTGTGGCCGATTGCGGCATGAAGGTGGCCGTCACCGTGCAGCTGGCCGACGGGGCGATGACCGGGGCTGTGGTCCCGCACGGGCTGGACCCGCTGGCCACGTCCAGGGCGAAGTCGGTGGTGTTGGTCAGGCTCATGCTGGAGACGTTAAGTTCAGCAATAACACTGTTGTTGGAGACGGTGATCTCCACGTCGGAGCTGTCGCCGACGAGGACGTTGCCGAAGTCGTGACTGGTAGGTGACACAGAGATATCCGGCGGCTCCACCGTGGTGGTCTCGGTGCCGCTGTTGTTAGAAGGGTCAGGGTCGGTCTCAATGCCGGACACCATAGCCGTATTGATGATTGTGCCTACGCTTGTCGGTGTCACCACGATATCCACTGAAGCGTTGGCGCCGCTGGCGATGGTCCCCAGGGAACAGGTCGGCGCTCCGTTGGGATCCTCCGCACAGCCTGACGTCGATACCAAGTTCACGCCGGCCGGCAGATTGTCGGTGAGAACAACTCCCGTGGCGTCATTAGGACCTGCGTTGGCCACCGTCAGCGTGTAGGTCAGGTTGGTATTCACCGGCACCGGATCGGCCGAACCGGTCTTGGTCACCGACAGGTCGGCCAAAGGCTCGTTCACCGTGGTGGTTTCAGTGGCGGTGTTGTCACTGAGGTTCGGATCGGTCTCGGTCGCCGACACATTGGCCGTGTTGGACACCGTGCCGGTCGAGCCTGAGGCGGTGGCCACGACGGTGACTGTGGCACTGCCACTGCTGCTGATCGTTCCCAGATCACACGTCACGGTCTGCCCTACCGGAGGATTGCATGTTCCCTGGGAGGGCGTCGTGGAAACAAAGGTCAGGTCCGAGGACAGGGTGTCGGTCAGGGTCACACCCGTAGCAGCAAGTGGGCCGGCGTTGGCCACCGTTACGGTGTAGGTCACGTCGTCGCCCTGCAGCACCGGATCGGGCGAGTCGGTCTTGGTCACCGACAGATCGGCGGAAGGCGCGGTTACCGTGGTGCTCTGGAAGACCAGGTTGTCGGACGGGTTGGGGTCGGTCTCGGCGCCTGTTACGGAGGCTGCGTTGTTAATATTCCCGGGCGTTCCGGGGGCGGTGACCACGATGTCCAC
>JBFFDD010000207.1:0-4879 GCA_041559575.1 bacterium
TAATTTGCAATTACAGTGCCAAATCAAACAAAAGGGATTACATTTTGGAAATCTCTAGTTTTAAAGGATTTTTTTACCACCGGCTCATCCCAGCCGGGGATTCTGTTCCTTTTCAAGTGACACAATTTTGTACCCAGGTAACAATTTTGGGCACATGGAACAGCCGGTTCCGGTTTCCTGCTTCATGTTTCGGGTATCTGGTACCTGGAAGGTGAAAGAAGGGAGTTACTGGCTCTCAGCTCTCAGTCCTTATCCCTCAGGCCTCCTCGACGGATTTGTCCCTGGCTCGTTTCAGGGCATTGCGTATTTTCAGCATGCCACCGGCAAGCAGGGTTACCAGAAAGGTCGCGGCAACGAAAATCAGGGCGATCACAACCATGGTCATGAGAAATTCGAGCATTTTCGTAACCTCCTCCCGGTCTGCCAGCGGGAAAGAACTCCCCTATAAAAAATATAGCAACCCCCCCACACCAGCGTCAAGTTTTCTGTGATAATTTTCTCAAAAAAGCCCCGAGAGGCCAAAACCACCTTTTGGAGAAAATTATCACAAACAGGACGGCGAGGATGCCGACCCCTTGAGATCGCCGGCTTTTCTCTTCTCCTGGGCTCTCCCCTGTGTTAGCATCCGCGGTACTGCGTCCCCGTCGCATCCCGGGACCCCTGCGGGGATGAGGGCTATTCCCGTGGAGTATTGACCCGGACAACCGGACATGAGGACCACACATTGGCGGCCATCCTATTTCTGATCATCAGCCTTACAGCTGGCCTGTTCAGCATGATGGGTCTCGGAGGCGGCGTGATCTACGTTCCGATCCTGACCTGGTATGGGCTCGATTTCAAGACAGGGGCCATTCCCCTGAGCCTTCTCCTCATTACCGCCACCGGATTCACCGCCTCCTACACCTATTTTCGGGCAAAACTCATTCAATTTAAAACGGGAGGCGCGGCTATTCTC
Source organism: bacterium (assembly GCA_041559575.1). Classification (GTDB taxonomy): domain Bacteria; phylum BMS3Abin14; class BMS3Abin14; order BMS3Abin14; family BMS3Abin14. The sequence goes on from JBFFDD010000207.1 coordinate 956, forward strand.
ACCGCTTTCCTGGGCGCTCCAGCCGGCGCATTTTCCATCCAGTACATCTCCACCGGTGTCGCCAAGATCCTGTTCGCCTGCGTCGCCCTGTACGCCTCCCTGCGGATCTTAAGGTCACGGGAGCCGGACGGGAAAAAGACCGTCAACCCGAGGATGGCCGTTACCGGGGCCCTGTTTATCGGCTTCTTCTCCGGGTTCTCCAGCGGCCTGCTGGGCGTCAGCGGCGCCCTTTTCCTCCTCCCCTTTCTCCTGACCATCGGATATCCCACCAAGGAGGCTGTAGCAACATCAGCCGTTCTGGTCACCTTCTCCGCACTCACCTCCTTTCTGACCCACCTGCACTGGGCTGTCATCGATCCGGCCCTGGCCGGGGTCCTGGTCCTGGGGGTGATCATAGGGTCACGACTGGGAGGGCTCTGGACGTCCAGGAAGGCCAGGCCGAGGACACTCAGGCACCTCGTCGGAGTTATCATCCTGATCGTTGCCGTGAAATTTTCCGTGGAGGGGATTTTGTTCCTCATCCACGGCGGATAGAAGGTCGGGTGTTCCAGGGTTGGCACAGTTGTGGCACTCCGGTCTGATGGGTGTTTTTGGTCTTTTATCAGCGTAAATGTGTCATGTTTCCGGCCTGAGGAATGGGGAGGGGTGACGGAAAAATGACAAAACACGGATCAGACGTTAACCACAGAGTGCACAGAGCGCGACCAGGATGAGAAATAAGACCCGATCCATTCTGAACCCTGTATGGATAACTTTCTTTTAGAGTTGCTCGAGCTTGGCGCCGACTTTGTCGCCGAATTCCGGTTCATCTTCTGGTACTTCATCAGTGGAGTGGCCCTGGAGGCCCTCATCCGGACCTTCGGCTGGCACATCCGGCTCCGCAAGCTGCTGGACCACTTCGGTCACGGGTCCATCTGGCTGGCCACCGGCATCGGCCTCTTCTCGCCCCTGTGCGCCTGCGGCGTGCTGCCCCTGACAATCTCCATGATCCTGGCCGGGGTCCCCTTCGCCCCGGCCATGACCCTCCTGGTCACCAGCCCCCTGATGAGCCCGGCGGGCTATACCCTGACAGCATGGGAACTCGGCGACCAGTGGGCTATCGCCAAGGTTGTCTCGGCCATGATCATGGGACTTTTCGCCGGCTATGTGACGTTGTATTTTCAGCGGAAAGGATGGTTCGAGCTGGACAAACTCTTCACCCGGGGCATCCCCGAGGGGGACTTCCACGACCCGGATTACCCCTGCGAGGACCTCCAGTGCGACTGCCGCAAGATGTTCAGCAAACGGGTCGTCGAGTCGAGGACCGACAACCGGTTCCTGATCTTCCTCGGAAAGTTCGTGGACGGCACCCTGAAGATCGGCAAGTTCACCGTCATCGGTGTGGCCATCGAGGTCCTGGCGGCCCGCTACATCCCCACGGAGTGGATCTCACCCCTGCTCACCAACGCCCTGCCGCTGAGCATCCCCCTCATCACCCTGGCCGTGGTTCCCCTGCACATCAACCAGATCATGGCGTCGGCTATCCTGTATGGATTCGTGGACCTTCCTTTGGCCAAGGGGCCGGGCCTGGCGTTCCTTGTCGGTGGACCGGTGACAGCGATCCCCGTGATGGCCATCTTCCTGACCTTCTTCCGGCGCCGCGTCTTTTTCCTCTACCTGGCCATCTGCCTGACCGGAACCATCGGCCTGGCTTACCTGTACCACAACCTTTTCTGAGGCCGTGATGATCCGGACATCCTTTCTCTCAGTCTTCCTCTTCGTCTTTCCCCTCCTGTCGAACGGCCACGCGGCCGGCCAGGAACCCGTCACCCTGTCCGAAGCGGTCACCGAGGACATGACCCTTTCGGGTGAGGTGGTCATCGCCGGGGACCTGCTCATACCCCGGGGAGTGACGGTCACCCTTCTTGCCGGAACGGAGGTCCGTATCGTACCCAGCGAGGGAACCCGGACCATCCCCCAGTTCCTGAGCACCGGAACCGAGATCACCGTTCACGGACGCCTGGCGGCTCCGGAAGGCCATGTGAGATTTGCCCCTGAGGGAAGCATCGCCCCCGGGTCCTGGGGAGGGATCTATCTCACCTCACCCGGCTCCGAGGTGTCTTTCAACGGTGTCACGGTAGTCGGTGCGGCTTTCGGCCTTGCGGTTATGAAGGGGACGGCCGATGTCACAGGCTCCACCTTCGAACTCAACGAGGTGGGCCTTGCTTCCACCGGACAGGGGAAGGTGACCGCGTCCCGCAACCGGTTCCGGTCCAACGGCATCGCCAGCGCTTCCCTGTTCACCGGCACCCCCATCACCAGCGGGGACGACCGCTTCGAGGGCAACGGGGAGGACGCGCTGGCCCTGGACACACCGGCGGCGGAGGTCCTGTTCAAAGCCCTGGCTGCCGACATCCCATCCCGCCCGCCGGTTACGCGGGAGTACCTGGGCGAGATGGCCCTTGACGAGGACACCGTCTGGTCCGGAACGGTGGTCATCGACGGCCAGGTCGCCGTGCCCCCGGACGTCAGGCTGACCATCGAGCCGGGGACCCACGTCCTGTTCTCCTTCCGGGACACCAACCGGGACGGGCTGGGTGAGAGCTGGATCATCGTCCAGGGCAGCGTCCGGGTCCTGGGCGAGGAGGACGCCTGGGTCCTGTTCGACGCCGAGGGCCCCGATGCCGTTCCGGGAGCCTGGGACAGCCTGAGCATCATCGCCTCGGACGCGGAGGACAACCTGATCAGATACGCCCTCTTCCGCCGGGGGGGCAAGGCGTTCCACACCCATTTCTCCAGATCGCACCTTGATCACGTGGTCTTCGAGGACAACCTGCGGGGCATCCAGTTCCAGGAATCGGAAGAGACCATTATCGATTGGGTCTATCTGACCGGCAACCAGAGCGCCATGAGGTTTCGCGACTCCACCGTCAAACTGTCGAACATCGTGGCGGAGGACAACATCTCCGGCATCAACTTCCTCCGGGCCAGGGTCGACCTCTCGGATGTCGTTGTCTCAGGCAGTCCGTTCGAGAGCCTGGTGTCCCGAGAGTCGGAGACCGTGGTCAACCGGGCCGTCTTCACCGGCAACCGCCGGGGTCCCCGGTTCAGGGGGGAGGGGGAACCGGTCCGGATCCACAACTCGGCCATCTGGGGCAACCTCACCGAGGGATTGTCCCTCAACAATGTCAAGGCTGCTGTGAGCCGTTCCCACATGTCCCAAAACGGTTTTACCGGCCTTTCCGTCACCGATGCCGAGGTCAAGGCCAATCTCAACGTCCTGTCCAGCAACGGGCGGTTCGCGGTGGACAACAACGGATCAACAGCGGTGGACGCCAGGGCCAACGACTGGGGGACCGGCGGGCCACCGAAATCCGCATCGATCTACGACGGCGCTGACGAAGAAGGGATCGGCCCGGTGCTCACCGACAGACCTGCGTCCTTTGCCCTGGCCTTCCCGGGGATGGGTTTTCCAGCCGGTTCCCTGTCCGGCGACCTGCTCGTCATCGGTGACGTCACCACCCCGCCGGAACGCACCCTGACCTTCGTGCCGGGAGCGACGATGCGGTTCGCCAGGATCGAGCAGGACTCCCTGTTCGATCTCCAGTCGGACCACCCTTTCTTTCCCGGCTCGGAACTGATCATCCAGGGCAGCGTGGAGGCCGCAGGCACTATCGAAGCACCGATATCCTTTCAACAGGAGGGGCTTTCATCCGCGGAGGGAGCGATGTGGGGGAGCGTCAACCTCACCGGCGGCAAGGGCGGCCGGTTCGAATACTGCGTCTTCACCGGCGCCTCCACCGGGATCCACGCCAGGGAAGCGAATGCTGTCTCCATCCGAAACTCCAGCTTCCAGAGAAACCAGGTGGGGCTGCGCTTCTCCAGGACGGCGATGGATGTAAGGAGCAACCTCTTCCGGGGCAACGGGACGGGTGTGAGGTTTCA
>JBFFDD010000208.1:0-4863 GCA_041559575.1 bacterium
AGGAAGAAGTCCCTTACCCAGGGTTCCCTGTAGTCAGGGTAAGTCCAGGGCAGACACTCGAAATTTCCCCTCCGGTAGACAAGGGACAGATCGGCGTGGATCCCCTTTCCGAGATAGGTCCTGTGATAATATGGCTTTGTGGTCGCCAGGACAAGGGAATCCAGGGTCAGCAGACCGGGGTCGAGGTTGACCTTTCTGCCAGCCCCCGAGGACAGTTCTGCCTCTATCCGGTTCGTGGCCAGTTTGATCTCCGCCAGAGAACCCGGAGGGACCAGGTCGGCAAAGGACCAATAACACCTTTGGATCCCCTTGCCCATCTCGGGTTCATAATAGGAGGTGTATTGCTCGAAAAGAACCCTGTCCGACTGTCTGTCGACCGGACCGAAAAGATCCTCGGCCTTCATCCTGGCAAACCGCAGGCCGTCTTCACCGACCCAGAGGACGCCCATGACCAGCTTGGCCGGCAGGGGAACGATTTCAAGTCCCACCCGTCTGTTTCCCCTGGCGCGGCCCCTTCAGGTTTTCGATCTCCTCTTCAAGTTCCTTTATCCGGTTGGTGTAATAGCTCTCAATGTGGTGCTGGCTCTTCAGGACATGATCGACCTTGCTGCGGAGAACAGCCTCCATCCGCCTGCTGGCAGCGGCCATTCCCTTCTCGGTGGCACTGATGACCGATCTTTCCCTGGCACTGTTGTGGAGCCTGATGATCGTATCCATGGTTCCCTGCCCGATGGGCACCGCAACCCGATGATGAAAATCACCGGGCTCACCCTCCAGGAGTTTCCTGTCCCCAGCCATCAGGACCAGAGTGGCTGAGCGAATACCCATGATGTCCTTGATTAACCATGCAGCGACGAAAGGATCCATGCCCGTCATCCTGTCCGACAGGAGGATTATGTCGGGCACGTCTTTTTCGAGATATTCGATCATCCCCCTGGCGCCAGGCTGTATCTGGAAGTTACAGCCGTTTCGATCACAGAAGTGGGATACATGGCTGATCAGGTCCCTCTCTCCCTCACCAACAACCAGGATGGTGAACCCCTCGGCGGATGTCAGATCCTTATCCTTCGATGGTTTCAATTCCGCCAAAGGCTCGGAAAGATCATCGACCATCTGGTAGAAAACATCCAGGAACTCGGCTATCTGGAACGGTTTGTCCAGGTATTCATCAACGTGGAACTCCTCCTGGACCCGACTTTTGTATTTGTATTTCTTGTAAACGGCGGTGAGGATCATGACCTTTACGGCGTTATCGGAATCCTCCTTGATCCTTCTGCAGAGTTCAAAACCGTGAAGTTTCGGCAGCATCGCGTCCGTAACCACCACGGGAGGCTGCTCTCTCTGGAAGATCTCGTAGGCCTTCTCCCCGTCCCTGGCCGTCAGCACGTTCATCCCCTCACCTTTCAGGATCTGCTCCAGAAGAAGGAGGATCTCCCTCTCGTCATCAACGACAAGGACTCTCATGCCCGCATACTTGCCCGGTTGATGCCTTTTCTGGGGGTGAGGATCTTTGTGGACCGGTATGATCCCAGTTCGCCCCCTTATTTTCTCGATCATGTCCGCGGCCTGACCCGAAAGGGAGGTTTTGGCAAGAAGGGAAAGTATAGCGATGGATTGTTCAGAAAGACCCTGCTTCTGGAGGCCCAGGGCAAAATCCATCAGTTCATCGGTGTCCACAGCACCGGCGTGATTACTCTCGAGAAGCTCCTGAATGAAGACCCTCGCGTTTGAGTTATCGGAATCCAATCTTAAGGCCTTAATGGACAAGGAGTACGATTCCCTGGGGTCTCCGGCGCCCAGACACAGGTTCGCGGCCCTGACAAAAGCCTGTGCGGCGTGAAACGGCATCCCGGCCTGCTCATTAAGCTCGGCGAATCTCAGCCAGGCCTTCAGATTGTCGGGTTCCGAACCGGTGATTTTATCGTAAACCGATACCGCCATCAGGAGTTTCCCCTCCTGCCGATAGACATCGGAGAGGAGCCGGAAAACATCCATGGCGGCATCCCTGTTGTCCATTTCCGTGTAGATATCGGCCAGGAGATAGTAGGAGTCGTGGTTATTGGGAAAATCCCGAAGCAGTTTCTTCAGGGTCGCGACTGCTTTATTCAGATTTCTGGCCGGGCTGCCTGAATCAGAAAAGAGCCTTGCCGCGGCCAGAAAATGTTTGGCAGCCTCCGGGCGATCCCCTTGCTGCTGGTATAACCTGCCAAGGCTGTTATGCAGATCGGGTCTGTAAGGATGCCTTCTGATCTGCTTCAGGAGATCCTGTATCCTATCCATTATTTCCTCAGAAGCCGGCTCAGGCGGTTGATGGAACGGCGGGTTGCCCGGGTGGCAAATTTGGGGAACAGGTTAAAACAGGGGTGTCGTCCCTGGTGTTGGTTAATATTGAGAAACCCGGATGGGGTTCTCCCTGACGGGCCTCCATTTGCGAACCTGCTGGAGGGAGAGAGTTTATGGAAATTTTGGAGGTCCGGACACTACGGCTCTCTATCCTCGACAGGGTAAGATAACCGAGGAAAAAAACCAGAACTAGAAGGAGGATGGCCAGGGCGATATTTCCCAACTTCCTCTTCCCCGATATCACCTCATAGGCAGGGGTGTTACGGCGGACATGGACCGGGAACATCTGAGCGATCTCGTCACCCATCATCCTGCGCCGCTCATCGAGGAAATCCTCGACCATGCCCCTTAGGTCCTGCTCCCTCGCCTGCCAAGTGTCCCTTTCTCTCTGATGTTCATTCCTCTCCGCCTCCAGCGATCCCACCACCTCCTTCAGCCTCTCCTGGAGGTCTTCCTCCCTCGCCCTCTGGTCCTGGAAGGTCTGCTGAGCCTCTGTCACCGTCCGTTTCAGGACCCCTTCAATCTGATCGAGTCTGCTTGAAAGCTCATCCTCCCGGGCGTAAGCAGCGCTCCTGGATTCGGCGTCTTCCCGCAGGGCCACGCTTTCCCTCAGCCGCTCCTGGAGGAGATCCTTTTCCTTGTTCAGGACGCCGACCCTGGCCTTGAGTTCATCAGTTTCGGCTGCCGCCAACCTGAGGGCGTTTAATTCCCTTTCCTGTGCCCCTCTCTCGCTCTGAAGGGTCAGCAAACGCTCCTCCAGCTTCCTGCGCGTACCGGATTCCAATGCTTCGGCCGTTTTCAGGTTCTCCAGCTCAGACTGGAGCACTGCCATCCTGCGGTTCTTGGCGCTCGCGTCAGCCTCCATTATCTTCAGGTCTGCCCTGAGGCGTTCCATTTCACCGAGGGAAATCCGCATGTTTTCCCCCTGGGCCTGAAGATCATCTGTAAGTCTATTAGCCAGATCCCTGGCTTTCCGGGCTTCGACCTCGACCTCCAACGCCCTCTTCTCCGATTCTGCCAGAAGGGTCCTGGACTCCTCCAGTTCCCGTTTAAGATCGGTGATCCCCGATCTCCCGCCGGAACCTCCCTCCGAGAAGGCCAGGCTCTCCCTGAGTTGGCGATTCTCCGTCTGGGTCCTGGCAAGGAGATCCTCCATATCCTCAGCACGGCGGAAGGAGGCATCGGCATCTGCCAACCGGGCGGTGAGTTCGATATTTTCCTTCCTCAGTCTGGAAAGCTCCCCGCCTGGATCACCGTCCACGGAGCCTGTCCTGACACTTTCTGCCATCCTGGAGGCCTGGTCCTCTATTTCCCTCTTCGCGGCAAGGGCAGCCTCAAGATTCATCCTCAGCTTCTCAGCTTCACCCTGAACGGCCTTCAGGGCATCGCCGGCGGTCTCAGCCCTTCTGGTTGCGAGTGTCAGCTTTTCCCTCAGCTGCTCCCTTTCGTCTGTGGATCTGGAGGACTCCTCTTCCGCTTTCTCCCGGAACTGCTCATAATCCTCCTGAAGGGCCTGAATCTGCCGGGCCAGCTGCTCCTCTGATTCGGAACGCTCAGGCACCTCATCGGATGCACCGAAAATCCCGGGGCCCTCGGACGCGGAAACGGATTCGTGGATGGGGCTCCACTCCTTGGCCGAGATTAAATCCCCCTCGTCCGGAACGAAGAAATCCATTTTGCTCTCCACTGCACTATGAAGAGCCACAGCGGGCAGGTGCTCGTAAATCAGGTCCAGAATCTCCCTCTTCTTGAATGGCTTCTGAATATAGGCATCAGCATGATATTCCAATCTGGAATGGCGCTCGAAGGACCTCTCATCCACCACTGCAGACATGAGAATAACGGGAATTTTCCGGGTCCTGTCATCTCTTTTGATGTTCTCACAGACCCTGAACCCGTCCATTTTTGGCATCTGCACGTCAAGAAGGACGATATCGGGCCTTTCTTCCCGGACGAGGTTGAGTCCCTGATCACCATCCATGGCGACCCTGACCATGAATCCCGCCTCCTCAAGGTGATCGCGGGTGAGATCGCAGACGTAGGGGGAATCATCCACAACCAGGACCATCGGTTTGAGACGGGAGACGACATGCTGAGGCGGGAAGGATTCCTCAGATGGCTCAGTTTCGATAACTGACGGGACCTCTAGCGCCGGACCAGCCGTAACCGATGCCCTCTCCGCGGTGGGTGAATCAATCTCCAGCACCCTCTCCCCCGACACGACCCGGTCAATCATATCGAGGAGCTCCTGTCGCGAGAAAGGCTTAAGGAGGTAACCCTCAGCCGCCACCGTCAGCCGGGCGTGTCTTTCGAGGAGGTCCTTTTCCACTTTACCTGACATCATTATGACCGGGATGTGGGATGTTTCCGGACCCTCCTTGAGATGGCGGAGGAGCACAAAACCCTGGATCTTGGGAATCTCACTGTCGGTCAGGATAATATCAGGCCGCTCGGATCGGGCCAACTCCAGACCCTGTTCCCCATCCGAAGCGTTGACCACATCGATGCGGGCACCCTTCA
>JBFFDD010000209.1:0-4853 GCA_041559575.1 bacterium
AAGTCTATCCAATAAAGACCTGTGAATGGAAAGTACCGTTGCTTGGGGCGAACCCATATCACATTGACGGGGAAGGTTCAACCGAAGATCAGTTTCCAGTTTCCAGTTTCCAGTTTCCAGTTTCCAGTTTGAGGTTAATGAAACCAGCGCAAAGAACGAAGAGCAAAGCGCTAAGACCGGGCTCTTTCAGGAGAAGTGCATTGCCACTATTAGGAAACTTTCGTCCACTTCAATGGAAATTCTATTATCCTCAAAATTACGTTTTTAGGAAAAATATTTCTCATTATTGGCAAATTTGTGATATACAGACTGTATTGCATCGAGGCTCTGGGGAGGGAGGTCTCTTTTATTATCGGGAATCTGCCCGATAAAGCGGCTGCGCTGACAAAAAGGGAGGCACTCAGCCAAGATGGCCAAAGATAAGGATTCCCGAAAAAAGACGCTCCTCGTCATCGACGACGAACCCGATATCCGAGAGTTGATCTTCCACGCCCTTTCGGAGGACTATCACGTCATGACCTGCGGGGACTGCACCGAAGCGATCAGTCTTCTGGAACGGGGTGTGGCTCCGGACCTGATCCTCCTCGATCTCATGCTGCCGGAGATGAGCGGGATGGATTTCCTCCGCCTCCTCCACAACCGATACCCCCACCTGAAAGCCATCGTCATCTCGGCCAGGGGTGATGTGGAGACCGTGGTTGACGCCCTCCAGGTGGGAGCGCTGGACTATGTCCACAAGCCCTTCGACATCACCGAACTGACCATCGCCGTGAACAAGGCCCTGTCCCAGAAAGAGATGGAAGAAGAGCTCATGCGCCTGCGCAAGCAGGAGGTCTTCACCGAGGAGCACTCACCCCTTTACGCCAGCCGCGAGATGGCCAACATCATGGAGATGATCTCCAAAGTGTCCCAGACGGACGTCCCGGTGCTGATCACCGGGGAGAGTGGAGTCGGCAAGGAGGTCATTGCCAGGGAGCTGCATCAGAATTCCCTTCGATCCTCGGGACCATTTGTCAAGGTGAACTGCGCCGCCCTGCCGGCCTCGCTTCTGGAAAGCGAACTGTTCGGGTTCGCCAAAGGGGCTTTCACAGGAGCCTCCCAGGCCAAATCCTCCAAATTCGAGAACGCCGACAACGGGACACTGTTCCTGGACGAGATCGGGGAGATCGCCCCCGCTCTGCAGGCCAAATTCCTCCACGTTCTCCAGGACGGACAGTTCAACCGTTTAGGGAGCAATAAGACGATCCAGACCAACGCGCGGATCATCGTGGCCACCAATCAGGACCTGGAAGCCCAGGTCCAAAGCGGGTCGTTTCGACAGGACCTCTATTACCGGCTCAACGTCGTTCGCATAGAGATCCCGCCGTTGAGGGACAGGCCGGTGGATATCACCCTGCTGGTAAACTACTACCTGGACTTCTACAAAAAAAAGTACCGGAAGGAAGTGGAACTGGACCGGGACGCTCTTGCCCGCCTGAACCAGCACAGATGGCCTGGGAACGTGCGGGAACTGCAGAACGTTGTCAGGCGTTATGTTGTGCTCGGACTTCTGGAGTTCGACAAGAACGGTTTTATAGCAACCGATCTATATGAGACCCGTGCAGCGAATCAGGTCCAGAACGAGATGCCAACTCATCTGGATCAGGGGAAAGTTATATTCGGAACACCCCAAAAACAGCCGGCCGCTTCTGAAGAAATTTCCACCGACCAGGGAAACACGGAAGTGCTTGAAAATCTCTCCTTAAAGGAGATAGCCAAGGAGGCCTCCAGGGCGGCGGAGAAGGAGGCCATCCTCCGCGCCCTGGAGATAACGAGATGGAACAAAAGCAAAGCCTCCAAACTTCTCAAAATAAGCTATAAAGCTCTTCTATATAAAATGAAAGAGAGCGGTTTGGAAAAACCGGAAAGTAAAACCACAAATACGGAATAATTTTTCCCTATTAAAGAATATTTTTCCTACTCGCGGGGTTGATTTTCTATTTTTTGAGAAATAAATTTCTCAATTTTAGAATCCAGCTTCCGTATCTCATCCCTCATTTTCCCCTTCTGTTACTGCATTTACCCAAAATCCCACCTTTCTTACCGTTGGTGGCATAGATGTTGCTCTGGTTCTGTTTCCGGCACACCCTTATTTTCGGGGAATTAAGTGGTTTTAGAACCGATTTCATTCGAAACATTACAGGAGTCCTTCCAATGAGGGCCGATATTAAGATCTTGATCGGCGGACACGATTCCGTTCCATGGGAGATCATCCACTGGATCTCCTCGGACCTTACCGATGATATCCTCGTCTGCTCCCAGAGGGACCGACTGCTTTCATCACTGCTCAAGAATACCTGGAACCTCGTCATTCTGTACCTGAAAGGCCAGGAGGGTAAACATTACAATGGATTGGTCAGGCAGGTATTTGAAATTTCACCCAATGTTCCCATAGTCGTCCTCGTAGAGGAAAATGGAATCCTCAGGGAGACTGAACCTCTGGGCGAAGCTGTCACGGATCTGATCCAACTCCCCGTCAACCAATCGATCCTCATCGGAAAACTGCGGCGAGCGCTGAAGAACCAAACCAGAGAATCCGATCCACCCCCAGAAGGAGCCGTTCGGAAATCGGCAGCACCAGAGGAAGTTCTGTTTGGAAATTCCAGCAGTATGCGAAGTATCAGGGAAACCATCAAAAAGATCGGGAACACGGATCTGCCTGTCCTGATCACCGGCGAAAACGGTACCGGTAAGGAGATGATCGCCAAATACCTGTGGCAGACCTCGCCCCGAAAGAATTGCAGCTTCGTCAAGATCAACTGCGCTGCCATCCCATCCGAGCTCCTGGAAAGCGAACTGTTCGGATATGAGAAGGGTGCGTTCACAGGAGCCTACAGCAGGAAGCCGGGCAAGTTCGAGGCCGCTGACGGCGGATTTCTGTTCCTGGACGAGGTGAGCGAGCTCCCCTATCCTCTCCAATCGAAACTCCTCCATGTCCTCCAGGACGGAAAATTTTCGGCCCTGGGTTCTACGACTGAATCCCTCACTGACGTGAGAATCATGGCTGCAACCAACAGGCAGCTCGAACAGGATGTCCACAGCGGCACCTTCCGTAAAGACCTTTATTTCCGATTGAACGTCGTCAACCTCCACCTCCCTCCTCTCAGAGACAGAAAGGACCAGATTCATTCCCTGCTGGATTATTTCCGTTACAAGTTCGCTGATCAATACCAGGTCCCGGTTGTCGATCTTGATGAACATGCCACCTCCCAGCTCTTCTATTATTCCTGGCCGGGGAACATCCGCGAACTGGAGAACGTGATCCGAAGGGCGACTGTTCTCGGAGATCAGAACGTTATTCTTGAGGAACTGCAAAGTGGGTCAATTCTCAACGGTGTCCAGACACCCGATAACGATAGCGATCAAATCAGAGACAGCGAAATGGGTTCGAACAGAGAACACCCTGTCGACCAGGGAATGAGCTTAAAACAGATCGCCAAACAGGCTGCTCTTAAGGCCGAGCGCGAAGCCATCGAAAAAGCTCTGAAATTGACGCGCTGGAACAGGAAAAAAGCGGCCTCCGTCCTGGATGTCAGCTACAAAACCCTCCTGTCGAAGATCAAGGAAATGGGGATCGACAATGCGTAAATCATTCCTAATATCTCTCCTGCTAATGATCGTTATCTGGGTCGGTCCTGCTCAGGCTCAGGAAAGTCCAAAAGCAGCCAGGGATCAAGAGGCCAACAAGACAAATGACATTTATCTTGTGGGCAGTGGTGACATTCTTAATATCGTCATCTGGAAGAACGAGGACCTGACTGATGATTACATCGTCAGACCGGATGGTAAAACCACCCTTCCTCTCATCGGTGACATCGTCGCCGAAGGCATGTCCACCGACGCCATTGCCATGCAGATCGAGCGCAAGCTTGAGCTGTTCATCGAAGATCCCTTCATCACAGTGATCGTCAAATCCGCCGTCTCTAACCGGATCTACATCCTCGGAGAAGTGGTCCAACCTGGCGTGTATCCCCTGCCGGGCAGGATGAATGTGCTGCAGGCCCTGGCACTGGCTGGCGGATTCACCGGGTTCGCCAAGAAGGACAGGATGGTCCTAATCAGGCAGGAAAGGGACAAACAGACCAAATTCGACATCAGTTACAAAGAGATCCTTAGAGACCCTAAAACCGGTTTTAACATCCTCCTTGAGCGAGGTGACACATTGGTGGTGCCTTGAAACCCGGCCGGCCATCAGAGACGCCATCGGCGATCCTCATCGGCATGCTGATCGCATCATTTGTTTGCCTTGCTCCTGGGAAAAATGCGAGAGCTTTGGACATCGACTGGACCCTGAACGTGAGAATACTGACCAGTGACAATATTGACCGATTTCCTCCCGGTCTGGAAAGGTCCGGAAACCTGTACTCGGTGACGCCCGGAATCCGATTGAAAAAAGAAACCGGCGACTTTCAATACACGATCAGCGGCGTCGCGGGCGAGGAGAGGATTCGCAATTCAACGGACGTGGAAAACGAGACCTACCGGCTGGGGGGAGATTTCAGCTGGATAAAGGCGCCCATCGTGCCAAAATAACTGAAAGGAAAAGGGATGAAATAAGGTAGAGTTACATCGGCTTTGTGGTAGCGGGCAGCCAGGTAATGGCCAAATTCGTGTGCTAATAGAATTGCCAGCAAGCTTATCGCAAAAGGGATCCCTTGAGGGAGGGATCGTAATAATCCAATCACCCAACCTTGACTCTCAATCAGGCTCGTATCTTCGATGCCTGCCATCAAGACACTTACCAAAGTAATGCCAAAAAGAACCAGGTTAACCATTGCATTCGATGGCTGCACTTTGATCACACCGGGTACGGC
>JBFFDD010000210.1:0-4818 GCA_041559575.1 bacterium
ACCCTGACCCGGGGCTCCGGCAACTGCCCACTGTGCCTTTCCCATCAGGTAGTAATGGAGCTTCTCACGACCCATGATCTCGCCGGAGGCGAGGGCCTCCCTGGAATCATTGATCCTCTGGGGGGGGAGCCCCACGTCAGTCGAGGCCCTCAACGCTTTTAAGATTATCTCCAACGCGGCATTGGGGTCGGTGGCCCCGGAAAAGGATGCCGAAATGACAAAGCGGGAGAATCCCCGGTTGACCGTCAGGTAGGCCGCGACGGACCGGGGCTCCAGGCCGGCAGCCTCCAGGGCCAGTTCGAGAATCCCGCCGGAACCGCCCAGAACGGAAGCTGCCAGCTCGAGGGACTCTGTATCCCCATCCCTCGGGTCAGGACCCGTAAAACCCATGGACAAACCGACATCCGGCAGATCCCCCGCAATAGTGTAGATACGCTGCCCGGACAGGGGAGGGGCCGGAAGCACCCGGCTTTGAGCTCCGCCAGGGTCGGGTGCGCCAAAGGACTCCTCAATGACGTCCAAGGTGTTTCCGGCGGAGAAGCCACCTGCCAGGAGGAGGATCATGTTGTCCGGGCGGTAGGTTTCCCTGTAATAGGACATCAGGGATTGCCGGGTGACCCTGGAAACGGTTCTCTCATTGCCCAGGCCGGTTCTGGCGTAGGATGATCCTTCGTAAAGAATGGACTGGAAAGCCTCGCTGGCCCGAACCCCCGGTCGGCTCTGCTGGCGGCGGATTTCCTCTAAGACCACTGCCTTCGCCTCCGTGATGCCGATTTCATCCAGGACGGAATGGAACAGCATGTCTGACAGGATCTCCAGCAGGGATGCAAGGTGATCCCGGTGGCCGACGACCAGGTAGCCGGCGTAGTCGTCCCGGGTAAAACCGTTGATGTAGCCTCCCAGGTTCCGGATCTCACGGTTGATATCCTCCTTGGACCTCCGCTCGGTGCCGGCGAAGACCATGTGCTCCAGGAGATGAGTATAGCCGCTGTTGGTGGCATCCTCGGTGGCATAGCCGGCCTTGACCAGGACGAGGGCGGCCACCAATGGTGTTGATCGATCGGCAAGGAGCCGGACATCCAGGCCGTTGCCGAGGACGTGATGTCCGCTCAGGTCAACCGGGGAGGAAAGGGCGTGTAAGTCCGGCGAGGGGTAGAACGAAAGGAACGCCACTAAAGTGACGAGGAAGAATTGCCAGCGATCCTTAAACATAACTTGCCCTTTCAATTATCAAAACGAGGCCAGTCAGGACCTCGAAACGGGATGCCCGCCAACTTATCCGCCATTGGCCGGCATCTCGAACACACTGGTTCTGTCGAGCACCACGGACCGGTGATCAATACCGGACAACCGGCCTTCCAAAAACATACACCGGTGATCGCCCATCTGCAACCACTGTCCACCAGAGGGACCCCTGTCCCAGGTCTCCCTGTCCGGTCTGGTCCCCGGGAGTACCTGATTCCTTTATTCCGGTGGGCAAGGACTTCTCTTGACATGGGGGGGATTTCCCTATATCAGGGAGTTGACACATCCAAAGGGAGGACCTAAACGTGAAAAACAGGATGTATGACGAACTCAGAGACGAGATCACCACGTACCTGTGCGACATCAAAACGGACATGGAGAGCTACCTCAACTACGTTGTCAGCGAGATCGGCACTGCCGAATCCACCGAGAAGGCCGCAGAGGTGGTAGAAGACGTCATGCACCGACTGATGACTGTTGCCTACTACATGGCCACCCTGTTCGAGGATTCCGAGCCCGCCCACATCATGCACGACCTGGTCGCGGACATCACAGAGGAGCAGAACCGTGACCCCTCCCTCTCCGCCAACCGCCCCCTGATCGATGATCCCGCCAACCGGACCCGGCACTGAGGTAAGGCCCAACTGACATCTTCGCCGGATCCGGGACGGCAAAGCCTGACCGGGCGCCATTGGCGGCCGCTGATTGGCCACATAACGGCCGCCAAATCTTTTGACAACCCTTCAACCCTCATGTAGTTTTTTTAAATTCGATCGCCCCGCTCATCCTCTCCATGCGGGGAGGGTGGAATTCCTGGCCCGGCCATCGGGCAGCACCGGGACGATCAGGTCCTCGGCCCGAAATTCGATCGATGGTCACGATCCGGGTAACAGAGAAAGCATCTCTGTCTGAAACGATCTTGCACGAAGGGCTTTTAATGGGATTGTTGTCTTTAAACACGCAGCGACATGCCGCTCTTAAAACCTTAATCTTCATGGTGATGCTGGTTGGGGTGATGAAGCCGCCCATCTCGCGCGCCGAGACCCTCTCACGCCTCGTGACCGTCTACAACAGCTGGGAAGAGGAGGAAGGGGCCTCCAACTCCTCCGCCGCCCAATACCTAGACCTCTGGACATCGGGAAACATGAATGGATTCAAACTGGATCTGGAGGGCTCAGGCAGGATCGCCGCCATTGAGGAGGAAATAGAGGCAGGCGATGATGATGTCCACCGGCTCTATTCCCTGGCTCTGACCGTTTCAAAACCCGGGAGCGGGGGATGGCTCACACTGGGACGCCAGGCGATCAGCTCTCTGACCGGCCACAACATTATCGATGGTGTGTCGCTGTCCATCGGCAGCGATCCATTCACGGTTAATGCCCGGTGGGGGATCATCTCGGACATCTCTAACGACGATCCTGATGAGGAGAAGACCTTTGGAATCGGTGCTGATTATCTTCTCAGATCCGGAATGACGATCGGTTTGGATTACGCTCAGATCACGGACGATGGCCATGTCATGGAGGAACTGGTGGCGGTGGACTGGACCTATTCCTGGTTTCGCCACACAAAGGCCTACTTCACCCTCAACTACGACCTGATGTCCGAAACCTATCACGAGGTCCTCCTGGGCACCCGTATCTTCCTGTCGGAACTGATCACCACCACCCTTGAGTACTCGCAGAACGTGTCCCGGTTCGAGGCGGACTCCATCTACAGTGTGTTCGCCATTGATGCAACGGAAACCACAGCTTTTTCACTCATGTTCACACCCAATCCCGACACCCGTTACATATGGGAATACGCCGTCGAATCTTTCGAGGGCGGGGATGGGGGAAAACGTTACGTCCTCGGCGGGAGGTGGACCCCTGGCCGATCCTCCTTTTACCTGGATTTTATCCAGCACCTTGAAACAGGTGGCGAGCTTATCGAACTCTCCCTGGGAGCATCAGCTTACATCCATCCCCTTGTTAAACTGGGAATAGGTGGCGACTTCAGCTCCACCGAGCCGGAGAACGATGAGAGCATATCCAGCTACCTGGGTTATCTTGGCGGCGAATGGAAACCGAGCCCAAACAAGGAGATGACCCTGCGTGTCGAACAGTCCGGCGACGAAGTCCTGGAGGATCCGACTTTGGCCATAAGGCTGGCTCTGAAACTGGAGTTCTAGCATGAATCGAAGAGTTTGTTTCTATATCAGAAGATTGTTCCTGGCGGCCCTTGTAATAGTCGCCCTGTCACCTGTGCTCTCGTGGGCCATGCGGTTTTCCCATAAAGTCCACGAACAGAAGGGCGTTGCCGAATGTACCACCTGCCATCCGGCGGACGCCTTGAGCATCATCCCTTCCCCGGAGGTGTGCACGCCGTGTCACGAGGGGGTGGACCTGGACGACACGGACTTCGGACCGACCAGGACCCATACACCCCTTTGGGTTCGCCAGCACGGAAGGGATTCATCCGAACCCGATGCCCAGTGCAAAAGCTGCCACACCTCCTCTTTCTGCAACGACTGTCATGAAGGGGGAGAACTGTCACCCGATCTTACGAAACGCACCATCAGGACCGAAGGGGTGCCGAGAACCCATACCTCCCGGTTCCGCATCGTCCATCCCCTGAAGACCACCGGGGGCCAGATCGATGAGTGTTTCACCTGTCATGCAGAGGAGTTCTGCAGCGACTGTCACGACACCTATCGCGGTAAAAACCGTCTGAAAACGGTCTCCCACAGGGAAAGCTGGACGAAGATAGAAGCAGGAACGGGCGGACCGCTGCATGAGGATTTTTCCCTCGGTCAATGCCAGGACTGTCATCCGGATGGCGCCCTGTCCTCCCGGGACTGGAGCGCCGCCCACTCCCGAGAGGCGAAGAGATCCCTGAAATCCTGCCAGTCCTGTCACCCGTCCGGGGCGGTCTGCAAGGACTGTCACTCGGCCCTTACCGGACTTAAGATCAGCCCTCACCCCAGGAACTGGCGCAGCATTCAGGCTAAGTTCCGAAAAGAGGCCCCCGAGGTGTGCGCGGAATGTCATTGATAAGGCACAGCTTTAAAATACCGGTTCTGCTCCTGGCCATAGCCTTCGCCGGCTGCGGCTACAACCCCAAGGAGGGGGGTGGGGCCCCTGCCAGCCAGGGATTCAAGGGGACCGTGGAGTGCCTGTTTTCAGGGTGCCACGATTCATTGACAGCGGCCAACGGGACATCCCCCGGCTATATCCCGGTCTCCTCCTGGGCCCTGGCTCAACACGACAATACCAACGCCCTTCCCGGAACGACCGATGGCCTCAACCCTGAGTGCTTCGCCTGTCACGATCCCGTCGGCGACCTGGTTGACGATCAGGCCTTCCTGTTCACCACCAGCGCCAGTCCCGTTAGCGGAGCTGCCCTGGCCGCCATCGGCCTGACACCTCGATCGATGCCCGGATGTGAGGGATGTCACGGGACGGGGACCGAGCACTACGCTTACGCCAGCACCACTCCGGTCCTTGGTACCCACCGGTCACCCCTCGACAGCACAATATCACCCATTTATGGCAACCCCTACCATCTGGAATCCTGCGGACCATGCCACAGCCC
>JBFFDD010000211.1:0-4816 GCA_041559575.1 bacterium
AAGGGACGCAGCCGTCTGTGCTCCTCCCAGAAGGTTCGCCGAGGTGAATCGGCCCCCGCTGACCTTGATGGACCCGTCGCCGGTGAGGAACTTCCGCAGCTGGTCCAGGGCCGTACCCTTGCCTGTGAGGGCAAGGTCCGAGGTCACCTCGCCGAAGAGGATCCCCCTCAGGCCGGTGAAGGTGGCCAGGACATCGTCCATCTGGACCCTGTCGGTTTTAAGTGACGACCCGTAGGCCACCGGGTCGGTGCCCAGATCGGCCCAGGCGGATCCGGCCAGCCCGCCACCGAAGGCGGTCAGGGTCATCCCGTCCAGGGAGAACCGTGTCCCCCTCTGGGACAGATCGGCGGTGAGGTCGGTGAAGTTGACCTTCTCGAACCTCCCCTCGGCCACCGAGACCCTGCCCGAGACCTTCAGGGGCGGTTTCTCCATGGGTTTGTAGGGGGCCTCAGCCGTCTTCTCCGCCGCAGGCCTCCCGGTGTCCCTGAGGGCCGGTCCCCGGTCGATCTCAAGCTTCTTCGACGAGAATTCCATCCGGGCGGCAAGGTCCTTGCCCAGGGTTCCCTTCAGCGAGCCGGTGAAGGACAGGTCCCCTGAGAGACGGGCCATGGGTCCGATGACCGGAAAGACCCTGTCCCACCCTTCCAGGGGGACGGGCCTGGATTCCAGCCTGAGGTCCATGACCGGACTGCCCCCCAGGTTGGTCACCGTCCCGGACCCGGTGAACTCGGCCCGGTCAGCTTTGGCCTCGAACCGTTCAAGGCGCACCGCCATTTTCCCGCCGTCGAAGAGCCCCCTCTGAGTTACAGACCCGGACAGGTTCTCCACCAGGGGAGGGCCTTCAGCGGGGGTAACGGAGAGCCCCTCGAACCGGGCCTCCTGCTCGAAGGTCAGCCCCCCGGAGAGGGTTCCTGAGAGGGACTCGGAGACGTTCAGGGTCCCGGCGATCCTGAAGGGCAGAGGACCGGCCAGCTCCTCCAGCCGGGTCAGATCCAGGGAGACGACCTCCAGGTTCAGGTCCATGGGCATGGACGCGGGGTCCGGTTTCTCCCCCACCGGCCCAACTGTCCCGGCGAACTTCAAATCGGCGGTCGGACGCCCGATGCCCGCCGAGGCGGTCATGGCCATGGGCCGGTCCAGCGATACGTCTCTGAGATCCACGGTGATCCCCTGCAGGGACAGGCCCTTTTTGAGCCTCTCGTTGGTGGCATCTTTAAGGAAAACCTGTCCGCCGGTGATCCTGATATCACGGGCCAGGAAGGACACGGGCGGCGCGCCACCCGGTTCATCTCCCGGGCCCTCCTTTTCGATCCCCTCCTCTTGCATGGCGGCCAGGATGTCGTCGAAGTTCCAGGTCGATTTTGCGTCCCTCATCACCCGGATGGCGGGATCCACCAGAACGATGTGGTCCACCTCCGCCCTTCCCTTGAGCAGTGGCCAGAACCGGACCTTCAGATCGAAGGAACCCAGCCTGACGAAGTCTTCCTCCCCGAATGCCGGGTTCCCGGAGATGGACAGCCCGGCGAGGCGGATGCGGGGCCCGGTCAGAAGGCCGAATCCCACATCGTTGATGGACACCTGCCTGCCCAGAGTCTCGGTGGCCTTTTCCTCGGCCAGGGCATTGATCCGGTCCAGGTTGATCAGGGAGGGCAGAACCAGGACCAGGATGACCAGAATGAGGACCAGCAGCCCCCCGATAATCGCTCCCCATTTCAGTGGTTTACTCATCTTTGCCTCCCGGCGTTCATGCCTTTGGCCTCGGGTTCGTCATTCCTGGCTTCCCTTGGTTTCGTGGACCGTTCCAATTTTCAATTACGGGGCCCGGTCGGGTATCTCCCACTCCACCTCAACGCACTTCTCGAAACGCGAGGAATCCCAGCAATAGACCCTCCGGTATCCTGTCCCGTCCGGTTCCATCGTATCCCCTTGACCCATGTTGAGGAAGGTGACGCTGGCCCGTCCGTTGTCCGTGCCGAAGATCGGGTATCCTGGCGGGGAGATAAAATCCTCCAGGAGCAAGGTGGGGTTCGGGGAGCCGCTTTCACCGCCTGCGAAGCTCAGGACCTTGGTGATCAGGATGTTCTTCAGGGATGGTTTCAAATAGGCTGCCACCTCGAAGGAACCGTCCCGGTTGGCGTCCACCAGGTCGAAGGAGTGCAGAGCCGCATCCTTCCCCCCGCCGGCATCCCGGCCGAAATCCCACCACCGGACCCAACGGCCATCGGCGGCGTGGAACAGGGTCAAACGGACCTCCCCATCCGTCCGGTAGAGGACGACCAGTTCCTCCACGGAGTCCCCGTCCACGTCTCCGGTCAGGTAGGAGGTCACCACTGTGTCCGCCGGCAGGGAGGTGTATACGTCGGAATGGGCGAGAACCGGCCGCCCCTCCGCATGGATCAGGGCGGTGGCGAACAGGAGAACTGCGACCTGGAGAGAGCGGCCGATAAAGGGGCGGGTTCTGAGAGACCGGTGAGTCATGGTGCTAGTATAGTATCAGGGACTTCGCCTTTCAATGGGAGCATGCGTCCGGGGCCAATATTAAAAGGGGAAGGGGAGAGAGGAAGGTGAAAATTGGAAAGTAATAAGGGGAGATTGGAAATCAGAGATTGGAAAGTGGAAACAAGAGGTTCCAACTCAGTGCTCCATTCTCCATTTCCCAATCTCCAATCTCCAATCTCCAATCTCCAATTTCCATTCTCTATTCTCTATTCTCCATTTCTCAATCGTTAATATGACATTCTGCCGGTCAGGGGTTATAATCTCACAGTGTAAGAACACGAAACGGTCCGGGCCGGAATTTCCGAAGCTCAAGCTGCCCCTTTTCGGCAAGCGGACCATCCTCCTGCCCGTGTCCGAGGGAGGGGTTGATCTGGAAGCCGCCGATGCCAACGACCTTTTCAGGGTTTGCGGTATGAGGTCACTGTCCAGCGGCGGCGGGTCGCCAGGCCTCCCCGGGCTGAACCCGATGCGGGGAAAAAATAATCCGACCGTCCCGGACCTGGTTACAGGAACGGGGCTGTTTTGACAGTCACGTCAACTTCGTTTGCATAGACGATAGAGAAAGGAGGCGACCTTGGAGGGTCAAGGCATTCGATCGATCCTGGTTCCGGTGGATTTTTCAAAATACGCCAACAAGGCTTACTTTCAGGCCCTGCACCTGGCCGGGTGCAGCGATGCCGAGATAACCGTTCTTTACGTCATGGACACCGATATCATCAAAGGGGTGGCCCACATAGAATCACAGAAGGATATGGTGGCCAGGTGGCGGAAAAGGTCCGAAGAGAAGATGAGGTCCCTCTATCGGAAGCACCAGGAGGAGGGGATCAAGGGTCAACTGCTTCTTCGGGAAGGCAAGCCTTACGAGGAGATCCTCAAGGCTGTAGATGAGCTGGGGGTGGATCTGATCGTCATGGGCAGCCGCGGACGCACCGGGCTTGAGAGAGCTCTCTTCGGAAGCGTCGCGGAGAAGGTTGCCAGGCTGTGCGAGGTTCCTATCCTCCTGGTCAAATAGAGCCGGGGGGCTGAGCGTTGCTTTCCTTCAGGCATTGAAACAGGATCAACTCAAAAAAGTGCTCAGGGCGCGGGAGGCCATGAACGCCTCGGTCCGCGCCTTCTTCCGCCGGGAGGGTTTTGTCGAGGTCTCCACCCCGCTGGTTCTGTCCTGCCCAAATCTGGACCCGAACATCCTCCCGGTGCCCGTCACGCTGCGGGATTTCTCCGGCCGACCACAACGTTTCTGGCTTCACACCTCACCGGAGCTGTCCATGAAGAAGCTGCTTGCCTCCGGCTCGGGAAGCATTTTTCAGATCAGCAAGGTGTTTCGGGACGAGGAGATGACGGCCCTGCACCGATGGGAATTTTCCATGCTCGAGTGGTACAGAGTCGGTGCGGACTATCGTGACGCCATGCGGGACACGAAAGGGGTCATCAGGGAGGTCTGCCGCCTGGAAGGGGGCGAGGGAAAGATCCGGTGGGACGGGGTGACCTACGATCTTGACGGTCCCTGGGAGACGTTGACCCTTGCCGAAGCTTTCGCCCGGTACGCCGGGGTCGGCTCCTTTGACCGGGGCGAAATGACCGAGGCCCTGGGCTCAAGGGGATACTTGTCCACAGACGATGATCGCGACGAGGATCTTTTCTTCAGGATATATCTGGATCATGTTGAACCGAATCTGGGCAGGGACAGGCCCACCTTCGTGACCGATTACCCGGCCTTCCTGGGAACCATGGCTAAACCCCGGGAGGATGACCCCGGATTCCTGGAGCGTTTCGAGGTCTTCATCGGCGGTGTTGAGCTGGCAAACGGGTATTCCGAAATGACCGATGTCGCTGATCTGCGCGGCCGGATGGAAAAAGTGAGGTCCGATCTGGCAAAAGGCGGTATCGAAGGATTGACCATCGACGAGGGCTTTCTGGATGCCGTCGGCCAAATGCCCCGGTGTGCCGGCGTCTCGGTGGGGATGGATCGGCTGGCGATGATAGCGCTTGACGCGAAGGACATCTCTCAAGTTGTCTATCCCTTTAAAGGGGTGACAACTTGAGTTCAGAAGAGGGGAAAAGGAGAAAAGGGAAAGAGGTGAAACTCTTCTTTCTGAAAAACACCGGTGGAATATTGAATATGGATCAAACATTTTTACTGAAAAGAGTTTGGTCGCTGGATTATTTCTCCTCTTCTCCTCCTCACCTCTTCTTCCTGTCGCCCTATCGCCCCATCTCCCCCTCGGGAGGATTTGCTTAATGCAAATCCTCCTGGCCTGGTCCCCCGTCCTCCTCCTTTTCATCCTGGCCGTCCTCTTCCGGCGCAGCGCCCTGGCCC
>JBFFDD010000212.1:0-4782 GCA_041559575.1 bacterium
ATCCCGTAACTGAGCTCGGCAACCCGCGCACCATGGCTTTTGAGCTGACCTTTGATGTAATCCGCTGCCCTTCCCATATTCTCCGGATGGTCGTAGTCCCGGGGGGTCATCTGCTCGACGAGGGTCCTGACATGGGCCTCGAGCCTTGCCGGGTCCACATCGACAGGGGGGTACCTCAGTGCAGCGGGGCTGGTAAGCAGGGGCTGCGTAACCCAGAAGATAACCGTACCAAGCCCGACGGCCAGGCAGGCCAGGTTGCGAAGGCGCATTTTCCAGTTTCCAGGCATAACCGATGGGGTCAAATGAGTGGAATGGGGTATATAGGAATAGTATATAGTAATAGTGTATAGTTTATAGTATATAGGAAGGGCTGTAACCGTATGGTTTTAAAGCTTTTTCTATACACCATACACTATACACCATTACTATTTCTTGGCTTTCCGTCTCAACCCGGCGATCATCCGCGTAATCTCGTCACATGCTACGATGATCTCGTCGGCTTCAACACCCCCAACATAACCAAGATCTTTGGCCAGATGGACCTGAGACTTGACCTCAGTGGTCGAACCGCTCGCTATGGAGAGAAAATTGGCGAATTCTCCCCTATTGTATCGCCCAAAACCCTCGGCGATGTTCGATGAGATCGAGATAGCTGCCCGACGAATCTGGTCGCGCAGCAGATAATCTTTAGCGAAGGGCCCTTTGCCGGTGATCCGGTAGATCTCGGTGGTAAGGTTTTTAGCTTTCTTCCACACAATCAAGTCTTCTAACTTTTCTATTCTGTTCCTGGAATTCATGCACCGGGAGGTGCAAAGGAGGGGCCAAGTGGGGTTAAGGATATAGGAATAGTATATAGTAATAGTGTATAGTTTATAGTATATGGGAAGGGATGTAACCGTATGGTTTTAAAGCTTTTTCTATACACTATATACTATAGACTATTACTAGTTTCAGACTATTACTTCTAAACCATCCTCACCATCAGCTTTTTATCCAGCACCCGGGCGACCCTATTCAACATGGACAGGGAGTGGCCCCCGTAGTCGGCGTCCTCCAGGCGGCTGATGACCGACTGGGTGGTGCCCACCAGGTCGGCGAGCTGTTTCTGGGTCAGGCCCGCCTCCCGGCGCAGGTCGTGGATGTCCCGGGCCACCTGGGCGTTGACCCGCTCCTCCTCCACGGACTCCTCCCGCCGGATATCGTCGCCAACGTACCGGCCCTTGAGGATCTTCTCCGCGTCTGTCGTCCTCTTCCTTTCAGCCATGGTCCTCACCCTGCATAGGTGTGCGCCCGGGGATCGGCCCCGAACTTTTGCTTTCTCCGTCTGGCCAGCTCGATCTCCCTCTTCGGCACTTTTCCCTCCTTGACCAGGCCGTGGGAGATGACGGCCCGCTTCCCGTGGAAGAAATAGAGCATGCGGTAGTGAACGTTCATGTGGCGGACCCTGAGCTCGAAAACCCCGTCCCTCAGATAATCCGCCTCCGGCCGCCTCAGCTCATGGCCCATCCCGGCCAGGCGCTCGACCCGCACGATGCATTTGTCCTGGACCTTGGCCGGCAGGCCATCCAGCCAGTCGATGAGGGGGCAGGTTCCGTCGGCCTCGGCGAACAGGACAACCTTCGTCTCAGGCATCCAGGGCCCTGCTCAAATGAATTATCGCAAAATCAGCATATACGGTCAATCGCAAATTTGCGATACAAAGGATTGTGATCGCAGGGAGATTTTTCATGCACGGGAGAGTGCAAACGGGGGTTAAGTATATGGTTATAGTATATAGTAATAGTGTATAGTTTATAGTATATGGGGAGGGCTGCAACCGTATGGTTTTAAACGCCTTTTCTATACACTATACACTATATACCATTACTATTACTGGTACACCCTATACACAATAGACTATAAACTGTTCCTCCCCTGCCAGGGGTTCGTGCACGACCGTCCCGCCAGGCGCGCGGGTGCACTGCTGCCCTGTGCTCGTTGCGCCAGATCCTTCCCCTACTTGGCCATGATCACGACGTCGTATATATCTATGTCGTCATAGGGGTACCCCCCCCCAGAGGTGCAGTGGTTGGCCGGGGTGGCGTACGTGGTGACGGTGATGGTGTTCTGTCCGCCTTCGATCAGGATGTTCGACACGTCCGCACTGAAGGTGAAGGGACCGTCCGCGATCCGGAATATGCACGTAGATCCATGGGTCTCCGTCAGGTCAATGGTCTCGATGTACACAGGATCGACCTGGCCCTCCGTGATCCCAAGGACGAACCCGTTAAGCGACACGGACGGATGGGTGGGATAGAGGTCGATCTCGGCCACAGTCATCTCCAGGGTGGCCAGGGGATAGTAGGCGGGCACGTCGAAGGTCCAGGTGTAGGTGGTCCCCACGGGATCGGTACCGGGATTATCCCCCAGGTGGATAAAGGGCGGGTCCATCACCAGGATAGGAGGCGGCGCAACCTTGTCCACCTCCAGCCGGTCGAAGAAGGGGAAAGGAAGGATCTTGGTGTTCAGGAAGGCGAAGACATCGTCGTTGATGGCCCCGTCCTCGTCGGCGGTCCAGGGCAGATCAAAGGTGGTCTGCCCATCCTGGGCGGATTTGAGCGTCAGAAGCTCAGCGGTGGTGCCGGCCACCGCGTCGTTGGTCAGGCGGTAGATCTCCACCGTGTCAACGTTGTAGCCCACGACGGGAAAGTCGACGTCAACCGGATCGAGCTTCACCTTGAAGTTCACCACGTCGCCCGTTTCGTAGAACATACGGTCGGCCAGAACCGGGTCCGTGGTGGCCTTCCGGGGCGACCGGCCCAGGACGTCCTGGTTTTTGAGCTCCAGGACCTGCATGGTCAGGCCGAAGAACCCTCCCAGGGCCGACAGGTCCGCCGCCGTTCCGATGAGGGTGTCCAGGCTGAGCTTGTAGTCCGAGCTGTAGGAATCGTCCCCGGCCTGGGCCTCAACCACGGCCAGATTGCCGCTCTGGGCCAGCCCCAGCTTGGCCTGGAGCAGGGTGACGGTAAAGGTGTCGAAGATGAGGTCGAACCCGGCGTCCAGGTTGGCGAAGGCGAACCCGGAAATCGTGGGCTCCAGCCTGATCTGCTGAACTGCCCCGTAGGTGCTGGTCAGGTCGGGGGGTGTATTCCACTTGAACTTGGCCTCGCTGGAGGTGGTGAGCGCCAGGGCCGGCGAGCAGCCGGCGCTGGAAGGACACTGCAGCCCGGCCTCCAGGATCCCGGCTCCCTTGGCCTCCAATTCGAAGCCCACCTGGGAGAGGGTGAGCTTGCCTCCCATGTCGAAGCCGACCCCCACCGGCACCGAAGGTCCGAAGAAAGCCGAGATGAAACCGGTTATGGGGATGGGGATCCTGGCGAGCTCGGCCTTGCACTCGAGCTTGCCGTCGAACTGGGTCACCACGTTGGCGGCCAGCTTGAACGTGCCGGTGATCTCTCCGCGGATCCCCAGTTCCTGGAGGCCTCCCGCCGATTTGTCGTAGTCGAAGATCAGGCTCAGGTCCCTGACGATGGAGATGTTGGCGGGCTGGACGTTGATGTTCAGCGGGCTGTTCATGGTCGCCTCACACTCGAAGGGTCCGAAGTCCGCCGAGATGGTGGCAAAGGCCGCCGGCTGCGCCCTCGCGCTCAAGGCCTGCGAGGCGGGCTGTGCCTGAATGAGGTTAAAGTCGATTTTCCCTCCCGGTCCGTCCACCACATCGTAGTCGGCAAGAACGGCGCCGGGCACCACGTAGTCGAGGCGGCTCAGGTCCAGCTCCAGGTCGATGTCCAGTTGGGCGAACATCTGGTCCAGGGGGATCGTCTCCAGGGTAACCCGGGTGCCCCCCGCGGCCGCCCCGGTGGCATAGACCCGGCCGCCCACGGGCTGCTCCCCGGTGGACATGAGGATCGTCCCCGGGCTGAGGCCGGACACGTCGGTGAGGATCACACTGTACATGGCGCCCACCTGCCAAGGACCGGCAGGGTCATCGAGGGCGAAACCGCCCACCACCCGGGAATCATCCACCAGCACTGCTCCCGAGGCGGGCTGGGCGGCGATGACCACGACGGGGTTGGAGACCACGCCGTCCGCCTCGGCGGTGATGACCGCCGATCCCGGCAGGGCGGCGCTTTTCACCAACCCGGAGGGGTCCACCGTTATGGAGGCCGTGTCGGAGCTGGACCAGGTGACATCCGCATCAATGACACCACCGTCAGTGCCGGTGATCACGGCTGTGAACTGCCGCTCCTCGCCCACCTGGACCAGGAGGGCCGCCGTGGGGGACACTGTCACCTTCACCACCGAAGTTCCTCCCTCCGATCCACCCCCGCAGGAGGCGAGAAAGGACATCGACAACATTCCCATAACAAACAGGATCCAGGGGATCGAACCGATTTTCCTCGACATGGCATTCTCCTGACCGAGCAATGTTGCGCACAACGGGCGCATCATCCTCAGGACGCCCCCCCGAGCAAATGAGCACAGAGCCGCCGCAACCCCGACAGGTTGTGACGTCCTGCTGAAGATCGATTTAACGCTTCGGAAACCGCGCGGCCACGCGACGAAAGCTCCCGGTGCAATGGGCCATTCTAAACCACCTCGGAAGGGACGAACAAGGAAAATTTGGATCCGGCTGCCGGGGAGGAACGGCCCCCGAGAGAAGGGCCTAAAAGCAGTGCCTGGTGCCCGGACCGGGTTTAGACCTTGACCAGGACTTTAAATTCTGACCAGGTTCGGGTTTCTTGGAGAATGGGAGTATATGGTTGTAGTATATAGTAATAGTATATAGTTTATAGTATATGG
>JBFFDD010000213.1:0-4779 GCA_041559575.1 bacterium
CGGCCCCGGTCATCGGAGCGCGACGAGATGGCCGCCGGTTTGTGGTGCCCCATCTCCGGCTCCAGGTAGGCGAAGACGTGGATCCCGGCTATGGGCCGTCCTTTCCTGCCGGTGATGATGCCGGCAAATCCGGGTTCCATCCCTATCAGACCTGTGCCGTAGATCTCCTTGTCCTGCCTCTTCTCCACCAGCGGCAGGCTTACCTCGACGGTCTTGCCGCCCACGACCCGCACCGGATTGAAGCGGTAGTAGGAGAAGAGGTCTCCCTTCTCCATGGGGCCGAACTCCCTGCCGGATATCCTCCTTCTGGCCACGAGATAGTACCGGGACTCGGGGACCATCTCCAGGGAGAAAACCCCGTCAGCGCCGGTGGGCATGGACCGGGCGAATGCCATACCCCTGAAACTCTCCTCCGGGTCAAGGTAGATCGAAACGGTCACGTCACGGGCTGGAAACCCGTTGAGGGTCACCTTGCCCTCAAGCCTGCCTTCGAGTCCGCCGTCAGGGTCCTCGGCGTACCGGGCCGGCTGCCAGGGCCGGAGATTGAAACCGATCCACATCCTCTCCCCATCCCTAACCAGGACAGGGTTCTGCCCGCAATAGGACCACAGATCCCCCTTCGAGGCGGCCAGATGGTAGCGGCCGGGGGGAAGGTCCAGAGAATAGCGGCCGTCCTCTCCCGAGGGACCCGACACTGCGACGGGATCCCCCTCCAGGCCGGCCTGTGAGAACGCCCGGACGACACCTCCCGGGACCGGCAGGTCACCGCTGACCAGCCGGCCGGCAACCTGCCCCGACCCAACTGCGGCTGCCGGGCAAGGGGCAGCGACGAGGGCAGCCGCGGCCAGGACGGCGGCCGCCGACGAGGCCAGCGGATTAAGGGAGGCCCAGCTCATCTTCCTTTCCCTTCCAACCCTTCAGGCCCGATCCGGGCGGGGGGGAATCAAGGTACGGCTGGTATACGATCCTGTCCAGCCGGTACTCCTGTTCGCCGAACCCCTCGTAGGTGACCCGGGGAAGGTCGTAACCGTCGTACAGAGATGTGATATCGGCATCCGAGCCCTTTTGACGCATCTCCTCGGTGGTGGCCTTGTCCCAGTGGTTGCCAGCGGCATCCACCGCCTCGGGAAAGTCCTCGGGGCCCTCGGCCAGCTTGGGATTCCGGCTCCCCACTCGGGCCGCCGCCTGCAGGACGTACCGTTTGGACCCGGCACTCGCCTCCCAGTGGGAGGACTGAAATCTCCCCAGCTTGATATGAGTCTCGTTGCCGTCGAAAACGTTCTCCCGGATAAGGGGGTAGGAGGAAAAGTCCAGGAAGAGGCCGATCCCCGAGCCGGAGATTGTGTTTCCGGCCACCCGCGAGCCGCTCTTCTTGGTCAGGTGGATGGCCTCCCTGAGATCCTCGAAGGCATTGTTGACGATGACAGGGGAGGAGAACTGGTTGGCGAACAGGCCGAAGCCCCCGCCCACGATCCGGTTGTTCCGGATGGCCGGAGAGGAGAAGGACAGGACCTGGATCGCCGCCTCCTCGTTACCGGCAAACAGGTTGCCCTCGAGGACCGTGTCGGGTCCGTTCTGGTAGAGCCTGACGGCCACCTTGTTGCCGGAAAACAGGTTCCCCTTTACGGTCTCCGGGTACCTCTGGGAGATCTGGAGGGCCATGCCGTTGCCTGAGAACCGGTTGCCGATGACCACCGGCCGGGCCCCCGAGGCGATCCCCAGACCGACCCGGTTCCCCTCGAACACACAGCCCTTGATCCGGGCGGTCGATTTCATCTCAGCGGCCAACCCTACCTGATTGCCGACCAGCCGCAGACCCTCCGCCTCGACCTTGGCCTCACGGACCAGGTAAAGGCCCTTCTGGCTGCCGGAAACCTCCGAGCCCGAGATGACCATTTCCGCGGCGAGGACGCTCAGGGCGGTCTCGGCACCCTGAAGTCTGAGCCCCCTGATCTCGGCCCTGGCTCCCTGGTAGAGAGCCAGCCCCTTCCACTTCCCGTCCGCCACCGGACCAAGGTCCACCGGTGAACCTTCGGTCCCGAGGACCACCAGCTTGCCGTGGACGTGGACCCCGCCGCCCTCTGCGAACAGGATCTTGGAGCCCCTCTCGAGGGTCAGCGTTCCCTCCTTCTCCACGGTGACCGGTCCATCGACCCGATGTTGCCCGGTCAGGACCAGTTCGCCGGTGACCCGCTCTGGAACCATGGGTCTCTGAGTCTGCCCGCGAAGGGAGGCGGGCCACCACAGGACCATGACCAGGGTCAGGCAGACTCTGACGGTCACACACCTCCTGTCCATCGTCAGTCCCCAGGGGCCCATCACGGTTGCCTTTCGACTATCAGGGTTACTTCCCGGTTCAGATCATCCTCTCCCATGGTAGCGGGCGCTCCATCCCGGTACAGACCGTTGTACTCACCGGTGGACACAGGGCCGCCGAACCTCTGGCGGGCCGCGAGACTGAAGGGACCGGATTCGGGGAGGAGCAGCCGGAACCGGCCATCCTTGCCGCTGGGCCCGGAGAAGTAAAGGGGCCGGCCCTTTACCTGCCCGGGCGGGAAAGCGAACACCCTCACCCCTGCCACCGGTTCGCCGGACCCGTCGACGATCCTGCCCTCCAGGGCGGGAAGGGGATTTTCCTCCTCGAGCTGGCTGATCCGGGTGACCGTCTCCAGGGTCAGCTCCACCCGTTCGCCGTCTCCGATCACCACCGGGTTGCCGGGGTAGAAATTGAAATAGTCACCGATCTCCATGGGTCCGTACATGCCTCCCCTGACCCTTTTCCTGGCGATGAGAAAGTAGGAACCGGGCTTGACCACCGCCCGGAACCGGCCGCCCGACCCCACCGGTATGGTGGCCGTACCCGGCCCCCTGAAACCCTCTGTGGGCTCGGTGTAGATGTAGAGATAGAGCTTTTCCAGGGGTTCATCACCGAAGGTGATCATCCCTTCGATCAGGGTCCTGTCGGACGCCTCCCTCATCTCCTGGCTGAACCGGACCATGTTAAAACCCACCGGCACCCAGCTATCGGCGGGAACGACAACCGGGCTGCCGCTGTAATAACAGTAATAGTCGCCCGCCTGGGGTCTCTCGGTACCGGGATCGCCGAACTTCCGGGCCACCAGGGTGTAACGGCCCGGCGGAAGGGACAGCCGATAAATGCCATCCACGCCGGTGGGTTCCGAATGGGCCACGCCGCCGGACAGGTACCGGGTGGATCCATCGGCGTAGGCGGTGACCACCACGCCAGGGACCAGTTCCCCCCGCCAGGCGGCCCTGCCGTAGATGCCGGACCCGTCGGCGAGTACCGCGGCGGGAAGGGCCAGGGCCAGAAGGAGAATCGTCACCATCCATGTCCGCAAAGACGAACGCATAGTACTACCAGACCTCCTTCACCACGATGTCGTACCTGTTTCGGAGCTGACCGTCCTGCAGGTCCACCGGCCGTATGCCTTCGGTATCGTAGGCCCCCATCCTCTCACCCGGCTCCACCGGTCCCCCAAAACGGCTCCGCGCCCCGACGTAATACGTCCCCGGCTTCGGAACGGTTACGGCGTAGACACCGTCCCTGCCCGTGGGGGGTGATATGGCCAGCGGCTTGCCGACCATCCTCTGGTCGCTGTAGACGAAGGCGTATACACCGGCCTCGGGCTGTCCATCCTCGCTTAGTATGCGCCCCCGAATGGTCAGGCCCGTCTGTGAGGCAGCCCATCTGCTCTGCCGCCAGGTGGCCTGGTCCACCTCTCTGAGCTCGATGGTCCCGACCTCCACCCGTTCGCCCTCTATCCTTCGGGGGCCATCGGGAAGCTCCCCCACCAGGTCCGACACGGCCACAGTTCCCATACCCTCCCCACCCCTGGTGCTTCTCACCGTCAGGGTATAGAGTCCCGGCGGCAGGCGGAGTGTGAAGCGGCCGTCCTCCCCGGACCGCACGCGGCTCAGATACCCGGGGCCCCTCCGCCGGCTTCCCGGATAGGCGTAAACATAGGCGCCTGCCCGGGGTTTTCCGAGATAGGTGAGGCTCCCGGAAACCTCCACTCCACCGTCCACGGTCCCCCCCGCGGTACCACTGTCGCGCAGAACGATGTCGGGCAGACCCATCTCTTCTCCGGACACCTTAACGGGCCTCTCACCGGAGGTCCCGTACAGCATACCCACCGAATTGAGGCCGCCGGGTCTCTTCTTGGCCGTCAGGTAATAGAACCCCTCCGGGAGCTGGATGACGTACCTGCCGTCCCGGCCGCTGTTCGATGAGGCCACGGGCGTTGCCGACGGAGCGGGAGGCCGGTCGAAGGCCTCCACATAGACCCCTCCCTCGCCCGCTCCCCTGAAGAGCACTGTCCCGGTCACCGACGTATCGCCGCCGTAGACGGGACTGACGGCGATCAGCGTAAATAGGGCAAAGGTGACTATAAGATTCGCTTTAAAGTGAGGCATTAAGTTCTCTCGCCCGTTCCCTTTGATCTGCAAGGCCGTGAAAACACATTGAGAAGTTTCCCAATTCGGGGTCCCCTGACTTCCCAGAACCTCTCTGTGGTCCTTCTGCGTTAAACCCCGCGCATTAGTCAAAAGACTGAACACAGAGGACACAGAGAGGGCCCTGGAGCCCTCGCCGCCCACCTTCGCCAAGGCTACGGTGGGCAAGCAGCTTGTCCCCCATAGCTCAAAAGAGCGATGGGGGAAGGGCCGCAGGGGAAACCGTAAGTGCCTGGTTTCAGGGTTCCAGTTTCCTGGAAAACCCTCCACCTCCTTTTCTTATCTGTGGCCCTCTGTGGTCCGATC
>JBFFDD010000214.1:0-4765 GCA_041559575.1 bacterium
GTGAAAGCGGGTGATTAGAAAAGCTGGTTCTCCGTTTGAAGAGATCAGGACTGAGAACTGAGAGCTGAGTCCTAAGTACTAAGTGATATGTGATAGGTATAATCTCAGTATATTTATCTATTAACACTTTATCTCTCAGGACTATAAATTTTTCCTTCTTCGTCAAATCGTTCCTCGCAATGACAGGAGGGTCCTCTTCGCCCACGCGCCCTATCGCCCTGACCCCATGAAACGTTAAACCTGAAACATTCTTTTGTGTCCACGACCGCGCCAGTTCCTCCTTGACAACCAGTTAAATGTTGTTTTTACTTAAAGGGAGTGATTTTCGTCACATACCGTGTGGGGAGGGATCGGATGTCATACGGCTGGACCAGGATGAAGCGTTATTCCGTGACCGGCTGGAAGCACTCGTCCACGAAGCTTTTTCTGGGCATTCTTCTCCTGGTTGTCGCGCTTTCCGCCTGGGCCGACCCCCCCTTCTGGGTCACTTTCTCCTCCTTTGCACCCTTCCTTCTGGTGTACTTCCCCCTGGTGGGATTCTTCCTCGAGCTTCTGGAACGGGACTGGAAGGACTGGCACCTCTGGTAATCTGACCGCCGCTTTTTCCGACCCGGAAGCCAACCGCCCCCATGAAGACCCCCCTTGTCAGGACCTCAATCCGGTTCAGGCAAGCGGTGATTTCCAGCTCCATCACATCCTATCGTTCATCCAGCCGGCATCCTAAATACAAAATTGTTGTTTACTTTTTCGGGAAATCTTCTTAAATTTAATACCCGGTTCATCACAGGTAAGAGGAACAGGACAGTTAAGGCGGTGCTGATAATGAACGATATTGACAAGGTGGTTCAGAGGTTTCGTGGCGCTGGCCTCAAAATCACACCCCAGAGACTGAGCATTTTCAACCTCCTGAGGGAAAACCGAAAACACCCTTCTGCGGAGGATGTCTTCCATCAGGTCCTCAAGATCCACCCTTCCATCTCTTTCACCACTGTTTATAAGACCCTTCAGACCTTGAGGGACCTCGGTGAGATCAACGAGTTGACCATAGATCCGGAGCGGGCCCATTATGACCCTGACATGAGCCGTCATTACCACACCTTTTGCCGGAGCTGCAGGGAGATCAGTGATGTTTTTCCGGACCAGCAGACCTTTCCGCCCATCGACCCCGACCTGAAAACCTTCCAGGTCCACAGCGTTCAGGTGCACTACGTCGGACAGTGTGAGGGGTGCCAATAGAACCCGTTTCAGGTTCCGGGCTCCATGTTCCAGGTTTAAATCCAAAACATTACATTCTTTTATTTTTTAGGTGCGGGAGAATGGGTGAGATGCAAGGCCCCAGGGAGGAGGCAACCGGAGTCGTTTAATGCAATACGCCGAGGATTGCCGATCCCGCGCGCCGCGGGATTCTCGCGCCCCGCACAAACGGTAAAAAGGAGTAACACCCCAATGGCAACCTTCAAATGCAAAGAGTGCGGGGAGACCAAAGAAGGCCGGTGCAAACCCCGCAAATGCCCAGCCTGCGGAGCCGCCAACAGTTTCGAGAAGGAGGAATAGGACTCTTCACGCCGTCGGGTGAAGGGAGTTTCCAGTATGCAGTTTCCGGTTTTCAGTTGGTGGGGCAAACACTTTGGGCACAGAAACGTCCTGATGCGGTTCAATTATCCAATTTCCAATCCCTAATTTCGGGTCTCTGATCTCCATTGTCCATTTTCTATTCTCCATTTTCTAATTCTCTATTTTCTATTCTCCATTTTCTATTCTCCATCCTCCTGAATCCGGTCTACTCGGGAAAATCCCCCAAACTCACCCTCATCCCGTCCTCGGCGACCAGGATCCTTCCGGCAAAATGCTCTGCGGCATCCCTGATCACCGGCTCCCTGAGGCATTCCGGGTTCAGGTGGTTCAGAACCAGGACCCTGGCCCCGCAATCACGGGCGAGGCGGGCCGCCTGCGCGGGGTTCATGTGATCCTCCTGAGTCCCGCCGGGCGGAAGGGCACATTCCGCCACCAGGATGTCCACCCGGCCAGCGGCCAATTGGAGCAGTTGTGCCGTGGGTTGTCCGTCACCGGTAAACAGGCAGTTTCGACCTGATTCCATGTCCGTGACCAGAAAAGCCAGATTGTCCAGGGAATGTTCTGTGGGCGCGCACCTGATCTCGAAGCCGTTCCAACTGATCAAACCACCTGCCAGTTCCCGGATGACCAGTTCATATCCAGCCGGTTCGACCCATCGGCCATACAACCGATGCAAGCCATCATAATAGGCTTCCGTACCCCCCGGTCCGGCGATCAGCAGGGGCTCGGACCGCTCCAGTTCGGCCGAACGGAGGGCAAAAAGGATCGGAGCCAGGTCGGCACAGTGGTCGATGTGCAGGTGCGTCAGAAGAACACCACCGACCCGGTTCATCTTCACCCCGGCGAACCGGAGCATGTTCCACAGGGTGCCCGGTCCGGCATCCACGAGGAGGGTCCGGTCGCCTGACCGGATCAGGGTGCCGGGAGGGGACCTGTCCTTCTGGGGGACCGAGGTCCCTGACCCGAGGATGGTTACGATCATAGAGAACTCCCTGGAAGGAAAGCAGTATCGAGTAGTCAGTATAACTGCGAGGTTCAGATCCTGCCTTTTCCTCTCAGTTAAATTTTATTAGGAGTTTCTTCCTGAATCCTGATTACTGAACACTGAATACTCTGTTTATAATAACCCCATACTTGACACCCCCTGCGCTTCTTCACCATACTAGGGCGCACCTGACCAACGCAAGTTTCAAAAGGAGCCACCGCTGAAAACCCGGACCGTGCAAATCATCCCCGTCCTTCTCGTCCTCATCTCAGGGATCGTCTCCTGTTCGGCTCCTATCAGGAAAGAAGCCAGTCCCTCGGAGGAGTTTCAAAGGGCTCGGAAATATTACGACGACAGGCAATATGATTCGGCCATCGACATCCTGGACGATCTGCGGATCGTGACCACCGGCACGACACTGGGAGGGGAGATCCAGTACCTTCTGGCCGAAACCAATTATCGACTGAAAAAATTTCCCGAGGCTGAATCGGCATACTCGTCCTACCTGTCCGGTTATCCCGACGGTCCCCACGCCTCGGAAGCCATCTTCAAGAGGGCGATGGCCAACATCCGGGTTATTCAGCGAAAGGGCATAGGCCTTCTCACCATCAAAACGGTTCTGCCCCACGACAGGGATGTCATGCCGGTGAAGAACGCCAGACTTCTCTTCGAGGAGTATGTCGGCAAATACCCCGATGGAGAAAACGCCCCGGAGGCCCGGCAATGGATCGATCTTCTTCTCGAGAAGGAGGGACTCCATGAACTGGGGATCGCGAAGTATTATCTTAAGAGGAAGCGGCCTGATGCCGCCCTCGCCAGGGCGTCCAGCATCCTAACCGGCCGGTATCCCGAGGAGGTCAAAAGGGAGGCGGAGATCATCGTCGAGGATGCCCTTTCACTCAAGGAAATGGGGGAGCCGTTCAGGGGAGAAAACGGATCATGATCAACAAACCTAAGGAACCTGTTTCCATCGATCTGAACCTGAAGGAAGTCGATGGCCTCATGTCCCGGGGCCATCTGGATGAAGCAGAATCGATCCTCATCGAACTCCACCAGAGAAACCCTGAATTCGCAGATGTGTGCAACAAGATCGGCCAGCTTTATTACCAGAAAGAGGATTATCTGCGGGCAAAGGAGTTCCTCGCCAAAGCCGTGAGGTTGAATCCGGACTACACGGAGGCCTCACTGAATCTGGCCGTAACCCTCAACGAGATCGGCCAGTACGACGAGGCAAAGGAGGTCATTCAGCGGGCCCAGAGCAGGGTCATAAGTAAAAAAGCATCACTGGATCCGTTTGTGGCCGGCAAGCTGGCCAACAAGCACCTTGAGATCGGGGACATCTATCGTGAACTGGGTCTTTTGAAGGAGAGCGCGGATGAATACCGCAAGGCCCTTACCCTCTCGCCGTCCTTCGCTGATATCCAGGTCAAGCTGGGTATTACCCTGAGGGAAATGGGTTACCTCGATGAGGCCCTCGAGGTGTTCTCGAAAACCGCAGCGGTGAGGCCGGACTTCCTCGATGCCCGCATCCAGCTGGGTATCACCTATTTTTCCCGTGGCTTTCTGGACCGGGCAGCAACCGAATGGAAGGAGGTCCTCAAAACAAACCCGGAAAATCAGAAGGCGAAGATGTATCTGAGTTTTCTCGAAATCTCGGTGGAGGCCAGATGACAGGATCCTGGAGGGGCGGAACGCCTCCTTGACAGGCGAGATGCGGGAGCCTATGATTTTCTATCGCTCCTCTCCCACCAGGGTGGCGGAAAGGACGGAGGCAAGGGGATCACTGGTCCTCAGCCTCCCTTCAGGTACCCGGTTGTGAGTCGACCCGGCGATCCAGTCTCGCCGCAGCACTGACAGTTAGGATCAAAAAGCCAGCTAACCATCAGGGAGGGGAAAATAAGGCAGTGTGAATTATTGAGGAGAGAGCCATGAGAACTTTTCCGTCGGTAATGTGTACGGTAATCTGTATCCTCACAGCATCTGTTCTCCTGTGCCTGTCAACACCGGCACTGACAGATACCGGGGACAGGGTACACGTCGTGGTGAAGGGAGACACCCTGTGGGACATATCAACTCAATATCTGTACGATCCGTTTCTCTGGCCTCAGGTCTGGAATGTCAACCGCGGCATTGAGAACCCCCACCTCATCTATCCCGGACAGGAAATCCTTATTCCATCCATGGCCATGATACCGCCTCCGAAAA
>JBFFDD010000215.1:0-4764 GCA_041559575.1 bacterium
AGCCTCGTCAGCGAGGGCAGCGAACTGGGAGAAGGGGAGATTATAGCCGAAGTCGAGGGTCCGGGCTCTTCAGTCCTTGCCGGTGAACGCACCGCGTTGAATTTTCTCCAGAGGATGAGCGGTGTCGCCACTCTTTCACGCCGGTATCGTGCCGCCGCATCGGGGAGGACAATCGTCGTCGACAGCCGTAAAACGGTCCCCGGGTGGAGGTGGCTTGACAAAAGAGCTGTCAGGACCGGGGGATGCCGTAACCACCGAATGGGGCTTTTTGATGGCATCCTGATCAAGGACAATCATATAGCGGCATGCGGAGGTGTGGCCGAGGCGGTTGCCAGGGCCAGGGCGAATGCACCCCCGGGAATGGCCATCGAGGTCGAGGTCGATGACCCCATGGATCTGGACGGGGCTATAGAGGCCGGTGCCGATCTGATCATGCTCGACAATTTTCAGCCGGAGGCCGTCGGCGAGGCGGTGGACAGGATCGCCGGCAGGGCCCTGATCGAGGTCTCGGGTGGAATCGACCTTGACAACCTGGAGGAATATCTTCGGAACAAGGGGATCGATTACGTCTCCGTCGGGAGCCTGACCCATTCTGCGCCTTCCGTGGATATCAGCCTGGATCTCGGGTGACCTCTATATGAACGTGCATCGATTCGGCACTGTATCCTCGACCAACGAACTGCTCAGGGAAATGGCCGAGGAGGGAGCGCCCGAGTGGACAGCTGTTCTGGCGGAGGAGCAGACGGAAGGCCGAGGGAGACGGGGCAGAGTGTGGTATTCACCACCCGGGAATCTCTACCTTTCCGTTCTCCTGAAACCTGACATCAGCGTGGTGGAACTGCCGCGAATGTCACTTATCGTATCCCTTGCCGTGCACTGTGCCCTCAGACAAAGGGACGTTTCCTTGCGCCTGAAATGGCCCAATGATGTTCTCTGGGATGGGCGAAAGTTGGCCGGCATCCTTATGGAGGGGAAAACCAAGGGCGAGACCGTGCATTACGTCATCGCGGGCATCGGGATCAACCTGAGGGATCTTAGAGGTGAATATCCCGAAGAATTAATCGCCAAGGCGACATCCTGTGAGGAAGCGGGTATCCACTGGTCACCGGAGGAACTCCTGGTTAATCTGGAACGGAGCATCGATCACCACCGGCTCTCGTACCGTGGTGCGGCATGGAAGGAGGCCAGGGATGAATGGTGCGCACACGCCCTATGGGACAGGGATTACATCTATGACGACGGAACAAGACAGATGCGGGGAAGACCTGTCGACCTGACCAGTGATGGATACCTGGTCCTCCAGACGGAGTCGGGCAGGATGCCGGTACAGACGGGGGAGTTGGTGGAGGTTTGAAGGCAGTTCTTAAGTACCAAGTGCCAAGGACTTCGGTAAATCTCTACCAGCAGGACCCACCGGGATATTATTGGAAATCGGAGATGAGAAATTTATGATCCCCTCGAAAACATAAACCCTGAATTTCAGTTTGGGACTTTGGATTGAATATATGAATATCGAATTGGTCTTTCAGGAGCATGCAAATGGGTAAAAAGGACCTCCTGTTGTGCGTCGACGTGGGGAATACGCAGACGGTGCTGGGTATCTACCGGGACAGGGACCTGCTGGCCACATGGAGGATCAGGTCCGACCGGGACCGTACCGCCGACGAATATGGCCATCTCATCAATGACCTTTTGAGGGGCAAAGGTTACGATCCCTCTTCCCTTCGGGGCATCATTGTCTCCTGTGTCGTGCCGCCTGCAGTCCAGGCCCTCGAGGATATGGCAGAGGCCAACTTCAGCCTGAAACCTCTGGTTGTCGGTCCAGGCATTAAAACCGGCATGTCCATTATGTACGAAAATCCCAAGGAGGTCGGGGCGGACAGGATCGCCAATACGGTAGCGGCCTATGAAAGGTTTTCCAAGGCTCTCATCGTCATCGATTTCGGAACGGCCATCACCTTTGATGTGATTTCGGACTCGGGAGAATATCTGGGAGGGGTGATTTTTCCCGGGGTCCAGATTTCCCTCGATGCCCTCTTTCTCAAGGCCTCCAAACTGCCAAGGGTGGAGCTTGAGAAACCACCCCACGTGGTCGGCAGGAACACGATCTCCAGTATCCAATCGGGTATCATCCACGGGTATGCCGGGTTGGTCGATTCCCTGGTCCTTAAGATCAAGGCTGAAATGAAAGGGGATCCCTATGTCATTGCCACGGGAGGGTTCGCGGCAGTCCTCTCGCAA
Source organism: bacterium (assembly GCA_041559575.1). Classification (GTDB taxonomy): domain Bacteria; phylum BMS3Abin14; class BMS3Abin14; order BMS3Abin14; family BMS3Abin14. The sequence goes on from JBFFDD010000215.1 coordinate 2,242, forward strand.
GAGTCGAAAACCATTAAGGAGGTTTTCCCGGACCTGACCCTGGAGGGATTGAGGATCCTCTATGAAAGAAACTCCTGAGTCGGGGTTCTTTCGCCTTGACGCTTTTTTCCACCGGATGATACTTTTACTGAATTTTAATGGTATGGAGGAGTCAACGAATGAAACAGGCACAGGTTGACAGGATCAGGAATATCGCCATCGTCGCCCACGGCGGCGCCGGTAAGACATCCATCGCTGAAGCAATCCTCTTTAATGCGGGTGCTACGACCCGCCTGGGAAAGGTGGAAGAAGGCAATACGGTCACGGATTTTCTCCCCGAGGAGATCTCCAGGCATATCACTACGAGTTCCGCCACCGCGACAGTTGAGTGGAACGATCATCAGATCAACCTGATCGACACCCCGGGTTATCAGGATTTTATCGCCGACACCCTGTTTGCACTGAACGTATGTGACGGGATCCTGTTGGTCCTCAGTGCGGTTTCCGGTGTTCAGGTCCAGACTGAGAAGCTTTTTAAAATAGCATCTGAAAAGGGGCTGGGTGGGATCGCCTTTATCAACAAAATGGATCGTGAGAGGGCTGACTTCAGGAAAGTTGTTTCGGACATGGAGAACAAGCTGGGCATCAATCCGGTCCCTCTTCAAATACCCATCGGTTCGGAAGCGTCCTTCAAGGGTGTCATCGACCTGGTAACCATGAAGGCTTACATGTTCAAGATGGACGGCAGCGGCGCTTTCGAGGAGGCGGGAATCCCAGCCGAACTGGAGGGGGAGGCAGGGGAGTTCCGGGAAAAACTGATCGAATACGCTGCGGAGGCCGACGAGGAGCTCCTGGAAAAATATCTTGAGTCAGCGGAACTTACCCAGGATGATATCTTCAAAGGGTTGGGACTGGGCATCCTTGCCGGCGACATAATGCCCGTTTTCTGCGGATCGGCAACCATGAACGTCGGGGTGCGGCGACTCCTGGACAATCTGACCGTCATCATGCCCTCACCTCAGGACAGGGGGAGCTTATCCGGGGCCGACAAGGGTGGAAATCAGGTGGAACGCAAGCCGTCTCCCGATGAACCCTTCTCGGCCTTTGTCTACAAGACGTTCGCTGATCCCTATGCAGGAAAATTGACTCTTTTCAAGGTGATATCGGGCCGCCTGGGCGCTGACAGCGGGTTCTACAACGCCTCCAGGGAGAGCAAAGAGAGATTTGGGAACCTCTTTCTCCTCCAGGGCAAGAAACAGATTCAGGTGCCTGAGGTCATCGCCGGCCAGGTCGCCGCGGTGGCGAAACTCAAGGAGACAAACACAGGCGACACCCTGTGCGCCGAGAACAGTGTTATCGTCTTTCCCCCCATCGATCCTCCCGAACCGGCTCTCTCCTATGCTATCTCTCCGAAATCCAAAGGGGATGAGGAAAAGGTCAGTCAGGCACTGGCCCGTCTTATGGAGGAGGACCCGTCCATTCGAGTGGCCAGGGACGATCAGACCAAACAGAATATCCTGTCGGGTCTCGGCCAACAGCATCTGGAGGTCACCGTCGAACGCCTCAAGGAAAAGTTTGGCGTCGAGGTGGAACTGAAGGTGCCCAAAGTCCCGTTCCGGGAGACGATCAAGGGAAAGACCAAACTGCAGAGCAGGTACAAGAAGCAGACCGGCGGCAGGGGTCAATACGGAGATGTCTGGCTGGAGATAGAGCCCCTGCCGAGGGGGTCCGATTTTGAGTTCGTCGACAAGATCGTCGGCGGCGCAGTACCTCGACAGTATATTCCCGCTGTAGAAAAAGGTATCCGGGAGGCAATGACAGAAGGCGTCATGGCCGGTTACCCCGTTTGCGATGTTAAGGTGACCCTCTATGACGGATCCTTCCACGCTGTGGACAGTTCCGAAATGGCATTTAAGATCGCGGCCTCCATGGGTTTCAAGAAGGGTTTTCTGGATGCCAGGCCTGTCCTTTTGGAGCCTATAGTTGACCTCGAGGTCACCGTCCCTGATGATTTCATGGGTGCCGTAATCGGCGACCTCAACTCACGAAGGGGAAAGGTTATGGGCATGGATCCTCAGGCGGGCGAGCAGATCGTCAAAGCCCAGGTCCCCATGGCTGAGATTTTGACCTACGCACCCGATCTTCGGTCCATGACCGAGGGGAGGGCCTATTTCAATGTCAGTTTTTCCCATTATGAGGAATTGCCCTCACATCTGGCAGAGAAGGTTATCGACGAGGGCAGGAAAGAGAAGGATTAGATTATGGGAGACGATTTCGATCTTTTTCCCAAGAGGGAAAGCCTGGATCCTTTCTCCTTCGACAGCAAAGAGAAGGAGAAAGACCAACAGGCCCGGGAACAGGAACCGAAAGAGGATGAGCGGCCGGATCACGACATACTCTTCGGCCAAGAATTCCTCCAGCCCCCTGAGCCGGGTGAGGAACCGGTAAGGACACCGCTGGACCAATCCTCACCCCCGGAAACCGTCCCTCCCGACGAGGGGCTTTCTTCCGAGGATGTCCCGGCGGATGATATCCTTCTTGATG
>JBFFDD010000216.1:0-4762 GCA_041559575.1 bacterium
AGGGACGAAGAAGTCCTCTTCAACGACGTCCACGCCCTCGAACTCGCTGCGGGGAGAGATGAAATTCGCACCCACCATGATCTGAGTACCCTCGAGACCAGTAATCGCCCCGACGTTGTGGTGGACTGCTGACGGGTCGTCGGCCTGACCGACGAAGGCATTGGCCTGGCCCATGGCCGGTGTGCCCGCTTCCGGGATGCGGAAGGCGCCGGCGAAGGCAGTGCCGGCCGCGAGGACCACGGCAAGCGATAGAATTAATGTTAAGACTAGACCTCTCTTCATGGAACCACTCCTTTCCATCCCCCTCCATTAAATTACTGAATCATCTTCGCCAGTCAGACCACCTCTTGACTGGAGCCCCTGGTAATCTTTTCTGGACCGGGGTATTTCACCCCCACCTAGACATTCTCCCTCAACAGGTTCCGGATGGTACTATCTCCGGACAACCTATAGAGGGAGAATAGTTAAAGCTCAGCGACCTTCTGATTTATAGCCTTTCTGCTTTCAACCTTCAACTTTTAACTTTCAACCGCTTTTCAGTCGTACAGCGAATCCAGGTGCTCCCAGAAACGCTGGGTGATCTCCTTGCGTTTGAGTTTCAGGGTGGGGGTCACCTCGCCGGCCTCCTGGGAGAACTCCCGGTCCAGCAGCTTGAACCGCTTGACCTGCTCGAAGGAGGACAGGTCCTCCAGGGCGGCGTCGACCCTCTTTTGGATGAGGTCGATAATTTTCTGATTATCGCACAGTTCCCGGCGGGTGGTAAACTCGATCTTGTGCTCTCTGGCGTAGTTCTCCATCCTCTCCCAGTCGGGGACGATGAGGGCCGAGATGTACTTCCGCCCGTCACCGTAGGCGAAGGCCTGGGCGATGAACTTGTCGGCGGACAGGGGGTTCTCGATGGCCGCCGGGGCCACGTTCTTGCCCCCCGCGGTGACGATGATGGCCTTCTTGCGGTCGGTGATGTGCAGCAGCCCTTCCTCATCGATAAACCCGATGTCCCCGGTGTGGAACCACCCGTCCGCGTCGATGGCCTCCTCGGTCTCCCGGGGGAGGTTGTAGTACCCCTTCATCACATGGGGGCCCCTGGTCAGGATCTCCCCGTCCTCGCCAATGCGCACTTCCACCCCGGGGATGGCAGGGCCCACAGTCCCGAAGCGCAGCTTCTCGAGGGTGTTGGCGGTGATCACGGGGGACGTCTCCGTCAGGCCATAGCCCTCCAGGATGATCAGACCGGCCGCATGAAAGAACTCCCCGATCATCTTCGACAGGGGGGCGCCGCCCGATATCATCAGCCTCATCCTGCCCCCGAAGCTCTGGCGGAGCTTGGAGAAGACGAGCCTGTCGGCGATCTTATGGTGGGTGGCCAGCATGCCCTGCGGCTGCTGGCCGTGCTGGAGCAGGCGGCTGACCTTCCTGCCGACCCCCAGGCTCCAGTAAAAGAACATCCGACTTAACAGGGAACCCTCCCTCACCCGGTCGAGGATCCTTCCGTACGCCTTCTCGTAGACCCTGGGCACGCTGACCAGGATGGTGGGTCTGACCTCGGCCATGTTGTCCATGAGGGTATCAATGCTCTCGGCATAGACGATCTTTCCCCCGACGTAAAGCCAAAGGTAATAGGCGATCCGCTCGAAAACGTGGGACAGGGGCAGGAAGGACAGGCAGATATCGGTCTCCCTGACCTCGATGGCCGACAGGACGGACCTGATGTTGGACAGGAAGTTGTCGTGGCTGAGCATGACCCCCTTGGGCTCACCCGTGGTGCCCGAGGTGTAGATGATCGTGGCAAGGTCGTCCCCACAGGTCTCGGCGATGCACCGGCCCATCATCTCCCAGGTCTCCGGAGGCGCATCCTTCCCCAGCTGGAGCAGGTCGTCCAGGGACATGACGCCGTCCTGCAGCCTGTCGGCGGGAACGGGATCGAAATGGATCACATATTTCAGCTCCGGGAGGGCCGGCTTGACCTTGAGGATCGTATCCAGGTAGCCCGCGTTGGACACAAAGATCGCCTTGGCGCTGCAGTCCCGGAGGATGTATTCCACCTGGGCCGGCGTCAGGGTCCAGTACAGGGGGACCACCACCCCCTCCATGGCGAAACTTCCCAGGTCGGCAAAGGCCCACTCCGGCCGGTTCTCCGACAGGATGGCCACTCTGTCCCCACGCGTGAGGCCGAGGGTCAGAAGCCCCCGGGCCACCTCCTTGAAGGAGCGGGACAGGTCCTGCCAGGTGAGGGCCTCCCAGACACCCTCCCTCTTGCGCTCCATGACCGTCCGTTCTCCAAAACGATCGGCCCGGACGTCGACCATCTTGACCAGGCTGTCCTCCTGGTGATAGGCCACGCCCGTTCCCTCCATCCTACCGCCTCCCCCGGCTATTTCCTGCATCATTCCTCCTCCTCGGGCGAGAGATCGACGACATAATCCTCGTAATCCTCCGGTGTCATGAGGAGCTCGGCCTGCTCGAAGTCGTCCATCTCAACCCGAACGAGCCATCCGTCACCGTAGGGGTCCTCGTTGATCACATCCGGACTTTTGATGAGATCAAAATTGACGTCAACGATCTCCCCCGTCAGCGGGGCTGTCAGGTCGGAAACGGTCCGGTTCGATTCTATGATCCCGAAGGGAGCCGCCACACTCAGGGAGTCGTCGATCTCGGGGAGGTCAAGGAAGATCGCCTCCCCGGTCTCCTCCATAAATTTCTCGGTGACGCCGATCACGGCCTGATTGCCCTCGGTCCTGATCCACAGATGGTCACGGGAATAGAGACAGTCCTTCGGTACGTCCACTTTCCAAATCTCCTGTTCCTGCCTGGCTATTTCGACTGGCCGGGAACCTTCTCCCAGTCGGCCAGGAACCTCTCGATCCCCAGGTCGGTCAGAGGATGGTTGAACAGCTGCAGCAGGACCTTGTAGGGGATGGTGGCAACGTCGGCCCCGAGCAGGCCCGACTCGAGGACATGCCCCGGGTGGCGGACGCTGGCGACGATGATCTCGCTTTCGAAGCCGTAGTTGTCCTTGATCTGCATGATCTCGGCAATGAGGTCCATGCCGGAATTGCCCACATCGTCGACCCTGCCCACGAAGGGGCTGATGTAGGAGGCCCCTGCCTTGGCTGCCAGGAGGGCCTGAACCGGTGAGAAAACGAGGGTCACGTTGGTCCTGATCCCCTTTTCACTGCAGGACCGGACCGCCTTGAGGCCTTCCGGGGTCATGGGGATCTTGACCACCACATTGTCCCCGATGGTATTGAGATCCTCAGCTTCTCCGAGCATGCCCGCCGCATCGGGGCTGACCGTTTCAAGGGACACGGGACCGTCGACGATCCTGCATATCTCGGTCACCAGGGGAAGAAACTCCTGGCCCTCCCTGGCCACTAATGTGGGGTTCGTCGTAACGCCGTCAATGAGACCCATGTCGGCGGCACTGCTGATCTCCTCAAGGTTGGCGGTGTCGAGAAAAAACTTCATCCATTGTCCTCCATAACATAATCAACCTTCCTTAATCTTCCTCCCCCTCGACGGGGGAGGATCAGAGGTGGCCACGCCGATGGCGTGATTATTCTTCCTCTCCTGTCAGAAGAGGTAGCCGAACCCTATGGTAAGGGAATCCTGGCCGAACAGGTGGGCCTCCACGTTCAGGTAGAAGTTGAAATCTATGAGATAATCAAGACCGAAAAACAGGTGCGTACTGGCACTCTCGTCCAGGTTGAGGTTGCCGCCTTCCAGATCGATGGTTGACACAGCCACCCCGGCATATCCCTTTGTTCCTCCCGACCTGATGGAGCCCATCAGCGAGGCCTGTCCCTCGAAGGCATCGTAGTTGATATTCCCGTCATCACTGTCCCACCAAAGAACCTGGAGGTCCACGGCCACCGACAGGCCCGATGGATCGCCGGGAGTGACCAGTTCGAAGAGGGCCCCCCCGCCCCACGCGAAACCGAGGCTGCCGCTCTCCACGTCGGCGAAACCGATCTTCAGGTATGGGGTCAGGCTGTCGGTCGCCCCCACAGCTCCCTTGAACATAATGGACTTCGTGTCGACCTCGACATCTTCCACGTCCAGTTCGGTGAAGCTGAAGGATCCGGACAGAGAAGACGCCCCGAGTTCAAGCACATTTCCCGGCGAGCCCACGCTCAGGGCATGGGCCGCTGAGCCGGTGACCGTGATCACGACGGCCGCGAGAACAGCCGCAAGTATATTTCGCCTCATCCTAACCTCCCGATTCTCCCTGTGAGCAGAAATATTTATTGCCCATCGAATTCATCCCTGCATTTCTCCGAACAGAAGTAGCGCAGCCCGCCGCTGGTTCCCTTGGTGACCGCTGCACTGCGCGGCACATAGACCCCGCAGACGGGATCCTTGACCATCTCCTCGCCTTCGTCACGGGGGACCGATCCACCCCGGGAGGGCGGCCCGACATGCTTCCGTGGACGCAGGAACTGCCTCACAGCCCACACGAAACCGAAGAAGATCAGGAACAGTAACAGCAGGTTTCTCATCTGTCTCATAAGCTGTGACGCGGGGGTCCCGCCCAGCCCCTTTGTCCGCATCGATGGAGGCGATCCTTCACCCCGGGAGGAAAGCCGGTGTCTTTCGGTCAACGGTACCAGAAACGGAGCAAAAACCGCAACTCAAAGGATAGAATTAACCAATCCAAAATCCAAAAGGAAAGTTTCCAGTTTGCAGTTTGCGAAAGTTTCCAGTTTACAGTTTCCAGTTTACAGTTTAGGTAAGAGCCGTGATTAGTAACTCAATTCCAGATTCC
>JBFFDD010000217.1:0-4730 GCA_041559575.1 bacterium
ATAGTATTTGACACAGAATCCCAAAGAAAGAGCAGAAAAAATCCCCCGTGGAGAGGAGGGTTGTTAATGCCGGGTGTAAGGGTCAGAGAAAATGAGAGCTTCGAAGGTGCCCTGCGCCGTTTCAAAAAACAGTGCGAAAAATCCGGAATTCTTTCCGAGATACGAAGAAGGGAATACTACGAGAAGCCCAGCATTCAGAAAAAGCGCAAGATGATCGCCGCGCGCAAGAAGATGGCCAAATTGGCCAAGAGGCATCGCTGAGTTGGAACTCCTGGAAAGATTACAGGAAGACCTGAAAAACTCAATGAAAGCGAAGGACGGAACGAGGGTTTCCGTCCTTCGTTTTCTTCTGGCTGCCGTCAAGAACCGGGAAATTGCCAACAAGGGCCCGTTGGAGGACGAACAGGTGCTTCAGGAAATCACCTCCTCGGCCAAGCGCCGCCGGGAAAGCATTGACGCCTTCAGGGAGGCCGGCCGACAGGATCTGGTCGAGAAGGAAGAGGCGGAGTTGGCCATCCTGAACGACTACCTGCCAGAGCGGATGTCCGAGGAGGACCTTCGTTCTCTGATCCAGGAGGTCATCACGGCAACCGGTGCGTCCTCCATGGGAGATCTTGGGGCAGTCATGAAGCAGGTCATGCCCAGGATCAGCGGCCAGGCGGATGGTAAATTGGTAAATCAGATCGTCAGGGAAATCCTCTCCGGTTGATATAGCACCGCGATCATCACATCCATATCCAGCAGAGTCGAACCAGAGTTGTTTCTGTCAAGAGGTGAGATGGACCATCACGCTCTTACAGTGCTCGAATACCGAGAACTTCTGTCCCACGTCGCCCTGTGCGCCCATTCGGAACCCGGGGCTGAGTTGGTTAAAAATCTCCTCCCCTATAGGGATGTTGATCAGGTCAGCAGTGCTCTCGGACTGACCAGCGAGGCGATGGCCCTCCTTCAGCTGGCCGATCCCGACCTTTCAGCGGTGTGCGACATATCCTCAGCATTGAAGGCGCTGGATATTGAAGGGGCGATCCTGGCCCCCGAGGACCTGCTGGGGATCCTTGGCAACCAGGCCGCGGTTGGGGTGGTCAAGGCGGCGTTCAGGACCCTGGGCCAAGAGGCGGCTGGGCTGTCGAAGATTGTCCAGAGGATGACCCGGTTTCAGGATTGGGAGGACTGGGTCCGAAGCTCCATCTCGGAGACAGGAGAGGTTCTGGACGCAGCCAGCAAGGCTTTGGCCCGGTGCAGGGGTGAGCTGAGGTCCACCAGGGACAACGTCATCCGAAAGCTGGAGGGGTTTTGCGACCGACCATCGGTGATCAAGGTCCTTCAGGACGGCTATATAACTCAGAGAAACGGTCGATATGTGATTCCGGCAAGGCCGGAATACCACAGGGTCTTCGAAGGTGTGGTGCAGGACACCTCCCAGAGCGGCCAGACCCTGTTCGTTGAGCCCCTGTTTGCGGTTGACCTGAACAACAGGTTCGCCAAGGCGAAGATTCAGGAGGAGAATGAGATAAGGAACGCCCTGGCCGCAATGAGCTCGGCTGCCAGGGAGGTTCGAGAGGAGCTGTCGGAGAACCTGAAATTGCTGGCCCAGCTTGATCTTGTTCTTGCCAAGGGCCGCTTCGGAAAGGGGCTGGATGGGGTCATACCGGTTATCGACGACGAAAGGACCGTACTCCGCAAAGCAAGGCACCCGCTGCTGGAACTGCGAAAAGAAGGCAAATGTGTTCCTGTGGACCTGGGGCTGGACACTGAATCCAGGGTTCTGGTCATCACCGGTCCCAATACCGGCGGCAAGACCGTCGCCCTGAAGACCTTCGGTTTGATGACCCTCATGGTTCAGACCGGAATACCGATACCCGCCGATTCCTCCAGTCGGATTCGCTTGTTTTCGAGCCTGTTCGCGGACATAGGAGACGAACAGAGCCTTACTCAGAACTTAAGCACCTTTTCAGCCCACATCTCCATCATCGCCGACATTCTCGACAACGCCGACGGTAATACACTAATCCTTCTGGATGAACTGGGAGCGGGAACCGACCCCCAGGAGGGTTCCGCCCTCGGGGTGGCTCTTTTGGAGGCGTTTCACGAAAAGGGTGCATGGGCTGTTGTGACAACCCACCACAACCTTCTAAAGGAGTTTGCCTTCAGAGCCCCCTATGCGAGGAACGCCTCAGCCGTCTTCGACCAGGAAACCCTTCTGCCCACCTATGAGATCCGCATGGATATGCCGGGTCGAAGCCATGCCCTGGAGATCGCCAACCGGCTCGGTATCGGTGACGGTGTCGTGGGGCGGGCAAGGAAAATCATGGGCACCGGAGCCGCCAGGGTGGATGAACTCCTCGGGAGGCTCAGTGAGGAGTTGGTCCGCGAGGCCCAAGCGCGATCGAGGGCCGAAGAGGTAGCCGACCGGCTGGAGGTTGAGGAGGAGCGCCTTCGGGTCCGCCAGACCAGGATCAAGGATGAGGAAGGCAGGATAAAGGAGGAAGCCAGAAGGGAGGCTGTTAACCTCATCAGGGAGCTCAACAGGAAGGCAAAGGGCCTTCTCAGGGACATGAAGAAGGATCCGGACAGTGCGCCCGCCCGCCTCAGGGAGGAAGTGGCTGAAATGGAAAGGGAGGTGTCCAGAAGAATGCCATTGCCTGCCGTCAGGAAAGGACTCGGGGGGCCGGTCCGTGAGGGGCAGGAGGTTGAGGTGGCCCCCCTTGGTGTCATGGGTACGGTCCTGGCCCTGGTCAGCGAGGGGAAGGAGGCGGAGGTCCAATCCGGTGGTATTCGGATGAGGCTGCCTCTGGACCACCTGACACCTCGGGAAGGAAAAGGGGAAGCAGGGAACCGTGATGCCGCAGGCCGATTATCCACGCTCTATTTGGGAGACAGGGATGTGCCCGCTGAGATCAACCTTCTGGGGTTTACGGTGGATGAGGCGCTTCGGTCAGTGGACAAGGTGCTGGACCGCTCTCTGATTGGAACAAGTCGAAACCTGAGGATCGTGCACGGCAAGGGAACCGGGGCTCTGCGCAGGGCGATCCTGGACAGCCTCAACGGAGATCCGAGGGTCCTGGCCTGCAGGCAGGCTCCTCAGGAGGAGGGAGGGGCAGGGGTCACCATCGTGGAACTGAAGGAATAAAGATATGCGGCACCTTGTATATCTTTATAAAATGCCGGGCACTTAATGGGGCGATACGGATAAATGCGCTGGGACGAAGACACCTTAGAGAGGATTAAAGAGGCTAACAGCGTGGTCGATGTGGTTGGCCAGCATGTCGCCCTGAAGAAGTCGGGGGCGAACTTCAAGGGCCTTTGCCCCTTCCATCAGGAGAAGACGCCATCTTTTACCGTGAGCGATTCAAAGCAGATCTTTCACTGTTTCGGCTGCAACACGGGAGGGGACGTTATCCGTTTCATCATGCTCTATGAGGGGCTCCCCTTCACAGACGCGGTGAGAAAGTTGGCCGCAAAGGCGGGAATCGAGCTTCCGGAAAGGGAATCCGTCAGAGGGCCCAGCCGAGACCGGCGGGATCTCATGTTCCGGGCCAACAGGTTGGCGGCGGAACACTTCGCCTCTCATCTTATGAGAGGCGGCGAGGGGGAAAAAGCCAGGGAGTATCTCAAGGCCAGGGGCATCCACAGCGAAGTCAGCAGGACCTTCGGTGTCGGTTATGCGCCTGACGAATGGCGAAATCTCCTCGGTCTCCTGAAAGCTGAAGGGATCGACGCCGCATTGGCTGTTGAGTGCGGCCTTGCCGTCCAGGGAGGGTCGGGCAAGGAACCCTATGACAGGTTCAGAAACAGGATCATTTTTCCCATCAGGGATCTGAGCGGAAGGGTTCTCGGCTTCGGGGGGAGGGTTCTGGATGAGCAGACGCCCAAGTACATCAACACCCCTGAGACCCCGATCTACAGAAAAGGCGATTCACTCTTCGGAGTGGATGTGGCCGCCCCCTACATCCGGGACCAGGGGTACGCCCTCCTGGTGGAGGGCTATCTGGACGTGATCTCTCTCCATCAGGCGGAAATAGGACATGTCGTTGGCGTGTTGGGCACAGCGTTGACCAACGACCAGGCCAGAAGGATCAGGCGTCTGGCTGATAGGTGTGTTCTCCTTTTCGATGGTGACGAGGCTGGCACAAAGGCAGCCCTGAGAAGCGGACTGACATTCATCGAGGAGGGATTTCAGTGCCGGGTGGCGCCCCTGGAGCCTGGGCAGGACCCGGACAGCTACCTGATGGATAATGGCCGGCAAAAGCTGCTGGAGAAGATCACAAGGGCGCAGCCCATAATTGCCTTCGCTCTCCAGAAAGCCCGCGACCTGTATCCTCAGGATGACGCTGGCAGCAGAGTGCAAGTTCTTGATGCAATCGTGCCATATTTGGCTAAAATAGGGGATAGAGCAAAGCAGGGGGTCTACCTGAAGGAAGTCGCCGACGAGCTCAAGATCGAACAGCATGACCTGAGGGCAAAGCTCTCCTCGCTGCAGCTCAGAAAACAGGCATCCCCTTCCCAAGAGGGCCGCCCGGAAAGGATGCCCAGAAGGGAAGAGTTGCTTGTCCACATAATGGTCAGAGACCCGTCAACCTTACCCAGGATCAGGGAAGCTGTCACACCGGAGGACTTTTCCAGTCCAGAAATGTCCGGACTGGTTGAAAAGCTCTTTTCCGGTGTTAATTTAAATGGCCTAATGGATTCTGTGAACGAGGATCTCAGGAGCGCCATCTCGCGCTGGGCCC
>JBFFDD010000218.1:0-4720 GCA_041559575.1 bacterium
GCCCCGTCGTCCCGTCGCCTCCTCGCCCAGTCGCCCAGTCGCCTCCTCGCCCAGTCGCCCGCTTTTTACTTCGTCTTCGTCTTACTCCTTCGTCTGGCTCTTTCGCCTCCTCGCCCAGTCGCCCAGTCGCCTCCTCGCCCAGTCGCCCAGTCGCCCCCTCGCCCTTTCCCATTTCCCCTGCGCCAAGGGCGCTCCCCCCTCCTTGCATCCCCCGCCGCCGGTTGTATAGTTGACCTCAGGGGGGGCAGCATGCGGGTTCTCCGGTTTGAAAAATACGGCCTGGAGGAGTGGCTGGAGGAGTTGGCCACCTCGGCAGACCTGCACGTGCCGACGCCGGCCGGAAAGGAGGCCCACCGGTTCGAACCCTACCGGGATTTCGAACAGGTGGACCTTTCCTACACCCGCACCATCCTGCCGCCGAAGAAGTTCCTCTTTCCCCCCGAGGAGACGCTGCTCACCCGCACAGCGGAGGCGGACCGCTACCAGGTCCCCCGCCCCCCCGACCGTGACACCGTCCTGTTCGGCGTCCACCCCTGTGACATCAACGGCATACGGATCCTGGACGTCTTCTTCGCGTCCTTCAACCGTCCCGATTACTACTATCAGAGACGGCGGGAAAGACTGCGGGTGGTGGGCCTGTCATGCATGCCCGACGAGAACTGCTTCTGCCAGTCGATGAACTCCGACACCGCCCTGACAGGGTTCGACCTCTACCTCAACGACATGGGGGGGTACTTCCTGGTGACCGTCGGCTCCGTGGAGGGAGATCTCCTGCTGGGCGGGCGGGCCGACACCCTGCCCGAGGCCACGGTGGGGGAGATGGAACAGCTCATGGCCGGCATCCGTCTCCGCCGCCAGGCCTACACCCTGAAACTCGACACCTCCATCCTGCCCCAGGCCGCCAAGCTCCACCAGGCGGATCCCTTGTGGGAGGAACTGGGGGAAAGGTGCCTCACCTGCGGCTGCTGTTCCCTGGGCTGCCCCACCTGCACCTGTTTCAACATCAGGGACACCAACACCCTGGACGGCGGTACCGCCCGGCGCCGGAGCTGGGACGCCTGCCTGTACCGGGATTTCGCCGTCGTGGCCGGGGGTCACAACTTCCGGCCCGACCGCGGGCGGCGGGTCCAGCACCGCTACTATCACAAGCAGGTGGGTTTCGCCGAGGCCTTCGGCCAGCCCTCATGCGTGGGCTGCGGACGGTGCATCAGGATGTGCCCCACCGGCATCCATTTCGTGGAGGTTTTCCGCTCCCTCGAGGAGCAGATGGTGGAGGCCTCTCCCCCGGATGGGCTTGATGGATAACCCCTACCTGCCCGAGGACTGGACCGTCACGGCCATGACGGAGGAGATCGAGGATCACTTCCTCCTGGAGCTTGTCCCGCGCGAGGGAGACCCCGTCCCCGATTACATCCCCGGGCAGTTCTGCCAGGTGTCCATCCCCGGCATCGGTGAGGCCCCCATCTCCCTTTCTTCATCCCCCACCCGGAGGGACTCCATCCAGATATGCGTTCGCAGGGTGGGCCGCCTCACCGGGGCCATCGCCAGGCTCACCGTGGGGGACGCACTGGGGCTGAGGGGTCCCCTGGGGAACGGTTATCCCATCGGGCAGATCCGGGGCAGGAACGTGGTCATCCTGGTCGGGGGCCTGGGGATGGTGCCCCTCCGTTCCCTCATGAGGTACGTTGCCGACAGCCCCGGCTGGTTCGGGAAACTGACGGTCCTTTACGGGGCAAGGACCGACCGCGACTTTCTGTTTTACGACGAGCTCGCCCGGCTGGATCGAAGCGGCCTGGCGGACGTCCGGTTCATCGCCCAGGAGACGGTTCCGGGAGGCCGATTCGAAGGGGACCGCGGCGGCAGGACCGGGTTCGTCACCGACCTGGTGAGCGAGGTTTCCTCGGGAGCGGCCCGGACCTTCGCGGCGATGTGCGGTCCCCCGGCCTTTTACCGGTATGCGGTGAAGACCCTTCTCGACCATGGCTTCTCCAAGGCCCACATCTTCATGTCGCTGGAGCGCCGCATGGAGTGCGGCGTGGGCAAGTGCGGCCACTGCAGCGTGGGGTACCGGTACACTTGCGTTGACGGACCCATTTTCAACTACTGGGACGCTTTCAACATGCCGGAACTTCTGGAAATCAGGGAGGGACAGCCGTGGATCAACTCGTGATCGGCGTCTTCGGCCTCACCGGATGCGCCGGGGACCAGCTGACGCTCCTGAACTGCGAGGAAGAAATTCTCGGCATCGCCGAGAGGACCGTCATGAGTTCCTTCAACTTGGTCACCTCGCGGCAATCGGCCGGTCCCCTGGAAGTGGCCCTGGTCGAGGGTTCGGTGTGCCAGCCCGGGGACCTGGCCATGTTGCGGGATATCCGGGCCCGCTGCCGCTGCCTGGTGGCCCTGGGCACGTGCGCGTCCTTCGGTGGGATCGCGGCAATGGACCAGCGCGTTGATCCGGCGGTGCTCAAGGAGACCGTGTACGGTCCCCAGGGGGTGGATTTCGAGGCCACCCGGGCCCTTCCCCTGTCGTCCTTCGTGGATGTGGATTTTATCCTTCCCGGCTGCCCGGTGGAGAAGAACCAGCTGCTGGAGACCCTGTCGTGCCTGCTGAAGGGCAGCCTGCCAGAGATCGCCGCCACCCCCGTCTGCGCCGAGTGCCGGTCCAGGGAGAACCTGTGCCTCGTCCTCGAACGCTCCGAGGTGTGCTGCGGCGCCCTGACACGGAGCGGCTGCGGAGCTCGGTGCCCCACCCTGGACGTACCCTGCGCCGGCTGCCGGGGGCCGGTGGAGGACGCCTATTACGCCGTCAAGGGGGAGCTTTTGAGGGGCAAGGGCATCGACCGGGAGAAGATCCGCCGGAGGATGATGCTCTTTTCCGCCCCTGCCGGGATGGGGGAAAGGCTGGAGAGGGAGTTCGACTAGAGGGACCCGGACGGCAGCGATGCCGGGCCGGGACAGGGTAAGGGAGGGGACCGTTGGCAAAGAGAACCATCGAGATCAGAAATCTGACCCGGGTCGAAGGGCACGGGGGTATTACCGTGGAACTCGCCGACGGCAGGGTGGCCTCCGTCCATATGGACATCCTGGAGGGGACCCGCTTCTACGAGGCCCTGTTGAGGGGAAGGCACTTTTTGGAGGCGGCACCCATCGTTTCACGGGTGTGCGCCATCTGCAGCGCCTCCCACGCCGTTACCGCCCAGCTGGCGGTGGAGGACGCCTTCGGCATCGAGGTGAGCCCACGGACGGTGGAGCTGAGGGATCTGCTCCTTCAGGGGGAGACCATCGAGAGCCATGCCCTGCACCTCTTCCTCCTCGTCCTCCCGGATTACCTGGGTTACCCGTCTGCCCTGGACATGGCAAGGGACCACCCTGTACAGGTCAAAATGGGCCTGTACCTGAAGCAGCTGGGCAACCGCATCCAGGAGACCGTGGGCGGGCGGACCATACATCCCCCCAACGTCATGGTGGGCCGGTTCGGCAAGGTGCCGGAGAGGCAGGCCCTGTCCGATCTCCTCGCATGTGTCGATGACGGGCTGGCCCTGGCGCCGGCCATGGTGGACCTGTTCGCCTCTCTGGAGATCCCGCCCCTGTTGGGGGAGCCGACCACTTATCTGGCCCTCCGCTCCCAGGGAAGGTACAGTCTCGTCTCCCGGGAGATCGCGGCCACGGACGGAACGGTCCACCGGGCGGATGAATTCCCGGCGGTGTGCAATGAACGGGTGGTGTCCCACTCCCATGCCAAGCAGTCCCTCTATTCCGACCGGCCCTTTGCCGTGGGGGCCCAGTCCCGCCTGATCATAAACGGCGGGGAACTCGCGGGGGCGGCGGCCGAGGCCAGGGAAAGGCTGGCGGCAGCGCACGGGGAAATGGGCTGCGGCAACCCCCTGGCCAACAGTGCGGCCCAGGTGATCGAGGTGGTTCACTGCCTTCAGGCAGCGAGAGACCATCTGGTAAAGATCCTGACCGAGGGGGCCGGCAACCCGGCACCGGAACCGGCCATGGAACCGGTTGCCGGTACCGGTATCGGGCTCACCGAGGCCCCCCGGGGCATCCTCTACCACCGGTACGACTTTGACGAGGACGGGATCATAACCGACGCGGACATCATAACCCCCACGGCCCAGAACCTGGCCAACATCGAGCGCGACTTGCGCCTGGTGGCCGAGAGGTTCAGCGGCATGTCAGAAGACGGCAAGGTCATGTCCCGGGCCATGGCCTCCCTGTCCGGCAGGGACCTGAAGTTCGTTCTGCAGGTCCTCGCCCGGGCCTACGACCCGTGCATCAGCTGTAGTGTGCATTAGGGGGGCACCTTTGGCGCAGTGGAAAGGAGAAAGGGGAAAGGTTAAAGAAGTCCTGAGTGCTAAGTGCCAGGTGACAGGCTATAAGAAATAGTCCCAAGTGCCAGGTCCTAAGTGATAAGTGCTTAGGCTGAGAACTGGTACGCTCGAATTTGCGACTTATCGACTGATCGATTCAGCGAAGAACAGGCGCATTCGCGCTGTCGTCCCGTCGGCCCGTCGCTTCCTCGCCCTTCTCCTTTCCATTGATTTTTCCCATTCTCTATTTTCTATTCTCTATTCTCTATTCTCTATTCTCTATTTTCCACTGCGCCAAAGGCGCTCTCTCTCGCGCTGTCGTCCAGCCGTCCCCCTCGCCAAGTCGCCTAGTCGTCCTGTCGCAGAAATTCCCTTTCCACTGCGCCAAAGGCGCTCTCCCTCGC
>JBFFDD010000219.1:0-4667 GCA_041559575.1 bacterium
GGGGCCGTTACCGGATCTTTCTCCCCCGTCCGGGGACCTACTACGTGGGGGCCAGGGGCGGGTTTGGGGATTCCCCTGCTCCCGGCGAGTTCTTCGGGTTCTACGAGGGCACCCCTGATCACTCCGTGACCCTGAAGGAAGAGGAGTTCCGGGAGGGGATGGATATCATGGTCAGAAAGGTGCTGGTGGAGTAATGATCCGCGTCCTGACGGGTGCACTGGCTCTTCTGATTGCTTTTCCGGGTCCCGGAAAGGCCGGCGAGGGATCAAAAACCGGCGTCTCCGGGGTGATCGAAGGCCGCGTGACGTGGTCGGGAGAGGTTTCGGTGGACGGCGTGATCGTCGTGCGTGAGGGAGGGGAACTGACGGTCGCCCCGGGAACCAGGGTCCGGTTCGTCCCCAGGGATGCGGATGGGGACGGCATCGGGGATTCGGAGCTGCGCGTCGAGGGTGCTCTGGTGGTAGCGGGCACCCGGCAGGAGCCGGTGATCTTCACCTCCGCCGCCCGGGAACCGGCTGCTGCCGACTGGAAATACGTGATGATCAACCACGCCAGGCGGGCCGACGTCCGATATGCCGTTTTCGAGTACGCCTTCAGCGGCGTGCAGATCCACTACACCAGGGGGACTTTCGATTCCATCGTCTCCCGGCATAATGTGGACGGTTTCCGGTTTTCCACCGCGCCGGTCACCCTCAGGGATTCCTATCTGACCGGCAACGGCAACGGCATTCGGTTCGAGGAGCGCGGTGTGGGTGCGGTGATCGAGAATAATGTTATCGAGACAAACAGGATCGGGATCTTCGCGGTGATCAGGTGCACCGGTTTAACCCGGTTTGCCGGAAACATCCTGGAGAACAACAGCTCCTACAGTATCAAACTGGGTGACGAGCAGGCACAGGACCTGCCGGTAGAGGGCAACTGGTGGGGGACCGCGGATGGGGCGGCCATAGAATCGACCTTCTTCGACGGGCGGGTTGAGCCGGGAATGGGGAAGGTCCTGTTCCGTCCCTTCCTGGATGAAAGACCGGTCCCGGGAGAAAAGATGGCTGAACTGATGGAAAGGTGGTCCAACCGATGATCAGACGATGGGTTCTATATCCTTTATTGCTGGCGGCCCTGCTCGGCCCCTGGTATTTTCCGGGCAACGCCGAGGCCTGTGTCGGCCGCAAACTGATCCTGGGTGCCCTCCAGGAAGATCGCCAGGACATGGTGAGCAAGCTTCTGTCGATCCTGATCCACGAGAGGACGGGAACCACCGTCGAAGTGGAGTATTTTGCCAGCGAAGAGAAGCTCATGGAAAAGGTCAGGAAGGGAAAGGTGAACCTCTATGTCGGGTATGCCGGGGCCGCCCTGGAGGGATTCGGCAAGGGGCCGGCAACCGGATCGCCGGAGGAGGATTACCGGACGGCCAAACGTCTGTTCGAGGAGGAACTAAACCTTATCTGGCTCAAGCCCATGGGGTTTTCGGGGAGGGATCAGGCGGGAAGGACTCTGGGATGGGCCGGTGTCGTGGTAAGCAAGGAGGCCCTGAAGAAATTCCCGGCCCTGCCGAGGCTTCTGGAGAAGATCGGCAGCAGGGTGGTCCTGAAGGACGAGGTTCTCGACGATCTGGTGGAGAAGGGCAGGGATAGGAAACCGGCCAAGGTCGCCCGCGGATTTCTCAAGCAGGAAAAGCTGATTTGAGCCGGGACGGCAGGGTGAACCGACGTCAATTTCTGAAGGGGGCCCTGACCGCCATGGCCGCCCCCGGGGTGATCGTCCCGGCTGTCCTGTCGTCGGCCGGACGGGCCGATGCCGCGGGCCAGTCCACCCTGTCGGTGATTCGACTGGATGACCCTTACAGGGCTACGGTGGAATCCGTTCGCCGGCTGGGAGGGATGAGAGCCTTCGTACCCTCCGGGGCTGCCGTGCTCATCAAACCCAACATCGGCTGGGACCGGCGCGTGGAACAGGGGGCCAATACCCACCCCGAGGTCGTGCGGGCCCTCATCGAGATGAGCCTGGAAGCGGGTGCGGGAAAGGTGATCATCCTGGACCGGACCTGCAATGACGCCAGGCGCTGCTACCGTTCCAGCGGTATTCAGGACATGGTGGAAAGCCTGTCCGAAGGCAGGGTGAGCCTGGAGTTCGTCCGGGAGAACCGGTTTCGGAAAGTCCGCTTCCCACATGGAAAGCTGGTCCGCGAATGGCCCCTGTACACGGTCGCCCTTGACGCCGACGTTCTGATCAACGTTCCGGTGGCCAAACACCACAGCATCAGCGGATTGACCCTCGGCATGAAGAACCTCATGGGGCTCATGGGGGGCAACAGGGGCACGTTCCATTCCCGGATCGATCAGAAACTGGCCGATCTCACCTCCGCCCTCAGGCCCCACCTCAATGTCCTGGACGCCACCCGTATCCTGGTCCGCAACGGGCCGTCGGGAGGCCGGCTGGAGGACGTCAGGGTCCTGAACACCGTGGCCGCCAGCGCCGATCCGGTGGCTCTGGACGCCTTCGGCACCACCCTGTTCGGGCTCGAACCGTCCGCCATCGGTTCCACCGTCGCCGGCCACGAAATGGGGCTGGGCGAGATGGACCTGGCCCGCGTCAGGGTCCTGGAGGGGTGAAGTGAGGCGTCTGCGCATCGTCTCCCAGTGGGTCTTCGGCCTTTATTTCCTCTTTCTGTTCATGAATACCCGCTACCTGGGTGAGGATGTCATCTCCTACCCGGTGAACGCCATCTTTCAGTTGGACCCCCTCGCCGGTATCACCTCCATGGCGGCCGACCGGACGGTTCTCGATTTCTTCTGGCCCCTGCTCCTCCTCATCCCGGCGACCCTGATCTTCGGTCGCCTCTTCTGCGGCTGGATCTGTCCCATGGGCTCGCTTATGGACCTCTTCGGTCGAAAGAGCCGGGTTAAGGTCCCCTCGCCCGGCGGCCGCTTTGCCCATACGGGGGAGGTCCTGCTGATCATCGTCCTGGCCGGTTCCCTGCTGTCGATGAACCTCGGCGGAGTGCTGGACCCCCTCTCCCTGCTGATAAGAAGCCTGGCCATGGGGGTTGTCCCGCCCCTGGAGAGGGCGGTGACGCTCCTGTTCGATACTCTGTACGCTGTCGGAGGACCAGTCCGGGGGGTCTCCGAGCCGATATACGGCTGGCTCCTGGACCACCTCATGTCCTTTCAGCTTCCGGCCTTCCGTTACATGATCCTGTTCCTCGGCCTGATGCTGACAATTGTTGCCCTGGAACTGAAGGAGAGGAGATTCTGGTGCCGGAACCTCTGTCCCCTGGGGGCCCTCCACGGCTGGTTCGGGGCTGTCGCTCCCCTGGGATTGAGGATCCAGTCGCCTGGCTGTACAGCTTGCGGGGAATGTCTCAAAGTATGCCGCATGGGTGCGATCCGGGAAGGCGAGGCCCTGAGTATTGACCGTAAAGCCTGCGTCCTGTGCTACGACTGCCAGGATTCCTGCGGGGACGGCGCGGTGGGCCATGGGGTGCCGGTAGCGGACGGGGTTGGCGGCAATGTCCTGGGCCTCACCCGGCGGCAGGCCCTGGTGGCTGCCGGAGGCGGTGTCCTCCTCCCCCTGGTTACCGGTCCAGGGATTCGGGCCGATGATCTGCCCCAGTACTTCATACGTCCTCCGGGGTCCGTACCTGAGAGACGGTTTGTCTCCCTGTGCCTTCGCTGCGGCGAATGTATGCGGGTGTGCCTGACCAACGGCCTTCAACCGGCCCTTTTCGAGGCGGGCCTCGAGGGGTTCTGGACGCCCCGGCTCATCTCCAGAGTGGGGTACTGTGAGTATTCCTGCACCCTCTGCGGCCAGGTCTGTCCCACCGGGGCCATCGCACCCCTCGATCCGGTGGCCAAGAGGAAGGTCCGGATAGGAACGGCGGTGATCGACAAAAAGACCTGCATTCCCTTCGTCCGCCCCGAGCAGTGCCTGGTCTGCGAGGAGCACTGTCCCACCCCGGAAAAGGCCATCGTCTTCGACGACGGTGCGGTCATGGGGCCGGAGGGGCCGGTCACCCTGAAACAGCCCCGGGTGGTGGACCACCTGTGTATCGGCTGCGGCATATGTGAGACGAAATGCCCCCTGGAGGGCGACTCGGCCATCCGGATGATCCGCCAGGGGGAGGATCGGGCGAGGAACTAGCTTCAGGTTCCAGGTTCCAGGTTCCAGGTTTCAGGGAAGCAGAGCGAAGAAAAGATGACACCGTTTACAGTGCATTGTGCCTAGTGCACGGAAGATCCCCTTGTCTTTGTACCTTGCACTATGTACTTTGCACTGCTTCCCCCCTTTCCCCTTTTCCCTGCGTTCTCTGTGGTAAGATGATGTAACAAAAGACGGAAATTCGTTGTATAGTGATGTGGGAGCTCTTTTTTTGCCCTGTTATTGGCAGAAATTTGTCAGGGGTAATTTTGTGACGGAATTCTAACATGTCCCGGAAAACAGACATCGTCAACCGCCTGGGGTCCCCGAGGCTGACCATCACGCTTCTTCTTCTTCTGGCCGGGACCTCCATCCTCGGCACCGTCCTCCCCCAGGGAAAGACGGTGGCCGAATATGAGGTGCTGGTGGGAGGGGCCGGGGCCTGGGCGGTGAAGGTGCTGTCCCTGGGGGATGCCTATCACTCCTGGTGGTTCCGGTTCCTGCTCCTCCTTCTGGCCGCCAACATGATCTCA
>JBFFDD010000220.1:0-4640 GCA_041559575.1 bacterium
GCTGAACAGGCTGCCGCAGCAGGAGGTGATGATGTTGGGGCGAAGCAGCAGGAAATACCGGGTCTGCAGAAACACCTCTGCCAGAACAAAAGGGGTGATGACCGACAGGAGCAGGTATTTTTTCTTGATCAGGGGATAGTCGACGGCCCGGTTGTCCGCGTGGTTCATGATCAGCCAGAGACCGGCCATCATGAAATTCACCATTTTTAAAATAAGCGCCGGGTAGCCGAAGCCGTTGACCTTCAGGGTGCCGGCCGCACACATGGCGCCGACAAAGAGGGTGTGGAGATGGTCGGCCGCATAAATGTAAAAGAAAAAGGAGATGATCTCGAAAGCGAAGACATAGGTGAGGATGGTGGAAATAAGATAGGTTCGCCGTTCGAGAATCAGCTGGAGATCGCTCCCGCTCCTGATATCCCAATTCCTTTGGATCCGGATGCCGTAACCGGCGGAATAGAGGATCATGACGCCGATGAGAAGAGAGGCGGTGTAGAGGGCGATGATGGCGGGATGAAAAATCATAGGTTCTGCCCGTCGATTTTTCCGTCCCGGACGTGAATGACATGGTCGACGCTCTTCGAGTCGGAAACGAGCGAGTCGTGGCTGGCGATGAGGACGGTTTTCCCGTCCTCCTTGAGCCTGCCCAGGATCTTCACCAGCTCGAGAGAGAGCGCCGTGTCCAGATGCGCCGTGGGTTCGTCGGCAATGATGACGGACGGGTTATTGATCAACGCCCTGGCTAAGGCCACCCGCTGCGCCTCTCCCCCCGAGATCCATTCGACCTTGACGAAGGCCTTTTGCCTGATGTCCAACAGCTTGAGGAGGTCCAGCGCCCGCTGTTTCAAGGATGCATGGGGCTCTCCCACGGGATAGGCCGGCAGCATCACGTTTTCTAAAACCGAGATCCCTTTCACCAGGTTGAATTGCTGGAAAACAAACCCGAAGGTTTTCCTCCGGATCTCGGTGAGAAATCTTTCGGGAAGGCTCGTGATCTCCTTTTCAAACAGGTAGATCCGCCCGGCGGTGGGCCGGGCCATGCAGCCGATCAGGCTCAAAAGGGTCGTCTTCCCCGAACCGCTGGGTCCTTTGAACACGGTCACCCGATGAGGGGCGATCTTAAGATTGACGCCCTGGATGGCGGGAAATTCGTTGGGTTTCCCGGTGTTAAAGACCTTTTTGACATTTACAAGCTCTATCATGAATACACCACTTTCCGATGCAGGTCGGTTGCCGCAGTGAATTCGGATACCGCCTGCATCCCGGGCGCTTCTACTTTCCTGATGCCGCCACCTGCTTCTTCAGCTCAAAGTTCCATTTCCAGATCTGGTAGACGGACGGATACACCAGCAGCTCCAGCAAAAAGGACGCCAGTATCCCGCCGACCAGGGGCGCGGCGATCCGCTTCATCACGTCGGAGCCGGTGCCGACGGCCCACAGAATCGGGACGAGCCCGAGGAAGGTCGTGGCCACGGTCATGAACTTCGGCCGGAGGCGCTGGACCGCCCCGTACCGGATGGCCTCCTGGAGGTCTTCCAGGCTGCGCAGGCGCCCTTCCTCCCTGGCCTTGTCATACGCGAGATCGAGGTAGAGGAGCATGAAGACCCCGGTCTCGGCGTCCACCCCCAGCAGGGCGATGAGCCCCACCCAGACCCCGATGCTCAGATTGTAGCCGAGCAGGTAGAGAAACCAGACGGCGCCGATGGCCGAAAACGGCACGGCCAGCAAAACGATGAAGGTCTTGGCAATGGACCGCGTGTTCAGGTAGAGGAGCAGCAGGATCAGGAACAGGGTCAACGGGAGGATCACGGTCAGCCGTTCCCTGACCCGTTGCGACGCCTTGTAGTCGCCGCTCCACACAAACGCATAGCCCGGGGGGAGTTTCACCTCTTTTCTCAGCAGGCGGTCCGCTTCCTCGATGTAGCCGTTCGGGTCGCGGTCGGCCATGTCCACGTACACGTAGCCGGAGAGGAGCCCGTCCTCGTTTCGGATCATGGCGGGGCCGCTGGTCATCCGGATGGCCGCCAAATGGGAGAGGGGGATCTGTTTTTGTCCCCCGGAAACAGGCACCAGCACCCGGCTCAGCGCCCCCAGGTCGGACCGGAAGTCGCGCTTGTACCGCACGTTCACCGGATAGCGCTCCCGCCCTTCCACCGTGGTGGTCACGTTGTTGCCGCCGATGGCGCTCTCCACCACGGCCTGGGCCTCTTTCATGCTCAGGCCGTAGCGGGCCAGCTCCTCCCGGTTCCACTCCACATCGAGGAAATAGCCGCTGGCGGTGCGCTCCGCGAACACGGCCCGGGTCCCCTCGACGGACGGCAGAAGGGATTCGATCCGGGTCCCGATCTCCTCGATGGTGTCGAGGTCGGCACCGGTGATCTTGAGCCCCACCGGGGTGCGGAGCCCGGAGCTCAACATGTCGAACCTGCCCTTGATGGGCATGGTCCACGAGTTGGCCAGCCCGGGAAGGTTCACCGCGTCGTTCATCCGGCTGATCAGCTCCTGCTGGGAGATGTGGTCCGGCGTGATGTGCCGTAAAAGCCTTTTCGCCCAGTCCGGCGCCCATGAGGTGTACCAGGTGTCCTTTTTGCGCCATTCGGACTTGGGCTTGAGGATGATCACGGTCTCCAGCATGGAGAGCGGCGCCGGGTCGGTGGAGGTCTCGGCCCTTCCCGCCTTCCCCAGCACGACTTTCACTTCCGGGAACTCTTTGATGATCCGGTCCGTGGCCTGGAGCACCTTCTGGGCTTCGGTGATGGAGATGCCCGGCATGGTGGTGGGCATGTAGAGGATCGACCCTTCCTCCAGGGGCGGCATGAATTCCGAGCCCAGCTTGAAATAGACCGGCACCGTCAGGATCATCAGGCCGAGAGCGCCCGCGATCACCGCCCATTTCCAGCGCAGGGACCAGACCGCCACCGGGTTGTAGATCCGGATCAAAAAACGGCTGATGGGGTGTTTGTCCTCCGAATGAACCGTGCCGACAAAAAGCGTGTTGGCCGTCCCGGACAGCCAGCGCGGCCGGAAGCTGAAATTTTTCATGCGGGTGAAGAGGAGCCTCAGTGCCGGGTCCAGGGTGATCGCCAGCATGGCGGCGATGACCATGGCCAGGGTCTTGGTGTAGGCCAGCGGTTTGAAGAGTCGCCCTTCCTGGGCCTCCAGGGTGAGGATGGGGAGAAAGGAAACGGCGATCACCAACAGGGCAAAGAAGCTGGGGCCCGCCACCTGCTTCACGGCGCGGATGATCACAGCGCGATAATTTTCCCGCCGGCCCTCCTTGTCCCACAGCTCCAAATTCTTGTGGGTCTGTTCCACCACCACGATGGAGGCGTCCACCATGGCCCCGATGGCGATGGCGATCCCGCCCAGGGACATGATGTTGGCCGTGACCCCGAGCATCCGAAAGGGAATGAAAGACAGGAGAATGACAATGGGCAGGGTGATCACCGGAATGATGGCGCTGGGGACGTGCCAGAGAAACAGGAACACCACCAGGGCCACGGTGACGAGCACCTCGACCACCGTGGATTTCAGGTTGTCGATGGCGCGCAGGATCAGGTCCGACCGGTCGTACACGGGCACGACCTTCACGCCGTCGGGCAGGCCCGGCTCGATCTCCCTGAGCTTCGCCTTGACCCGCTCGATCACGTCCAGGGCATTCTGCCCGTAGCGCATGACGACGATGCCGGAGACCACGTCCCCCTTGCCGTCCAGGTCCGCGACGCCCCTTCGGATATCCGGGCCCAGGACGACATCACCGATGTCCTTGATGCGGATGGGCGAGCCCGAATCGCTCGCCGACACCGCGATGTCCTCGATGTCCTGAACCGACCGGACATAGCCGCGTCCCCGCACGCTGTACTCCGTGCCCCCGAACTCGATCAGGCGGCCGGCCGACTCGTAGTTGCCCTCGCGCACCGCCTCCACCACCCGGTTGATGGAGAGGCCGTAGGCCTGGAGCCGGTTGGGGTCCACGTTCACCTGGTACTGCCTCCCGAAGCCGCCCACGGGCGCCACCTCGGCCACCCCCGGCACGGCTCTCAGGTAGTACTTGAGGTAAAAATCCTGGTAGGTCCGCAGGTCGGCCAGGCTGTTTTTCCCGGACTCGTCCACCAGGGCGTACTGAAAGATCCACCCCAGGGGCGTGGCATCCGGCCCGATCTCGGTCTTGGCGCCCTCGGGCAGCCGCGGCAGGACAGCGGAAAGATATTCCTGGGTTCGCGACCGGGCCCAGTAGATGTCCGTGCCGTCCTCGAAGATGACGTAAACGTAAGAATAGCCAAAATCGGAAAACCCGCGGACGGCCTTCACCTTGGGCGCGCCCACCATGGCGGACACGATGGGGTAGGTCACCTGGTCTTCGACCAGGTCCGGGCTCCGGTCCCAGCGGGAAAAGATGATCACCTGGGTGTCGGAGAGGTCCGGGATGGCGTCCAGCTTCATGTGCTTCATGGACCACCAGCCCGCAATGCACCCCACGGCCACTAGTGCGAAGACGATGAATTTGTTGTTTACGCTGAAATCTATGATTCGGTTAATCATCACTTGGCAGAGGGTTGGAGCTGGTCAGGGGCCGGCTGTTTTTGAATGTCATGCGTCATCTCAGAGCCGTGGGCATGGGGTGTCGGGGAAACTTCAGGGCC
>JBFFDD010000221.1:0-4585 GCA_041559575.1 bacterium
GAAAGGGTCGAGGAGGGCGGCGTTGAGGAGGTTCTCCTCAAAGGGCGCAACATCATGGGGGAGTTCAATGATGGCGGTAAATTTTCCACCTACGCCGCCGAGGACCCGGACCTTGTTACCTTCCTGCGGGAAAAGCAGGTCAGGATCGTCGCGGAACCCTCCCAGGAGAGTCCGTGGTACGTGACCATCTTCGTCTCCTGGTTCCCCATGCTTCTGCTGATCGGGGTGTGGATCTTCTTCATGCGTCAGATGCAGGCGGGGGGAAGCAAGGCCCTGTCCTTCGGTAAATCCAAGGCCAGGCTCCTCACGGAGGCATCGGCCAAGGTGACCTTCAATGATGTGGCCGGTGTCGACGAGGCCAAAGAGGAACTGCAGGAGGTCATCGATTTCCTCAAGGACCCGCAGAGGTTTCAGCGGCTCGGTGGAAAGATACCCAAAGGCGCCATCCTCATAGGTCCGCCGGGGACGGGGAAAACGCTCCTGGCGAGGGCCATTGCCGGGGAGGCGGAGGTTCCGTTCTTCTCCATCAGCGGCTCCGATTTTGTGGAGATGTTCGTGGGAGTGGGCGCCTCCCGGGTCAGGGACCTGTTCGAACAGGGCAAGAAACAAGCTCCGTGCATCATCTTCATCGATGAGATCGATGCCGTGGGACGCCACAGGGGTGCCGGTCTGGGCGGCGGACACGATGAGCGCGAGCAGACCCTGAACCAGCTTTTGGTGGAGATGGACGGATTCGAATCCAACGAAGGCGTCATTCTCATCGCGGCCACCAACCGCCCTGATGTCCTCGATCCGGCACTTATGAGGCCGGGCCGGTTTGACAGGCAGATCGTGGTTCCCAACCCGGATATCAGGGGCAGGCAGGGTATTCTGAACGTCCACGTCAAGGGTATACCCGTCGACGAGGATGTGGAGCTCGAAGTGGTGGCCAGGGGGACGCCGGGCTTTTCCGGAGCCGATCTGGCCAACCTCGTCAATGAAGCGGCCCTCCTTGCTGCGAGGCGGGACAGGGTCAAGGTGACCATGGAGGATTTCGAAGACGCCAAGGACAAGGTCCTCATGGGGGCGGAAAGAAAAAGCATGATCATCAGTGACGAGGAAAAGAGAACCACCGCCTATCATGAGGCGGGGCACACCCTCGTCGCCAAGATGATTCCCGGGGCGGATCCCATTCACAAGGTCACCATCATCCCCCGGGGCAGGGCCCTCGGCCTGACTCAGCAGCTCCCCATAGATGAACGGCACACTTACCCCAGAGATTACCTTACCGACCGTATCTCCATCCTGATGGGCGGGCGGGTGGCCGAAGAACTGGTTCTGGATCAGTTGACCACCGGAGCGGGCAACGACATTGAAAGGGCTACTGAACTGGCCCGCAAGATGATCTGCGAATGGGGCATGAGCGACGAGTTGGGTCCCCTGACCTTTGGAAAGAAGGAGGAGCAGATCTTTCTGGGCAGGGAGATCGCCCAGCACAGGGACTACAGCGAGAGTACCGCCATCCGGATCGACGAGGAGGTCAAGAAACTGGTCAGCAAGGCCTATGATCGGACCAAAAAGATCCTGACTGAAAACACCGAGACGCTCCACCGTCTGGCCCATTCTCTTCTGGAAAGGGAAGTCCTGGACGGCGTGGAGATCGACGCGATCATCAGAGGCGAGGAGCTTCCGCCTCTCAGGCACAATGAGGACGCTCCCGTAGCGGAGAAGGAGGGCGCCGGAGAGGATGAAGCCGTTGTCAATGACGAGCCCGAGGATCCTGCACCTGACGCCTGAAGGTATCAGGGATGAGATGGCGGGGATGGGCGTCCATCCGAGGGGTATCGAGATCATGGAGGGCAAGACCTCTTCGCTTCTCATCCGGCTCGAATCCCTCAACCTGAAGGCCGCCCTGATCCTCAAGCAGGATATGCTGTCCCTGGGCGGTGAAGTCGCTCTTAGTGGCGAGGCGGCTGGCCTCGATGTCCCAGCCACGCCTGCGCTGATCATGGGGACGCCCAGCCATATCACCAGGTTGATCGAGAAGATGGACAATCAGCCCTTTGGTTTGGCTGACCTGGCGGCGTCCCTGAGGCGGCTCATGAAAAACCTGAGTGCACCCAGGTGTTTCAGGGTTAATGGAGAGAACCTCCTTTCCGGCGGAGGCACCCTCGTCATGGGTATCCTGAATGTCACCCCCGATTCCTTCTCGGATGGGGGTGAGTATCTGGATTCCGACAGGGCTGTTTCGAGAGGCATTCAGATGGTTGATGAGGGGGCCGTGATCGTGGATGTGGGGGGGGAGTCCACCAGGCCAGGGGCGCCGGCAGTCGATACCGAGACCGAACTGGCCAGGGTCCTGCCTGTCATTGAGGGCCTGGTGAAGGGTGGGGTCAGGACGATCTCCATAGATACCACCAAATCGGAGGTGGCCAGAAGGGCCTTGGATGTCGGCGCCGGGATTGTCAATGACATCAGCGGTATGAACCACGATCCCCAGATGGCACGGGTTGCAGCTGAAACGGGGGCGTCCATAGTCCTTATGCATACCAGGGGCACACCCGAGACAATGCAGCGGGATGTCTCCTACTCCAACCTCATGGGAGAGGTGTTTGCCTATCTTGACCGGTCCGTTGAGGAACTGGAGAGGGCAGGGGTCCCGAGGGAAAGGGCCTGTGTCGACCCTGGCATCGGTTTCGGCAAACTGCCGGAGCACAATGTGGAGCTCATTGCCCGCGTGGGAGAGCTCAAATCCCTGGGAACGGCCGTCATGGTCGGGGCTTCCAGGAAGTCCTTTATCGGACATTACCTCCACGAGGAGGTCGGCGGCAGGCTGGAAGGCTCATTGGCCGCGGCGGCAGCAGCCGCCCTTCGCGGCGCGGACATAATCCGCTGCCACGACGTAGCTCAGACGGTTAAGGCCCTCAGAATTTCCGATGAGATTGGAAAATGGGTGAACTGATAAGATCCTTTGCAGATTTTCTCGGCAGCCTGCGATGGCAGGATCTTCTGGACATCGTGGTTGTCACGGTGGTGCTCTACTGGATCCTTCTGCTCATTCGGGGAACCAGGGCCCTGCAGATGGTGTTCGGGCTGGTGGTGCTCGGCGCAGCGTATCTCCTGGCCCAGGGAACGGAACTTAACACCCTTGGATGGATCCTGGAGAATTTCCTCGGCTCCATCGTGATTGTTATCGTCATCCTCTTCCAGAACGAGATTCGGCGTGCTCTGGCGCTGGTCGGCTCCAACCCCTTGACCGGTTCCAGCCCCAGGGAACAGGAACATCTTATCGGTGAGATCGTCAAGGCGGTCACCACCCTGTCGAACAAGAGAATCGGAGCGCTGATTGTCATCGAGAGAACCACCGGTCTTAAGAACTACATCGAGAAGGGGACACCCATCAACGGGGTGGTCAGCAAGGATCTGATCATGTCCATCTTCATGCCCTTTTCACCGATCCACGATGGGGCCATTATTATCAGCGGGGGACGCATTGCCGCAGCGCAATGTTTCCTGCCCCTGACCCTCAATCCCCGTCTGGAGAAGATCATGGGGACCCGCCACAGAGCCGCCCTGGGACTGACCGAGGAGACGGACGCTCTGGTGGTGGTCGTCTCCGAGGAATCGGGCAAGATCGCCACCGCCTGTGAGGGAAAACTCTATTCCCGGCTGGAAACGGACGAACTGAGAAGAATGCTTGACAAGCTCCTGACAAGTGAGAAGGAACCCGCGAAAAAGGGTATGTGGGAGAGGATAAGGCTTGCTTTCCGTATTGAAAAGAAACCTGTTTCTTAAGCTGTTTTCCCTGGTCCTTGCCGTATCCCTCTGGCTGGTTATCTCCCGGGGAAGCGGTGTCGAGGAAATGGGATTGAGTCTCGGCCTCCCCCTCGAGCTCCA
Source organism: bacterium (assembly GCA_041559575.1). Lineage (GTDB taxonomy): Bacteria > BMS3Abin14 > BMS3Abin14 > BMS3Abin14 > BMS3Abin14. The sequence goes on from JBFFDD010000221.1 coordinate 3,877, forward strand.
CGACCTCCCGGCTGATATGGAGCTGGTCTCTATGTCGACGGAGAGGGTCAACGTCCGTTTCACGGGGCCGCGCAGGGTTGTCCTGAGGATCTCCCAGATGGGGCTGACCCTGCCCCTCGATCTGACTGGCGCGGCGGAAGGGGAGACGACATTTGAGCTTTATCCCTCGGACATCAAGGCTCCGGAAAAGGTCACGGTGACCCGCATAAGCCCGTCTTCGGTTTCCGTGGAACTGGAGCAGGTCATCAAACGGCGGATGCCGGTCAGAGTTCAGATCCAGGGGGCGCCGGCGAAGGGATTCGTGGCGGAGAAAGCTGATGTCCAGCCGGCGGCAGTTGTGATCAGAGGCCCCAGGTCGGTGATCGGTGCCATCGAGTCGGTCCGCACCGCACCGGTGTCCGTAGAGGGCGCCGAGAGGAACGTGGAAGGGGAAGTAGGCCTTATCCTGGCCGAGGACACCCTCAGGATTGAGGGCCGCCAGACCGTGCGTGTAACGGTGCCGATCAGTCCCAAAGGTGCCCAGTGAAGACAGGGCCGCCGCGACGGGAAAAATATTTAAAGTGCATTATTAACCAAAAGAGATAATTCTCCATGAATGAGTGATATTTTCTATGAGTGATTCAGGGTATCCTACTTGGATTCGGTTGTTGGATGATGCAACAGGAGTTTTAGTAATTGCTGTTGCAATAGCTACCTTCCTAGAGCTGGC
>JBFFDD010000222.1:0-4564 GCA_041559575.1 bacterium
ATTGGTCGGTTTCGCATCGGTCCTGGCCGGGGGCTGCCCCTTCAGACAGCTGGTCCTCGCCGGGGAGGGGCTTATTGACGCCGCGGTGGTGGTCCTCGGCATGATCGTCGGCGGGGGATTGGTCCATCAGTGGGGGATCGCCAGCACCTCGGCCGGCCCGACGCCGGCCGGCAAGACCGCCGTCCTGCTGGGTCTTATCTTCTGTCTGGTGATGGCCAGGATGTATCGGAGGAAGTAGGATGCGGACGCGGGGACGGGGGGACGCGAGGACCCGAGGACCCGAGGGGGCGAGGGGGCGAGGGGGCGAAGAACAGACGAAGGAGCAAGACGAAGTGGAGACCAGGCGACGGGGCGAGGGGGCGAAGAACAGACGAAGGAGCAAGACGAAGTGGAGACCAGGCGACGGGGCGAGGTTACGAACTTCCGACAATGCGAATGCGCCGGTTCTTCGTTGAACCGGTTTGTCGATAAGTCGTAAATTCGAGAGCACCAGCTCACAGCTCTTCACTTTGGACTTTGGATTTTGGACTTTGGATTCGCTATCCAATCACGAATTACGAATCACGGATCACGGCTCTTCAACTGGAAACTGGAAACTGTAAACTGGGAACTTTCTTTTCGAATCACGAATAACGAATCACGGATCACGGCTCTTCAACTGGAAACTGCAAACTGTAAACTGGAAACTTCTATATTGGAGGTTAAACAGTGGCTATCCTAAAACGAAACCCAGACGTCCACTGGCGGGTGGAGGCACACAGGGAGGAGAAGGCCATGGAGGTCCTGGCCGATCCCGAAAGGACGTCCGAGGACGGGGACATGACGGACCTGGGGACGGTGACCCTCCTGTCCGGCGGTGTTATGCACCAGCTGAACCTCCTCGGCGCGGAGATCTGGAAGCTGTGCGACGGCACCCGGGACCGCGGGCAGATTCTCCGGGAGCTCCTCGATGTCTTCGAGGTGGACGAAGGGACCCTGAAACAGGACCTGGAGGCTTTTCTCGATGATATGATCGGCAGGGGACTGATCCATGAAAAGCGATGATGCGATCCTGTCGGCCCCGCTGACCGTCAACTGGTCCCTCTCCTTCAGGTGCAACTTCACCTGCAGCCACTGCTACAGCCGGGACCTGGTCGATGAGGGTCTCGACCGGAAGGAGGTCCTTCGGATCATTGATCTGCTGGCGGCCAAGGGTGTCGTGTTCGTGAACTTCGGAGGCGGGGAGCCCCTCGTGTATCCCGATCTTTTCGACGTCGCTGCCTATGCGTCGGAGGCCGGCCTGAAGGTCACCATGAACAGCAACGGATACCTGCTGGGAAAAGAGGAGGCCGCCCGGATCGTCGGGTCCGGGTTTTTCAGCGTCGGGGTCAGCATCGACAGCCCCCACGGGGATGTCCACGACCGGTTTCGCAACCGACCCGGCAGTTTCCAACGGGCACTGGGTGCCCTGGGCCATCTGGCATCCGCCGGCGGTATGACCAGTGTCTCCTGTGTGATCAACCGCCAGAACGTCCACGACTGGGAGGGCATGATCGACCTGTGCCGGGATCACGGCGCCAGGACACTGTACCTGCACAACTACAAGTGCACCGGGATGGGGCTGGTCCACAGGGACGAACTGGATCTGGGTGCCGAGGAATGGGGCCGGTTCTACGCCAGGGCCCTGGAGGTTCAACGGTCCGTCACGGACCTCACCATCTCCTTCGACGATCCGATAATGGCTGCTCTTCCAGGGTTCAGCCCCGAGACAGCCGTGCCCGGCAGCACGTGCGGAAAGCTCAGCCTCCATCTGAAACCAAACGGGGACCTGACACCATGTGGTTTCATACCGGTGGTCATCGGAAACATCCTCGATGATGACTTCGACGATGTCTGGTTCCGGTCCCCTGTCCTGAAATCCCTTCGACAAAGAAACCCTCAGGGGAAGTGCGGGGGATGTCCCAGTTATGAGACCTGCCTCGGCGGATGCCCGGCGAGGGTTTTTGCCCTGACAGGTACCTTCGATGAACCCGATCCCCACTGCTGGGTCAGGGAGGACACCCAGGATGAGTGAGCTGACCTTCGATCAGCCGTGGCGCGTTCACTGGCGCCTGCTCGGACACGATCCGGAGCCGATCCTCGACAGGGTGAAGGAGTGTCATCCCCTGTCGGTGATCCTGGAGGTCAATTCTCCGGATGAGCTGAGGAATCTGGGTCTGCCGTGGCCCAGCACTTCCTTCGTTGTCGTGCTGCGCGGATGGAGCGGGACCAGGGGCACCCTGTCGGGGGACGGGGTGGTCCGCTGGGAGTTCCCGGTCACCGGACCGGAAGAGGCCAGAGACGCCGCCGTCCGTTTCAGGGATCGCCCGGCCCCCGGTATGGGCGCCTTTCGATGGCTGCCGGCCAGAGGGCAGCTGGGAGACCTGCCCCTCATCCTGCAGATCGCCCTGAAGACGGGGTTCGGTGTCACCTTGCCAAACAGGCCGGTGGATGGTATCACGGCGCGGGACGGGGGCATGGTGCCCGACCCGGAGGAGCTTTCATCCCTCGATCCGGCCCAACTGAGGAAACTGGCTTCAGAATTGGGAGAGGACAGGCTCAGGATCCACGATTTCATACTCTCCCAGATAATGGGACTGGGCACCATTGAACCAGCCGGCTGCGAAGCCGCCAACGCTCTGTCCCTGGTGGATGGAGACGGAGAGGTCTATCCCTGTGATTCATTGAGGGTTAAACTGGGTGATCTGAGACAGGAGAGCCTGATGACGATCTGGGATAAGCCCATCCGGCAGAGAATTCGGCGGGACGTATCCTCCCTGCCTTCGGTCTGCTCATCCTGTGCGGACCTCGCCTCATGCCGCGGGGGGTGCAGAGGGATCGTCTATCACCTGAAAGGCCATTTCAAAGCCCCCGATCCGCTCTGCGAGCGGTATGGTGTGGAGGATGACCTGTGAGCCGTGACGTCATCTACCTGAACAACGCCGCCACCAGCTGGCCCAAGCCCCGGCAGGTGGTGGACAGATATCTCTGGGCCGTGACGGAGCTTCTGGCAACGCCCGGCAGGGCCGGTTCCGCCTCCCTTGAGTGCGAGAGGGCCATCTTCGAGGCCCGTGAAGAGGTGGCCCGGTTCATCGGCGCTCCGGACAGTTCCCGGGTTATCTTTACCCTGAACGCAACGGCAGCCCTGAACCTGGCCATTGGAGGGCTGATCCAGGCCGGAGAACGAGTCATAACCACCTCCATGGATCACAATTCCGTGGCCCGTCCCCTCGCCAGATTGGAGGACAAGAGCGGGGTAGAGGTTGTACGGGTGACCGCGGACGACAACGGGGAGATGCCGGCGTCCCGGGTCCTGGGCCAGGTCGATGACCGGACCCGTCTGATCGTTCTGACCCACGCCTCCAACGTCACCGGTACCATCCAGCCCGTGGAGGAGATCTGCTCGGCCGTGGCCGGATTTGGTGAGGCAAGGCCCCTGGTGCTGGTGGATGCAGCCCAGTCGGTGGGTGTCCTGCCCATCAATGTCGGCCGGTCGGGCTTCGATCTCCTGGCCGCGCCGGGCCACAAATCCCTCTACGGGCCCCAGGGAACCGGATTCCTGTACATCGGTGACGGGATCGACCTGGATCCCCTCATTGAGGGTGGAACGGGGAGCCAGTCCACCCTGGCCAGACAGCCCGATACCCTGCCGGACCGATACGAGAGCGGGACCCCCAACATCCCCGGCATCGTCGCTCTGGGGGAGGCGGTCCGATTCATCGCCGCAAAGGGACTGGAGGCCATCAGGGACCACGAGAATCGGCTCATGGACATTCTCATGGAGGAACTCACCGGGATAGAAGGCGTGCGGCTGTTCGGGCCGTGCCGATCCGGTTCGCAGGTGGCCGTCCTGTCCTTTACCCTGGAGGGGATGGATCCGGCCGAGGTGGGGACCTACCTCGAAGGGGTCAAGGGTATCGTCACCCGTGTCGGACTTCACTGTTCGCCCCATTCCCACCGGACCATCGGAACCTATCCGGAGGGGACCATACGGGTGAGCCCCGGGATCTTCAATACCGAGTCCGATATCAGGGCCCTGGTGGAAGGTGTGAGAGGGATCGCGGGGGTCCGGTCGGGATGAAAACGGACGACCTGGTGGTGGTATTGCCAACCACCCATCTGACGCTTCAGGCCGAGAAGACCCTCAAGGGTGCGGGGATCTCCCACCGGACCATTCTCAAACCGAGGAGGATCAGCAGCGACTGCGGTCTGGCGATCCGCATTCAGTGGAAGGACATGGAGGGAGCCTCTCGGGTCCTGAAGGAGGCGGGCCACCTCCCCGCGACCTTCTACCGGTCCGAGGACAGCCTGTGGGAGCAGGTCCTTCGGGTGGGTGAGGGAGGCGGACACGGTGACGCGGGGACACGGTGACACGGGGAGAGGGCGATGGGGATATTTGGACGCGGGGACGGGGGGACACGGGGACGCGGAGAAGTAAAAGCAGGTATCTGAGTATAGGGGAATGGTATGTCTATAAACTAGGAACGAGTTTTTCGAATCACGAATCACGAATCACAAATCACGGCGGTTATCCAACTGGAAACTG
>JBFFDD010000223.1:0-4516 GCA_041559575.1 bacterium
AGATCAGCGACTGTGACCTGTCCTCGGCCAACCTGTCCGGGGTTTCCCTTAAAAGGTGTCTCGGAAGCGCTCTGCAGGCGCCTGGGGCCACTCTTGACGGCGCTGACCTTGAGGAATCCCGGCTTGACGGCGCCAATTTCAGGGGAGCTTCCCTGGTGGGAGCCAATCTCACCAACAGCAACCTGGAAAAAAGCGAGTTCTCCGGAGCGGATCTCAAGGGCGCCAGCATGACAAGAGCGAATATGAGAAGTTCCGCTCTGTTCTCCACCGGGTTTTTCGAAGCCAATCTTTTGAAATCGGACCTCAGGGGTGCCAGGGCATCCAGTGCCGATTTCTCCCTGGCAAACCTCACCGGAGCCGATCTATCAGAAGCAGCCCTCAAGAAAGCCCTTTTCAGAGGCGCAGAAATGTCGCAGGCCGTTCTTAACGGTTGCGACCTCTCCGAATGCGACTTCAACTACGCCCGGCTGACCTACTCGACGGCGGAGGGTGCGAACATGAACCGGAGTTCCTTTATCGGTTCAATCCTGAAAGAGGTAAAATTCAAGAAATGCACCGCTGAGGGGGCGAATCTCAGCGGCGCGAAGATGACAGGATGCAGCCTGATCGGGTCGGACCTGTCCGGAGCCAACCTTCAGAATGCCGATATAACAAGATCCATTGTCGTGGGGACCAACCTGTCGCGTGCCGACCTCTCTGGAGCCGATATCGTGGGAACGGACCTCCAGGACGCGAAACTCGACGGGACACGCCATCCGTCGCTCAACTGAGCTATCTTTGGGTAAAAGTTTGAGGTTCGACGTTTGAAGTTTGAGGTTTAAAGCCTGATGGGAATGCGGCTACCTGGGATACATTCGCATATTATGAGCTCAGGTATTAAAAAATCACAATGAACTGCCAAGGGCTATTCCTCTCTGTCCCGGCCCGGTTATTAGAAGCTCCTTACTCCCAACTTCAAACGTCGAACCTCAAACTTCAAACTAGAAACAAGACCCTAGACACCGTTCTTAAGGATCCCCTTCATCTCCTCAAGGGCGGCATCCACGCTGGCAAACCTCTTGTCCACGTTCTTCTCCAGACACCGAAGGATAAATTGAGACAGGTTTTCAGGGATATCCGGATTATGCTTTTGTGGGGATACAGGGGCGCTGTGTACGTGGTGATACATCACGTCGCCGTCCTTAAATGGTACCGTCCCGGTGAGAAATTCATAAAGGGTGACCCCCACCGAATAGAGATCCGCCCGGTTGTCCACCTTCCCGCCGAGGATCTGCTCAGGGGCCATATAATAGGGGGTCCCGGCCATCTGGGTGTGCGTCTTTCTCCCCTCTTCGATGGCCCTGGCCAGGCCGAAATCGGTGATCTTGACCAGCTTTTCATCCTTGGACCACAAAAGGTTGGCCGGCTTGATGTCCCGGTGAACGATACCCCTGCTGTGGGCATATGACAGCGCCCTCATCACCTGGCCGATGAGGACGAGCGCCGGCTTCATCTCAAATCTCCCCTGATCCTCGACGAGTTCCTTAAGAGAGTTCCCCTCGATGTACTCCATGATGATGAAATATTCTCCCCGGTCCTCATCCGCGTCGTAAATGGTCACTATGTTGGGGTGGGAGAGCTTCGCTGCGGATTTGGCTTCCCTCATGAACAGGTCCAGGACCCTCTGGTTGCGCTGCACCTGGGGCGGCAGGGCTTTGTAGGCCACAGTCCGGTCCAGGAGGGTATCCTTGGCCCTGTAAACAACCCCCATACCCCCCCGGCCGACCTCCTCGATAATCTCATAACGGCCGGACTTGCCGGCCTGCTGTGTCCGGGCAGGCATGGTCGTGTCAGGAGACACCTGACCGGGAACAAAGGGCTGATGGGAAGCGGCCCTTTCAGGCGTTGAGGCGCCCAGTAAAGCTTTGAGGGAAGAAAGCTGATCCTTGACATCCCGGTAGTGATAATCGACCAGAAGGATCTTCTCCAGATTGGAGACCGCCCCCTGAAGTTGTCCATCCTCCTTCAAGGAGGTGGCGAAGCGATAGAAGGAATCCAGGTTATCCCTTCTGACATTCTCGTCGCTAAGAGCATTCTGATAGCTGCTGATCGCCAGAGGCCACATCTTCTGTCCGTAGAAAAGATCACCCAGAAGACGATTGGCTTCCTTGAAATCGGCGCTGTTTTTTTCGATCCTCTGGAGGGCCTCTGTCGCCTCCTTGTCCTTACCCAGCCGCATAAGGGAACGGGCGGCCTGCATATAAGCGCCCGCCTTGAGAAGCGCCTCAGCCTCCTGCTCCGTTTCCCCTATTTTCCGGAAGATCTCGGCAGCCTCCTCGGCCTGTCCGCTGGCCAGAAGGAGCTCAGCGGCATCCATGGGCCGGTCCTTCTTCTGAAGAAGGGCGGCCGCGGATCGGCTATCCCCGGCTTTTTTGTAGGCCTCAACTGCCTTCTCCACATCATCAGATTCACTGTGGATGGCGGCGGCCCTCTGCCACTCCCCCAACCTTTCAAACAGTACCGCCGCCTCTGTATTCTTCCCCTCCTTGTAAAGGGCCTCGGCGATGTCCAGACCACCTTCCTCCGGTGAATCCGAAGACTCAAGGATGCGGGCGGCGGATTCGGTATCCTTAGCCAACATATAGAGTTCCGAGGCCTTTTTCTTCTGTCCCAGCTCCTCATAGAGAGCTGCCGATTGACGGTAATGCCCTCCAGTCTCCAGGACCTGGGCGGCCCGCTCCCTCTGTCCACTCTGGATGAAACTCGAGGAAGCCAGGGCCGAGAGATTCCTGGTAACCCGGTCATCGATGGCCTCAAGGGATGGGTCTCTCAGGCTGATCTTTTCCTGCAGAGCCCTCATGAGGTAGGATGCCGCATTGGAATGATCCCCCGACTCAGCCATGAGTTCCCCGGCCTTCCGGAAAAATCCGATCTCCGCGTAGGCGGCGGCCGCCTGCTGGGGCTGTCCACCCTTCGCGAAAAGCGGTGCGGCCTCGTGTGACATGCCTATGCCGGCATAGGTCTCGGCGGCTCGAATATAGTCCTTGGCCTTAAGGAACAGCTCCGCCGCTCTATCCATGCTCTCCAGACGGTAGAAACATTCGGCTGCGTTCCGGTAATCGTGAAACTCCAAACACGAATCGGCCGCCTTCTGGAATTCACCCACCTTGACGTAGGCCTGAGCCGCCTCTTTGAACATCCGGGCCCCCGCATAGAGTTCACCCGCCTCAAGGAAGTTCCCCTTTTTCTCCACCTTTCTGGCCTTTTTGGCTAATACCCTGGCAGGACGTTCAGCGGTTGCCGTAGAGGGCCTGTTCCTGAACAGGAACACGATGAAGAAAAGGATGGAGAGACCGGCCGCGGTGACCGCTATCGAAGGCATCAGATCAAGACCCCACGGCGACGGCACCGAATGCCTGGACAGGAAACTTTCAACTATGGATTGATACTCTTCAAACATTGGAAGGATTATAGGGAAAAAGGACCTATTGCTCAACCGAAAGCGGTAGAAGCTTTAACCACAGAGGACACAGAGGGAGATCAGGGTTAGAGTTGAAAATCCCAGAAATTAGAATCTCTGATTGGTACCTGGAAAGTGGACCCGGGGGTCTTAAACCTGGATTCCCTTTCCGTGTTCTCAGTGATCTTCGTGGTTAAGAAAAAGCCCACTCGAGTGAGTGGGCTATCTTTTGGTTTTGGACTTTGGGCTCAGGCTCAGCTAAAGAACTGCAGCATCAGGAAGGTAGCAAAAAGTTGGACCCCAACCGCACCGCTGGTGGTGAGTTTCGCCGGCTTGGTCACGATGGTGGCCCTGCCTTCCCGGATGGCTTCGAAAAGACTCCCCATCTCCGGCTCCGAATCGATCATGGTGTACGTGTAATCGAGCTGCTTGAGGGAATGGGCGTCCGAGAGTCCGAGAATAGGCAGATCCGTCTCCGATGCGAAATCCTGCGCTTTGCGGTTGAAATTGACCTTGCGCGTGTAGAGGTGGGAATATTCCACAGCGTCGAAGAGATGGGAGAATCGGTTGAGAAGATTTCCCAGGCAGTTGTAGTTCGGATAAAAGGGATGGGGCGCAACCACGAAGACCCCTTTGGAGCGGAGTCTTTTCAGGTCAAAAAAGGTCAGCCGGTCCCATTTCTCATCGAGGCCATCGACACCATAGAGAAGGACGTGTTTGCCCATAACCGTCGCTTCGACACCAGCTATGAGAAGAATCCCCCGTTCAGCGGCGTATTCGGAAAGAGACTTGCTGTAGGTAACTGTGTTGTGATTGGTGATGGAGAGGACGTCATAACCGTAACCAGCTGCGGTATCGATTAACTGTCTGGCATCGTACTGGAGTTGATGCCTGGGATCCTCCTTGGTGTGAAGGTGAAGATCGCACTTGAGTCGCATTAGATTCGGGAATCCTCCTAAAATAAGGCCGGGGGGCGTATAGTCCTTCCCGGCCGAAAACCGTCATGGGTTAGATAACAATTATGTAATGAATTGTCAATAGCTCAATAGCAATTTAATGAGTTTGTTGGAAAATTCA
>JBFFDD010000224.1:0-4498 GCA_041559575.1 bacterium
AATGGAAAATAGAAAATAGAGAATGGAAAATAGAGAGTAGAAAATAGAGAGTGGAAGGAGAGCCGGACAAAGACGAAGGGATAAGCAGACGGGGGGACGCGGGGCGGAGGCAGGGCGAGGACCCGAACTGCAAACTGGAAACTGTAAACCGGAAACTGGAAACTCCCGTTTCCAAATCACGGCCTTCCTACTGAATCCTGAATCCTGAATACTTGTCTGTTTCAGTCCTCAGTTCTTAGCCCTTAGCACTCAGGACTTCTTTCCCCTTTCTGCCGCACCCAACGGGCGCTCCTCCTCCCATCCCCCGCCCAGGGCCTTGATCAGGGTGACGGTGGCCTGAAGCCGCTGCCCCAGGACCCGGACGGCCAGCAGTTCGTTGGCCAGGACCGTACGTTCGCTGATCACCACGTCGAGGTAGCTGACCAGGCCGGCGCGGTAGCGCTTGTTGGTCAGATCGGCGGCCCGGCGGGCGGAGGCCAGTGCCTGGCGCTGGGCCCGCGCCTGGGTCTGAAGCGTTCGGAGGTCGGACAGGGAGCCCTCCACCTCGGCGAAGGCCGCAAGGACCGCCTGTCGGTAATTGGCCACGGACTCGGTCCACCTGGCTTCGGCGAGGTCCCGCGCAGCCCGGTTGCGTCCTCCGTCGAGAATGGGCAGCGACACGAAGGGCCCCAGGGCCCAGGTGCGGTTGCCCCACTGGAAGAGGGACGACAGCTGATCGCTGGAATAGCCGGCGCTGCCCGTCAGGCTGATGGAAGGGAAAAAGGCCGCCTCGGCCACCCCGATGCGGGCGTTGTCGGCCATCAGGCGCCGCTCGGCGGCGGCGATGTCCGGGCGCCTCTCCAGAAGGGTCGACGGGAGGCCCGGTGTGACGTCGGGCAGCGGCGTTTCCGGGTCGAGGGGTCGGCCGGAGATCTGAAAACCCGGGGCCGGTTCTCCGGCAAGGACGGCCAGGGTGTTCTGCCGGGAGGCCCGCAGCCTCTCCAGGGCCGACGCATCGGCCCTGGCGTTGGCCAGCTCCGTTTCGGCCCGGGCCAGATCAAGCCTGCCAACCTGCCCGTTCTCGAACAGGCTTCGGACCAGATCCAGGTTCCTGCCGCGCAGTTCGAGGGTCTGCCCAAGGATATCGATCTCGGCGTCCAGGGCCCGCAGGGCGAAGTAGTTTCTCGCCGCCTCGGCCTGGAGGGTGAGCATAAGGTTCCCGTAATCGGCCCTGCTGGCCTGGTAATCCGACCCGGCTGCCTGCACCGACCGGCGGACCCGGCCCCACAGGTCGACTTCGTAGGCAAGGTTCAGGGGCATACGGAGGGTGGTGGAGGTCTCGCCGCTGCCCCCGGACGCCAGGGCGTCCGCCGTCCGTTTCCGTTCCACCGAGGGATCGAGGTCCACCTCGGGGTATCTCCCGGCCCCGCTCACCCGAACCGCCGCCCGGGCCTGGTCCACCCTGGCCAGAGAGGCCTTGAGGTCCTGGTTGGCGGCGGCAACCCTTTCCATCAGTTCGTCCAGCTGACCGTCGGCAAAGACTTCCCACCATCGGCCCTTGAGGAGATGGTCGGCCGGCTCGGCCGGCTTCCAGGGGGCACCCTCCCGAAAGGAGGCGGGGACGGCAACCTCTGGACGGCGGTATTCCGGTCCGGCGGTGCAGGCGGCCAGGATCAGCGTCAGGATCAGGCCAGCCGCGCTCCTGACGGGCCGGAACCCGGGGGCGCCGACCGTTCCGGAAACCCGGTCAGGTCCTGTCCGTTTCCGATGGGGCAAGGGTCTGGTCCTCCTCGGTTATCCGCCGCCGCTGACGGGCGATGAGCAGGTATGCCGTGGGCACCACGAACAGGGTCAGGATGGTGCCCAGGGACATGCCGCCGACCACCACCCAGCCGATAGCCTGGCGGCTCTCGGCCCCGGCCCCGGTGGCCAGGGCCAGCGGCAAGGCGCCAAGCACCATGGCGCCGGTGGTCATCAGGATCGGCCGCAGGCGCAGGGTGGCCGACTCCACCACCGCCTCGAGCTTGGCCATGCCGCTCTCCCGAAGCTGGTTGGCGAATTCGACGATCAGTATGCCGTGCTTGGTGATCAGGCCGACCAGGGTCACCAGGCCGATCTGGCTGTATATGTTCAGGGTGTGGCCGGTCAGGAAGAGGGCTCCCAGGGCTCCGGTGACGCTCAGGGGGACGGACAGCATGATGATGAACGGGTCGATGAAGCTCTCGAACTGGGCCGCCAGGACCAGGTAGATAAAGCCCAGGGCAAGCAGGAAGGTCACGTACATGCTGGCGCCGCTCTCCCTGAACTCCCTGGAGGGCCCGTCGTAGTCGATCACCGCGTCCGCCGGCAGGACGCGGCCGGCAACAGCCTCCAGCTCGTCCAGTGCCTCGCCGAGGGAGTAGCCCGGCGCCAGGCTGGCGGTGATCTTGGCCGAGCGCAGCTGGTTGAAGTGGTTGAGCTCCTTGGGGGCCACCGTCTCGTCAACGGTCACCAGGTTCGACAACTGGACCATCCCCCCGTCCCTGCCCCGGACGAAGAGGGCCGACAGATCCGACGGTGTCGTCCGATCCTCCTTCTCCACCTGGACGATGACGTCGTACTGTTTGCCGCCCCGCTTGAACCGGGTCACCTGCCGGCCCCCGAGCATGGTCTCCAGGGTGCGTCCAACGGTGGCTACCTCGAGACCGACGTCCACCACCTTGTCCCGGTCCACCTTGACCGACAGCTGGGGTTTGTTGAGTTTCAGGTCCGTGTCCAGGTTGATGAACCCCGGCCACTGCCGGGCCTCGTCGAGGATCCGGTCGGCAAGCCTGCGCAGCTCGTCGTAGGGGGCCGAGGTCAGGATCACCATCTGGACCGGCTGGGCGATGGACCGCTGGCCGAGGGACGGTGGGTTGATGGGGAAGGCCATGATGCCCGGGATGCCCCCGAAGAGCTTGGGCTGCAGGCCGCGGGCGACCTCCTGCTGCTTGCGGTCGCGTTCACCCCAGTCCCGCAGGCTGGAAAAGGAAATGATCTGCGACACCGTGGGGTAGCCGGAGACCACGAAGTAGCGCTCGATCTCCGGCGTGCCGGCGAAGATCTCCTCCATCATGCGGGCGTAGCGGTCGGTGTAGGCCACCGTGGACCCTTCGGGGCCGATGCCGATGCTCAGGATGACCCCCCGGTCCTCGATGGGGGCCAGCTCGGATTTGAGTGCCCCGAACAGGAAGTAGGCGGCCCCGGCGACCAGCATTCCCAACAGGACCACCACGACACTGGCCCTGAGGGACCAGCGGAGCAGGTCCCGGTAGCCTTTGGTCACGGCCACGATCCCCGACTCGATGATGTTGTAGACGGCCATGTGCCGGTCCCGGTGACGCAGCAGCTTCGAGCTCATCATCGGCGACAGGGTCAGGGCCACGAATCCCGACACCAGAACCGCCCCGGCCAGGGTGAGGGCGAACTCGGTGAACAGGCGTCCGGTCCGGCCCTGCATGAAGCCGATGGGGGCGTAGACCGCCGCCAGGGTCAGGGTCATGGCGATGACCGCGAAGGCGATCTCCCGGCTGCCCAGAAAGGCCGCCCGAACCGGTTCCATGCCCTCCTCCACGTGGCGGAAGATGTTCTCCAGGACCACGATGGAGTCATCCACCACCAGCCCGATGGCCAGCACCATCGCCAGCAGGGTGAGGGTGTTGATGGTGAAGCCGAACGCGTACATGAGGCCGAAGGCTCCCACCAGGGACACGGGGATGGTCACCAGGGGGATCAGGGTCGAACGAACCGAGCGCAGGAACAGGAAGATGACCATGATGACCAGGACCACCGCCTCGCCCACGGCGTGAAAGACGTTTCGGATCGAGTGCTCAATGAAGATGGAGCTGTCGTAAGCGATAGCGACTTCCATCCCCTCGGGCAGGGATGCCTCGATGACCGGCAGGCTGTTGCGGACCGCCTCCGAGACATCCAGGGGGTTGGCGGTGGCCTGGCGGACAACGCCGAGGGCCACAGCCGGCTTGCCGTTGAACCGGACCACGGTCCGCTCGCTCTCGGCGCCGATCTCGGCCCGGCCGACGTCCTTGAGCCGGACCAGGTAGCCGCCGACGTCCCGCAGGATCAACTGGTCGAACTCCTCAACGGTTCTCATGTCCGTCTCGGACAGGACGGTGAATTCCCGGTCCGCGGACTCGATACGCCCCGACGGGATCTCCACGTTCTGCTGCCGCAGGGCGTTCTCCACATCCTGGGGGGTCAGCTGGAAGGCCGCCAGCCGCATCCGGTCCAGCCAGATGCGCATGGCGAAACGCCGCTCGCCGAAGACCCGGACGTTGGCCACCCCGGGGATATTCTGCAGGCGGTCCTTGACGAACCGTTCGGCGTAATCGGTGATCTCCAGGGCGGTGTGGCTGGCCGAGGAGAAGGCCAGGAAGATGGTGGGCTGGGCGTCGGCCTCGACCTTGCTGATGACCGGTTCGCTGATGTCCGACGGAAGGCGGCCCCGCACCCGCGACACCCGGTCCCGGACATCGTTGGCCGC
>JBFFDD010000225.1:0-4443 GCA_041559575.1 bacterium
GAGTAGCAAGGTGCGGCCCCCGATCTTATTAATTCGACATCTCCCTTTCAGCAGCGGATTGGATACTCTCAGTAGATTCCAGGAAATAAGCGATAGCGTACACGCCTTGCATAATCTCGATACCCCGGCAGCTCCTCATGAAGGGTTTTGTCTTCAAGTGTGGTTCTGATCACAGCTATGACCAACGCCGCCGCTGCAGGGATAAGGGTCCACATGGAGTTCAAGGCCATTATCATGCCTGCAATTGCCAGAAGGTTCCCGGCATAGCCCGGGTGCCGTACGATCCGGTAAGGGCCGCTATTACACACCGAATGTCCTCGATCCGTCTGGATACGCACCGTACTGGAGAAAAAGCGGTTCTCTATTAAAGCCCATGCGGCGAATGCGTACCCGAGCGCGATGAGAACGACACCGAGAATGTTAAGCCATGCCGGGAACAAGGGTGTCCACCCATTGCGGTGATCGAGTCCAGCGACGATAACAAGGGGGAACGAGAAACTTATCGCCATCAGCGGGGCAAGAATTTTATCCCATGGTTTCGCATTCCGGGCCTTTTCCGTGCTGGCCCGTTCCACCAGAATTCCCGGATGCCGCTTTTCAGCCAGGAAACGCCCACCGACACCGGCAAGAAATATGAGCACGGAAAAGACCCAGGCCTGCCACCAGCTGAAATCTCCTCCGCAGACCAGGAGAATCAGCGGGATGAAGAGATACGTGAGGATCACAGCAAACCACAGGCGAGGGCCTGGGGCCTGGCTTGTGTCTGGATCGCCAGTTTTCGATGTCATCTTTTATTAACTCCGAAACAAGCCGTGTGACCCCCCTGGAGTCGCATCTTGGGGTTTACGGTTTCTATCTTTTCCACCAGCCTTCCGTCTTGCCCCGGGAAATCCGGGGGTCTTAGCTTATATTTTACCATTGCGACTTTTTGGGGTCGGAGCGGGAATTGAACGATTTCTTACTTGATCGATTGTGAATGCCAAAATTCAACACCGGAGCCCCTTTCCCTAATACTATTTACTCGATCTATGGATAGGCGATCCCATTTCTGGTAGGATCGCCCCGGTGGCAGGGGTTCCACGCCCCATATACTGCTTTCGCCGTTCCCGGCGGACCGCGCTGATGCAATCCAAGCTGGAAAGGAGCATACCATGAGAGGGACCCGCTGGTTTCTGATACTTTCCTTCTCTCTTGTTACCGCTTCAACGGTTGTTTATATTGTCCACTTCCTTATCTTCCATGATGTTCACCACATCTTTATCTACATGATCGGTGACATAGCCTTTGTGCCGCTTGAAGTCCTGCTGGTGACCATCATCATACACAAGCTCCTGGAGCGGAAAGAAAAAAGGTCCCGGCTGGAAAAGATCAACATGGTCATCGGTGTGTTCTTCACCGAGATCGGATCGGAGCTTTTGCGATTTCTGTCAGGCATCGAGACTCCGGATGAGGAGGAGATGGAAAACCTTTTATCTGATATTCGGGAATGGAAGGAGGAAAGATTCGACCAGGCCCTCAGGACGCTGTCTGGTGTGAGGTTCCGGGTCGTCTGCCAACCTCATGACCTGGAGGCATTGAAGGCCTTCCTGGCCGAAAGGAAAGAGTCCCTCGTCCGGCTCCTGGAAAACCCCAACCTTCTGGAACATGAAAACTTCACCGAGCTACTGTGGGCCCTTACCCACGTGGTGGAAGAACTCAGTGCCAGGACGGATCTCGAGAAGCTCAATGAAAACGACCTGGCCCACCTGAACGGTGACGTCAACCGGGCCTATGCCATCCTGGTGAGGGAGTGGGTTCTGTACATGGAACATCTGAAAAAGAGGTACCCCTATCTCTTTTCTTTCGCCATGAGGACCAACCCCTTCGACGATGTGGCTGCGGTGGAGTTCACCTGAAAAGGAACGCGATATTCCATCGCGCTCCCCGCGCCCTGGAAACTTCCTGGGGTCGTAGCTTGTATTTCAACATCGGTTAAAATACAAGCTACGACCCCCAGATAGCTACGACCCCGAGATCCTTTCCTTTCTGTCTCAAGTGCCCTGACACCGATTGCGTGAAAGGGACAGGTCAACTCTCTGCTCTTCCCCTCAAAGGACGAAAAAGGCTCCATGGTATCTACCATGGAGCCTTTTTCAATTCTTTTCTGGAACTTTTACAGGCTTACGACGTTGCTGGCCTGTGGCCCCTTGGGACCATCGGTGACCTCGAAACTGACCCTCTGACCCTCATTGAGGGTCTTGAATCCATCACCGCCGATGGCCGAAAAGTGCACAAACACATCCGGGCCGTCAGACTGCTCGATGAAACCGAAACCTTTCGCATCGTTGAACCACTTTACTGTTCCTTCTACCAGTTTACTTCTCCTTTTTCTTTTGTAGCCTTTCGGAACAGCCTGTCGGGTTCATCAAAAAAGGCCCTGAACGTTAAGCCCAGGACCATTCATTGTTATCCATTAAGCTTTTCCGTACTACAAAAACTGAATTACGCCGGGGCAAATCCTCCGGCACGACTATCTATACGCTGATGGCGAGGTTTTAGCAAGGATTATATTGCAGGGAGCAAAGGGGTGAGCCCGGGATTTGGGGGAAATCAGTGGAAAGAGAATTTCCCCGACAGGACGACGGGGCGACGGGGCGAGGGGGCGAAGCAGGTATCGGAGTGTCGGGGTAACGGGGTGATGGGATCAGATATTTTCAGGGGACAATCGTGCAGCAGCCTAATGCACCACCACCCCGGCAAACGAGCGGGTGCACTATTGCACTTTTATGCTTTCCTTTTGAATTTGAAATTTTAAATCTTGAATCAAGCTCCTTCAAACATGAAACTTGAAACGTGACACCTGAAACTATCCTCCCTTGATTCCTCTACATTCCATAGGGGAATAAGTCCTGGGGTCGAGCCCCCACCTTCCTCCTTCGCGTAAAGCTACGGAGGACAAGTCGCTCCTTAGAGCTATGGTGGGCAAGCTTGCCTCCTGACATCGGGACAGTTGGCTGCTGGGATCGTATCGTGATCATCTCTGACCCGAAACCCGTTTATCCTTAGACAGGCTAAAATTTCCCTTGACCGATGTCCCGTTTTCCCCTATTTAGACTAACTAAAATAGTTATATGATCAATATAAGTAGTCATAAGACTAATATTAATAGTTTTAGGAGCTTGTCCTATGCTTGAATCACTGTTCGGGTCCGTCAACAGGGAGAGGGTTCTCATCTATCTGCTCGCCCGGGATGAAGGGTATGCCCGGGAGATGGCCCGGTTTTACCAGACCGACCTTCTGGGCATCCAGAAACAACTGGCGAAACTGGAAGAAGGCGGCGTCCTCTACAGCCGCCAGGCCGGCCGGACCCTCCTCTTTACCTTCAATCCACGGTATCCGTTCCTTCCTGAACTGAGGTCCCTGCTCGAGAAGGCCTTGTCGTACTATCCGGAGGACGTGCGGGAGGATCTCCTCATGGCGCGCAGGAGGCCGCGCAGGAGGGATAAACCCCTTTGAAAAATATACAGGACATGTCGGTGGGAGAGGTTGGCGCCCTCGTGTGCAGCCACCTCGAGGCCAGGGGCATACGGGTCACCCTGACGGGGGGCGCGTGCGTTTCGATCTACAGTGACAACCGGTACCAATCCCTGGACCTGGACTTTATTGAGGATCTGCCGGTCACCCGGAGAAAGTTAAAGAGGACCCTGGCCGAGATAGGCTTTTCCGAGGAGAATCGCCACTTTGTCCATCCTGAGACAGAGTTTTTCCTGGAATTCCCGTCCGGTCCCCTGTCGGTAGGGGAGGAGCCCATCGGGGAGATCGTGGTGATGGAGTTCTCCACCGGCCGGCTCCGGCTCATTTCCCCTACGGACTGTGTGAAGGACAGGCTCTCCGCCTTCTATCACTGGAACGACCGGCAGTCCCTCGAACAGGCCCTTCTCGTCGCCCGGCACCAGGAAATAGACCTCCTCGAGGTAAGACGCTGGTCGGAAAGTGAGGGGGAACTGGAAAAGTTTGATGCGTTTTTTATGGCGTTGTCCAAATAACTCGAGGGATAAGGACGCCTGCCCTGCTTGTCCTCTGCAGCTCCTGGAGCGCAGGTGGAAGCAGGCATAGTGGAGTAAAGGGGTCAGGCCGGGAATTTAGCAATACACCTACCGCATGTCAGGAATTGACAATTTCCCGGCCTGACCCCAATGGAGACCAATGACCCCGCGGGCCGCCTTTCCTTTACCCTCCCCCCCTTTCTTGACAATAGGCTGGCCTACTGTTTATATATTTTATACAATGTCGCTGGGGGCGATCTCTACTGGGGATTCCATTACATAAAGCTTTCCTTCCACTGGCCAAGCCATATATTGGGTCTTGATCTATTTCCCAGATCATGAGGGGGCAAAGGGGGTGGTCGCCTGCCTAAATATTTCCTCAATTAATTTTTTTCCATTTAATACGAGTCATCACTAA
>JBFFDD010000226.1:0-4401 GCA_041559575.1 bacterium
CCCGCTGAGGACGATCACCCAGCTGGCCTGGAGCCAGATGAGGAACAGGGGAAGGGCGGCAAAACTGCCGTAGATGGCGTTGTACCGGGCAACCCCGATCTGAAGCTTAAGGTAGAAGATCTGGAAGATGTGATAGACGGTCCCGGCGGCGATGCCGGCTATCAGGCCCGAACGCCACTGGACCTTGGTGTTGGGCATGAAGATGTAGGCGAAGGCGAACATGACCCAGATGGCCACCAGGGGCAGGAGCCGGAGGCCGGTGTGCACGGCGGGGCTTAACGGGCCGAGAAGCTCGATGCGGGTCATCAGGACCTTGACCTGGCCGGCCACAAGGACGGTGGATGTGCTGGCGGCCACGAAAAGCGCGGGGAGGATGAGCATCAGGGACAGGTAGTCCGTGACCTTTCGGGCGATGGACCGACCCTCGATAACCCCCCAGATGTCGTTGAACGCGTTCTCGATGTTGGTCAGGACCTTGAGCAGGGCCCAAAGGAGGATCAGGACCCCGATCCCCGCCATCAGGCCGCCGCGGGTCTTGTCCAGAAGGGTATTGGCGAACACCACCACCTGGTTGACCACGTCGATGTGAAAGTGGAGCTTCTCGTAGAGAAGGCTCTCCAGGGTCTTCTGAAAACCGAAACCCTTGGCGATGCCGAAGGCCAGGGCCGCCACGGGCACCACCGACAGGAGAGAGTAGAAGGTCAGGGAGGCGGCCCTCAGCTGGCACCGGTCCTCCATGAAGCCGCGCAGGGTCAGGACCACGATCCTGGCCACCTTGAGGCCGATCAGACGGATCCCGGACAGTTCCTGCTCCCGGATCCTCCAGATCCCCTCCCGCAGAAAGTAGATGATGCTGGCCAGCGGGGATCTCTCTTTTTCCATCTCGGACGGTATCAAGGTCCTCTCCCGGGGGGTCCCCTCGCTCGGCCTCGAACACCGTGGTCCGTGGCCCTGTTTACCCATTATAAGGTCAGAAAGGGTTCCAAGTACAGGGGGGAGCGAATATCGGGCGCAGTGGAAAGTGGAAGATAGAGAATAGAGAATGGAAAATAGAGAGTGGAAGAAGAGCCAGACAAAGACGAAGGGAAGAACAGACGAAGGAGTAAGACCCGCCGTCGCTCCTTGAGCTTCCGCCGTCGCTCTTCGAGCTTTGGCGAGACAAGTTGGCGTGGCAGGCGAAGACGAAGTGAAGAGCAGACTCGGGGACCCGCCTTCGCCATTTTTCTTCGCTTAGGCTGCGGCGTGGCAAGCACGGGGACGCGGGGTAACACAGATTTATTATTCTGGAATCTGGAATTAAAACCTAGACCCCAGGAACCAGGAACCGCCCTTTCCCCCTGCGTCACTCTGCGTACTCTGCGGTGAAAATTAGGCTGAAAGGCACTGTTCGATAATCGAACACCCGTTCGGAATCAGGTGCTTTTCCAGGGTCCGTACAGGTGCCTGGGGGAAGGGTCCAGGATCCTGTGGGTAAGGCCCGGAACCGGAAGTGCGGCCCCTTTTTCACGACATGAGAGTTCTTCTGTTTCGTTGATTTTGCCTTCATTTAAAAGCACTTACGCCTGTTGCAATAATCTCTGCAATCGCCCCTCCATTTATTTTCCACACCGGTAATTTCCCGTTTTATACCCGGGATCATACGGTTCCCAGGGATGGTACGGCCCGTGCAATTAAACCGCACAGACGTTAACCGGCCCCAAGGTGGCCATCATCGAGAAGACAGGAGCCGAATCCATGAGAGTTTTCCAGTCCCTGATCATCGCGATCGCCGTGGCAGCCCCGTCCCTGGCCTGGGGAAACGTTTTCGAGGGCTGTCTGGTCGTGGACCGGCAACCGTCCATTACGCATGCCGTCGAGATGGAGAGGGGCGATGGGCAAAGCTTCGACACCGAGCGGTTTCACCTCCAGACGGTGTGGCACGAACTCTCCTGGGAGAACATCGATTCGCTGGTTGCGGTCAAGGCCGAGCACAGGAAACGGGTTACCGGATCCTTCTTGATCCCCGGTTCGGAGGTCAGGTTTGAAGACATCCTCCACGTTTCCACCGTCGCTGACTTTACCAGGGTGGTTCATTCCTCCTCACCGGATGAGGTCGACATGGTCAGCTACCTGTGGGGTGAGCTGTTTGCCGGTGTGGACATTGTCGGTGAGCTCAGGGGCTTCGCGTTGAGGATGAGGGGCAGGGATGCGAAGAGGACGCTGCCGACAACGGTCCGGGATTCGCGATCGGTGTGGAAGCTGAAACTGACCTACCGGACGGCTGACGCCGTTGA
The DNA here is from genome assembly GCA_041559575.1 of bacterium. Lineage (GTDB taxonomy): Bacteria > BMS3Abin14 > BMS3Abin14 > BMS3Abin14 > BMS3Abin14. The sequence continues at coordinate 2,274 of JBFFDD010000226.1, forward strand.
GCTGACCGCCAGGGTCAACGGAAGGGGCCAACTGATGCGAGGGGGAAAGCTGGGGTGGGAGCTCAACGCCGCTGATCTCATCCTCGACGATGTCGGGGTGTCGGCGACTTACCGCAACGGCGAGCTGGACATCGACCTGGACCGGGTGAAACTGAACCACACCATGGCCGCGCGGCTGGAGATGCGGTTTTAAAATTCAGTGCACAGGTGCACTAGTGCACCCGCATTCCTGGCGGGTCACCCGTGCAGTAGTCTAATGCACTACTGCACTTCAGCACTTCTGAACTTTATATTTCTCCAAAAAAACGGGGAGTCGGAACTGGTGGGTTCCTTCTCCCCTGACAGCATCTGAATGCGGGCCGGACTTGGCTGGTTCAGCTTTTCAGAACCTCAGTTTTTCGGGATGAAAAACTTCGGTTGGCATCACCTGGCGCTGTCCTCGCCTCGGCTTTCCTGGATGGTCAGCTTTGGCTTTCCTCGCTCTTCAAATGCCGTAATAAAATATTAACATAGGATTGGCGGCTGTCAATGAAACGGCTGAAAATTATTTTACCAAGGTCGAACCGGATTCCCCTTCCTCCCTTGCCGTCGGCTCAACCGGTGTTAGAATAAAGTTGACAGGATATGTAAGAAATAATCGCGTGAACATTAAAGGAGAGAATCATATGGCCACGATGGAGGATAAGATACGCAAGGAGCTCGAGGCGGAGGCCGAGAAGTGGATCGAAACGGAGCTGGCGGTCCGTATGGAGCACGCCGCGAAGGAGATCAAGTACCAGGCCGATGTGTCCTCTGCCATGTGCGGTGACGAGGAGGCTGAAAGACATGTTCAGAAGGCCAGTGCCTACGCCGAGGAGGAGATCCGCAAGGAACTGGAGCATGAGGCCAGACTGCGGGTGGAGAAGGAACTGACCCGGAGGATGAAGTTCGTCGTCCAGGAGGACAGCCTGGAGGGGAGGAGCTGCTGAAAAAAGTACAAATGTACAAAGTACAAAGTACAAAGGGGAAGTAAGTTCTAAGTGATAAGTACTAAGAGATAAGTGTTAAGACAGTCCTAAGAGATAAGTGCTCAGTGATAAGTGAACCGCGCTTTTGCTTATCACTTATTTCTTGGCACTTGGAACTTACGTAGTACTTTGTACCCTGTACTTGTACTATGTACTGCTTTTAATCTGCTTATACCCGAACGCCCCCAATCCCAACAGAAAGCCGGGCCAGAACAGGTACCAGGGAAAAGCCCCGGGCAAAGTCTGGTTGATCACCGCCTGGCCGGGGATCAGGAATGAGATGACGATAACGAGGCCGGCGGCTGTTTCGAGAAGGAAAAATCCCTTTCCCAGGAAAATGGGCCGGCCCGCATCCTCGCGTCGGAGGATCACCACACCGGCGTAGATGAGACCCACCGAAACCACCACGGGGGCCCACACGGGACCGACCCACGGCAGGGGGATCAGGAAGAGGATGTCCCAGGTGGCCGGACCGGCCGGCCAGTTAAGGATCACCTTAAGGAACACGTAATAGAAGATGTCCCACGTGCCGAACAGGACCATGTAGGCGGCCAGCCGGGACCGGAAGTCCCGGTAGGACAGCTCAGCGACGGCCCACATGAAGACCAGCGTTGCCAGTTCCCGCACCATCTCCACCAGGGCGGTCTCCGGCTCGATGATCACAGCGGGAAAGGAGAATCCCTCCGGATAGTAATACCGGCGCAGGTAGACCACGATGGCCGCCTCGATGTAGCCGAAGGCCACCCCCCAAACAGTCAGCCAGAACAGCTTCCTTTTCAACGTCCCTCCCGCCCCGGGAAACACCGGCTCCCCCTACGTTAAGTTTAGCGGAAATGGGGGAGAGGGGGCTTCCGCGACGGGGCGAGGGGGCGCAGGGCGAATGGGCGAGGGGGCGACTGGGCGACAGGGCGACTGGGCGAGAGGGCGACGGGGCGAGGGAGCGAAAGAGCCAGACGAAGGAGTAAGACGAAGACGAAGTAAAATGCGGGCGACTGGGCGACTGGGCGAGGTTACGACTTGGCGAAAAGGCTAACGCACCGACGCTTAATTGAGTCGGTCAGTCGAAAAGTCGTAAATTCGAGCGTACCAGTTCCCAGCACTCAGTTCCCAGTTCTTTGTCC
>JBFFDD010000227.1:0-4337 GCA_041559575.1 bacterium
TCTCCATGATCTTCCAGGAACCCATGACGTCACTGAATCCGGTCTATTCCGTGGGCGACCAGGTGGGTGAGGTGATCCGTCTTCATCAGGGTCTTTCCCGCCAGGAAACCCACGAGAGGGTCATCGAGATATTCCGTCAGGTAGGAATCCCGGCTGCGGAGTCGAGGGTAAATGACCACCCCCACAAATTGAGCGGCGGGATGCGCCAGCGGGTGATGATCGCCATGGCCCTGGCCTGTAACCCGCGACTCATGATCGCCGACGAACCGACGACCGCCCTTGATGTGACCATCCAGGCCCAGATCCTGGATCTGATGAACAAGCTCAAGGCAGACACGGGGGCCTCGATCCTGTTCATCACCCACGACCTGGGGGTCATAGCCCAGATGGCCCAGCGGGTGGTCGTGCTCTACTGCGGCAGGATCGTGGAGATGGCAACCGTCGAGGATCTGTTCGCAGATCCCAGGCATCCCTACACCATTGGCCTGCTGGAATCGATCCCGTCTTTGAACCCCAGGGACAGCCGCCGCTTGAAGACCATTGGCGGAGCCGTGTGCTCGCTGTTCTGCCTTCCCGATGGATGCAACTATTATGAGCGCTGCGGTGTGAGGCGGGATGAATGCCTGGCCAACCAGCCTCCGATGACTGAGCCGGCCCCCGGACACTGGGTGAGCTGTCATGTGAGGGGTTAGAAAAAAGTGCCAAGTACAAGGTACCAAGTGCTAAGAATTGTGAACTGGTACAGGGAGAGGCGTCAATGAACAGTAAATTCGTCACCTTCTATTTTTTCAAGGTCAGCCGGGAAAGGGTGATGGAGGTCGCCCAGGAGCACCGGGATTACTGGGCCGAGGGCAGCAGGGCCAATCACACCGGCGGCCCTTTCGCTGACCGGTCCGGCGGTATGATCATCTTCGCCGCCAGGAACCTCGAGGAGGCCGAACAGATGGCCGGGCAGGATCCCTTCGTTACAAAGGACCTCCTTGAGAAGAGATGGGTGAAGGAGTGGGTCATTAAATGATAGTGGAAAGTGGAAAGTGGAAAACAGGAAGCGGGAAGATTTACCTTTCCACCTGTCCCTTGTCACTGTTTTACCCTTCAACCCTTAGCCTTTAACCTTTAACCTTCAAGGCCGAGATGAGCATGGCTCCCCTGGTTGAAGTCAAAGACATCGTCAAGCACTTTCCGGTTACGGGGGGGGTGTTTCTGCGCGAGGTCGCCACAGTGAAGGCCGTCGAGGGCGTGAACCTCCACATTGATCCCGGGGAGACCCTCGGCCTGGTGGGTGAGTCGGGATGCGGCAAGTCCACATTGGGCAGACTCATCCTGAGGCTGGAGGAACCTACCAGTGGTCAGGTCCTGTTTGAGGGCGAGAATATCCTGAACTTCGGCCCCGAGAAAATGCGGACTGTACGGGAGGAGATGCAGATCATCTTCCAGGACCCCTTCTCCTCGCTGAATCCCCGCAAGAACGTCTCCCACATCATCGGAGAGCCCCTGGTGGTCCACGGAATAAGAAGCCGGCGTGAGAGGGATGCCAGAGTGCTCGAACTCCTCGAGGTGGTGGGCCTGCGGCGGGAGCACATGCGCCGATATCCCCATCAGTTCTCAGGCGGGCAGAGACAGCGGATAGGAGTCGCCCGCGCCCTGGCCCTGAACCCGAAGCTCATCGTGTGCGATGAGGCCGTTTCGGCCCTGGATGTCTCAGTCCAGGCTCAGGTTATCAACCTTCTCCAGGATCTTCAGCAGGAGTTCGGCCTGACTTATCTTTTTATCTCCCACGACCTGAGCGTGGTCGAGCATATCTCCGATCGGGTGGCTGTCATGTACCTGGGCAAGATCGTGGAACTGGCCGGATCCGACACTATTCACCACCGACCCCTGCATCCCTACACGCAGGCTCTCCTGTCCGCGGCGCCTATCCCCAACCCCTTACAGACAGGAAAGCATACCGTTCTCCCAGGGGATGTCCCCAGCCCCATTGATCCGCCTGCCGCCTGCCGATTCCACACGCGCTGCCCCTATGCCGAACAGGTGTGCAAGGAGCACGAACCGGAGTTCCGACCGATGGCCAGCGGCCACACGGTGGCCTGTCATTTCGCCGGGGAGCGGCCGTCGCTGTATGGGGATAAGGGAACTTGAGAACTGAGGATTGAGGACTGAGAAAAAAGACGCTCGATTTTGCGACTGGTGGACTTAACGATTCAGCGAGAAATCGTCCTGTTTTCTAAATCGTCCGGTCGGTAAGTCTTTTTGTTTTCGTCGGACAATGGATCTTGGACTATCTTTCTCCCTCGCCCACTCGCCCATTCCCCTCTCCGCGTCACCGCGTCTGAAGTTTCAGGTTCCAAGTTTCAAGTTTCAGGTATCCAATTGGTAACTGGAAACCATCTATCTCTCCCCAACGCCCCCTCGGGTGGGACTCCGCGTCCCCCTGTCCCCGTGTTTGCTCTTCCCTTCGTCTTCGCCTGCCACGCCAACTTGTCTCGCTAAAGCTCGAAGAGCGACGGCGGAAGCTCAAGGAGCGACGGCGGGTCTTACTCCTTCATAGGTTCTTCGCCCCGTCACCCCGCCGCCGTCTCGCCCAATCGCCCATCCCCCTCCCCTCGTCACCGCGCCCTGAGTTATGCGCCCTTTCACCCCATCTCTCTCTCCCCTATACCCCCTGTCTCACCAGGTCTTCCCCCCGGTGTCTCCCGGGCTTTACCCCTCCTCAGGAGTCCCAGTTGATCAGCCAGGCCCCTTCTCCTCCGGTGATCCCTCTTGCGCGGTGACGGTCCCTTGGACCAACGCTCCTCCCGCTTGCGTGCCAGGCGCTCCTCTCTGGACCTGAACCAGGTCACCCGGCGGAGCTTGCCCTCACCGGGACCCTGGAGGGCCCTTTCCACCCTCCTGGATGAACGCGGTCCGCGGGCCCATCGTTCCCGGCGTTTTCTGGCCTGTCGTTGCCGGCGCGATTCCCACCTGAAGAGCTTTTGCCACCACCTCTTATCCTGTGCGCCTTCCTGCTCACGGGGAGAAGAGTGGCGATGATCCCGGTATTTCAGGCTTTGTCTCTCCTCGCGCCTTTTGAACCCGAAAGACCGCAGCAGCCTGCCGGGTCCCCGTCCCTTACGGCGCCCTGAATCGTCGTAAGCCTCATTTAAGGTGAGTCTGCGGGCCCTTTTCTCTCTGCGTTTCCGTGCTTGACGCGCCAGTCTCCGGTCGAGACGCAACAGGTCCAAAAGCCCCCTTCGCCTTGGCATTACTCCCGGTATCTCCTCACCAGCCTGGTTGTAAGAGGGTTTGGAGGGCTTCTCCCGTTGTTTCCCTGGAGAGGTTCTCCTTTCCGCCTTCCTCAGGGGCCACTTCAACCTTTTGCCGCCTTTTGGGTCGAGGGTATCCCTCTCCCGGGGGGCTGGATCCCTCATCGGACGGACACCCAACTGTTCCAGCCGGTCCTGCCCCAGTCTCCCTTCCAGTGTCTCGGGATGGTGTGCGACAAGGTGCTCCAGGTAGGCCTGGGACCTCTTCATGAGATTGTTGCGTTCGTAATAGTAGGCCGTAGCCAGCAGTTCCTCGGCATCGATGCCCAGATGGTGCGGTTCGACCCTGGGTGTGTCCTGGCGCAGCATTATCGTCTGGATCTCCGTGGCGATCTGGCGGATCTCATGGCGCACCAGCATGACCACAAGCCACGTGTCCATTCCCCACGTGAAGGCCACCAGGAAAAGGATAATCGCCACTGTGGCGAAGAGGCTCAGCTTTGAATGAACCAGCAGGGCTGTGCCAAGGACCAGGGGGATGGCAACCACGGTGATGAGGGTGGTAACCGTGACATCCATCTCGTAGCCGGCAAAGACCTTGTCTTTGCGGGTCAATATGCCTATCTTGCGTACCTTTACCGCGTTAAGAAAGCCCATGTTCAGCAGGCGGCTCACCTGACCGATCAGCGGCGTGCCATCCTGACTGACCGGGGATCTCTCCCGCCTCACCTGGGGAACGTTGGCGGAGTTCAGCAGGCGGCTGGATATACTCTCCTCCAGGCTAGCCGTCGACAGGTGGAATTCCCTTCTCAACCCCAGAAGGACCTTACCTCTGACAGTGAACGGAAACATGTTCAATAAGGGCTTTATTCTTTTGGGCCCCACGGGAAACGAGACCGTCCTTCAAAACAAAAAATTCTATCTTAAACTCAATTATATTTTGTGCGGGTTGTCATTGACAGGAAAAATTGAATAGGGAGAATAGAGAATAGAGAATGGGAAGGGAATAAGTGGAAAGTGGGAATGCGGGTATCGGGGTGACGGAGTGTCGGGGTAACGGGGAATTTCCAGACGAAGGAGCAAGACGAAGACGAA
>JBFFDD010000228.1:0-4328 GCA_041559575.1 bacterium
GACGTGGGGTTCACGGAGGAGGAAGCTTCCACAGTAACCTGTTACAAGGGGGAAGGCTGCAGCGCATGCGGCAGTACAGGCTACAAGGGCCGCGTGGCCCTCTACGAGGTCATGGTGGTGAACGATCATGTAAAGGAGATCATCCTTCAGGGCGGTACGACCTTTGAGATCAAGGAAGCGGCCATTGAGGGGGGCATGAAGTCCCTGCGCATGAGCGGTTTGGAGAAGATCAAGGAAGGCATGACGACAATAGAAGAAGTCCTCCGTGTGACCTTCGGGGATTAAAATAGGGTCGCGAAAGTCCTGGCGGGCCTTTCGCTCAACGGAAAGGGAAAAGCGTGGTTTTCCCTTTCCTCACGGATCAGTGCTATATACGTTAGTCACTGATCCGGGCGCCCCTACCAGGCGCGATAGAAACAGGGTCGCGAAAGTCCTGGCGGGCCTTTTGCTCGACGGAAACCTAAAAGCGCGGTTTTCGGTTTCCTCAAGGATCGATTATACTGGGATCGATAATTGGTCTTCTGACTGGTAATGCAAATCATTAATGTGTGAGGAAAGTGAAATATGGCTTTATATACTTTCCGTAGAGCAAAAAGCCGCGAATGGACTTTTTGCGACCCTATCAAAGTTGATGACCTCGTAAGAGTCATCAATGCGCCCCGTGTGGGGCGCCCAAATCAATGGCTGTTGATGTAAGTCATTGATTTGTGAGGAAAGCGGAAATGACACTTTTCGCTTTCCGTGGAGCAAAAAGCCGCGAATGGACTTTTTGCGACCCTATCAATATCGGGAGAAAATAATCCATGGACGAACCCACGATCAACGGCACCGGAGCGAATGACGATCCACAGAAAACGCCGGGCATCCACCAACTCCTGAAATTCATGGTCGACAACACGGCAAGCGATCTGCACATCACGCCGGGGACACCACCGCAGCTCAGGATCGACGGCGCGCTGCGGCCGCTGAATGTTCCCACCCTCACCCCTCCTGAGACAAAGAAGATAGCATACAGCCTTCTCACCGATGCCCAGAAACACCTTTTCGAGGAAGACAAGGAGCTTGACTTTTCCTTTGGCGTCAAGGGGCTGTCCCGTTTCAGGGCCAACGTTTTCCAGACAAGGGGTTCCGTGGGGATCGCCATCAGGACGATCCCCTTCGAGATCCTGACTTTTGAAATGCTGAATCTCCCCAAGGTAGTGGAGGAACTCAACAAGAGGCCCAAAGGGCTCATCCTGGTCACGGGACCAACGGGGAGCGGAAAATCCACGACCCTCGCAGCCATGGTGGATCGTATCAACTCGACGAGGCACGAGCACATCATCACCATTGAAGACCCCATCGAGTTCCTTCATCCCCACAAGAGCTGCGTTGTCAATCAGCGTGAGGTAGGGGCGGACACCTCCACATTCAAGCGTGCCCTTAAATCCATTTTGAGACAGGACCCCGATATTGTGCTCATCGGGGAGATGAGGGACCTCGAGACCATCGAGGCGGCCCTCACCGTGGCGGAGACGGGACACCTGGTGTTCGGGACCCTTCACACGAACAACTGTGTCCAGACCATCAACAGGATCCTGGACGTCTTCCCGCCCTACCAGCAGCCTCAGATCAGGGCCCAGCTTTCCTTTGTCCTCGAGGGAGTCCTGTCCCAGACGCTGATCCCCAAAAAAGGGGGCGGACGGTGTCTTGCCATGGAGATAATGGTTCCCAACGCGGCTATCCGCAACCTCATCCGTGAGGACAAGGTGCATCAGATCTACTCCATCATGCAGGTCGGCCAGACCAAATTCGGGATGCAGACCATGAACCAGTCACTTCTGGATCTGCACCTCAAGGGTACGATCGCTTTGGAAGAGGTGCTGGGCAGGACGACCAACCTCGAGGAGATGAGACAGATGTTGACCCAGGCGGGGATCAACATCGGATGATAATAAGGGTGTCGTTTAGATGCCCGGCGATGGAGTTAACCTGGTGGTGAACTGGGAGGAGACCCATGCCTGAGTTCAATTGGCAAGCCACAAGCAGCACCGGAGACAAGAGGAAAGGCACCATGGAGGCCGCTAACCCGGAAGCCGTGCACGCCGCCCTTCGCAGGCAGGGTCTGAACCCCACCAGGGTCAGGACCAAACCGAAAGAGATCAAGATCAACATCCCGGGTTTTTCAGAGAGGGTCAAGGACCGGGACATCGTTATCTTCACCCGGCAGTTCGCCACCATGATCGACGCCGGTCTGCCGCTGGTCCAGTGTCTCGAGATCCTTTCAAGCCAGGCCGACAACAAGACCCTCGGCAAGACCCTGGGCACTATCCAGAGCGATGTCGAGGGCGGGGCGGCTTACGCCGAAGCCCTTGGCAAGCACCCCAAGATCTTCGATGAGCTTTATGTCAACATGGTGGCCGCCGGCGAGACGGGCGGTATCCTGGACACTATCCTGAACCGACTGGCCGCCTACATGGAAAAAGCCATGTCGCTGAAGAAGAAGGTTAAATCGGCCATGGTCTACCCCGCCACGATCCTGGCAGTCGCGGTCGCCGTCGTGGCCATCCTCATGGTCTTCGTCATCCCCAAGTTCGCCGACATGTTCACCGGCATGGGGGGTGAACTGCCCATGCTCACGCAAATGGTCATCAATATGAGCAATTTCGCGGCCAGCTACAAGATGCTCATTGCCGTCGGTGGTTTTATCGTATTTCTCTTTCTTCTCAGGCGCTACTACTCCACGGAGAACGGCAAGAGGCGCATAGACGGGATCCTGCTCAGGGCGCCCATTTTCGGGACCCTTATCAGAAAGGTTGCGGTCGCCAAATTCACGCGTACCCTGGGAACCATGCTGTCTTCGGGAGTCCCGCTGCTCGACGCCCTGCAGATCTGCGCCAAGACAGCAGGCAATAAAGTGGTGGAAGAGGCTGTTTTCAAGACCAAGGACAGTATCGAAGAGGGCAAGACCATCGCCGAACCTCTCGAGGAAACGGGAGTTTTCCCGCCCATGGTCGTGCAGATGATCAGTGTGGGAGAGGCTACCGGTGCGCTGGACGCCATGCTCAGCAAGATCGCGGACTTTTACGATGACGAGGTGGATACCGCTGTCGAGGCTCTGACATCCCTCATGGAACCGATGATGATGGTATTTCTGGGAGGCGCCATCGGTTTCGTTGTCATCGCCATGTACCTGCCTATCTTCAAGATGGCCACCCTGGGGTAGCCGTATCCATGATGCCGGGTTCCGGGAACCCCCCTTTCCGAGCCTCACAGGAACTTCGGCTCTTCCTGAAGATCCTCATGGTCTTCAGGGTCGCCACCGTCACCGTGCTTCTGGGTGTGACGGTGCTCATCCAGCTCAAGGGGAGCCAGGCCCTCTTCTTCGCCCCCCACTTTACGATCTACCTTATCATAGTTGCGGTCTACCTCCTGACCATCTTTTTCGCCGCCATTTTTAACCAGGTCCAGAACCTGCCCAACTTCGCGATATACCAGGTCGGGACCGATCTTCTGCTTTACACGCTCATTGTGTTCTTCACCGGCGGGCACAGCAGTCCCTTTCCCTTTCTCTACCTCTTCTCCATCCTCTGGGCCGCGCTGGCCCTGAGGGGAGGCGGTTACTGGACCGCATCCTTCTCTGCCATCTTTTACGGGGGTGTCGTGGATCTTCAGTATTACGGCATCCTCATGCCGCCTCACGGCAGGGAACTGTCGGATATCCTCCTGGTGAACCCATGGGATATCATGGGCAGGATATTCCTTCACATTATCGCTTTTTACGCCGTTGCTTTCCTGGGAAACCAGATCGGGCAACGTTACCGCGTAGCCAGGGAGGAACTCAGCGAGAGAACGGTGGATCTGGAAAAGCTTCGATCCCTGAGCGACGTTGTTTTCGAAAGTATGACCAGCGGGATCGTCGTACTGGACGAAAAGGGCAGGATCCGTTCCATGAACTCCGCTTCCGCCCGGATGCTGGGAATGGAAGGGCCTTTGGTGGAAGGTACAGCGACCTCGGACGTATTCCAGGGTATTCCCATGGAAGAACTGCTTCAGAAGGCCCCCCAGCGGGGGCTCAACAGGTGGGAGGGTTCCTTTACCGATGATGGCGGCCAGGAGAGGACCCTCGGCCTTTCCATCTCACCCCTCAAGGAACCTGAACTCGGCTACGTGGTCATCTTCACCGATCTTACCGAGCTGAGAGAGATGGAGGACAAACTGAGAGTTACCGAGAAGCTGTCGGCCATCGGGAGGATGGCGGCCAGCATCGCTCACGAGGTGCGAAACCCCCTCGCCTCCATGAGCGGTTCCATCCAGCTGCTGAAAAAGGACCTGGACCTGGAAAGTGA
>JBFFDD010000229.1:0-4324 GCA_041559575.1 bacterium
GAGGGGAGTTTATCTACGTGGTAAACAATCCCCCTGTCCGCTGTTTCCATTGACACCAAATTAAGGGGGTGCTAATTTTACCGCCTGCAAAAGCCCTCGTAGCTCAGTAGGATAGAGCACAGGATTCCTAATCCTGGGGTCGCACGTTCGAATCGTGCCGGGGGCACCAGAAATAAAAAACGCCCCTCGATGGGGCGTTTTTATTTCAGTATCGAGTATATAGTGTATGGTTTATAGGAAATAAACAGTGAATATTGTTTAAAGTTAAAACTTAAATAAATCCTTTAAGTGTTTGTAAATAATGGATATAAAATAAATTCTCAATTCTCAATTTTCTATTCTCTACTCTCCAATCTCTATTTTCCATTCTCCAATCACGAATCACGAATCACAGCCTCAATCACTGCAAACTGGAAACTGTAAACTGGAAACTAATTTATAAGATTTCCTCCAACCCGATATTCAGCCGCACGGTGATCCGTTTCAGCTTCCGCAGGGCGGTGGCCTCGATCTGGCGGATACGTTCCCGGGTGACGCCGTATCGCTGACCGATGGCCTCCAGGGTCTTGGGTTCGCCGTCGTCAAGGCCGAACCGCAGGACAATGATATCCCGCTCGTTCTCATGGAGTTCATCCAGCCAGTTGAAGATCAGGGTGACCTTCTTCTCCTCCTCGACCATGGCCGAGGGCATGACGGCTTTCTCGTCCTCGATCAGATCCATGAGCTCCTGCTCGTCATCGAGCCCGATGGGCGTCTCTATGGAGGATGTGCGGCGGACAAGCTGCAGGAGGTGGGTGATCTTCGTCAGGGGCAGGTCCAGGTGGTCCGCCAGGTCCTGCATGGTCGGTTCGCAACCCAGTTCCTGGAACAGCTTGCGTTCCGCTTTCAGGACGACGTTGATGTCCTCGGACACGTGGACCGGCAGGCGGATGATGCGGGCCTGGTTGACGATGGCCCGCTCGATGGCCTGGCGGATCCACCATGTCGCGTAGGTGCTGAACCGGAAACCCCGGCGGTAGTCGAACTTCTCCACCGCCCTTATCAGGCCCAGGTTCCCCTCCTCGATGAGGTCAAGAAGGGGAAGGCCCCGGTTGACGTAGCGCTTGGCGATATTGACGACCAGGCGGAGGTTGGACTCGATCATGATCCGCCTGGCCTCGTCGTCACCTTTGGAAATGCGCTCGGCCAGCTCCAGCTCCTCCTCGGCGCGCAGGAGCCTGGTCCTCCGGATTTCCTCCAGGTAGATCCTTATGGGATCTTTACTGACTTTTGGATAGGATCTGGTGGGTTTTTGATCCTGATCTGATGAATCGTTCCCTATCCCAGGCGGCCGGCCCTTTTTACCACCCATTTACCCCCTCAAAGTTCCGGGAGGTACCCCAGGGGGTCCTCCGCGATACCCCTCCTGCGTATTTCGAAATGGAGATGAGGCCCGGTGGCCCTCCCCGTGCTTCCCACTCTGGCGATGACCTGTCCCTGTCTGACCCTGTCCCCCATGCGCACCATGTTGGCCGAGTTGTGGGCGTAAACCGTAGAGATATCGTCGTTGTGCTTGACGACGATGACCTTGCCGTAGCCTTTCATCCCGCGTCCGCTGTAGACGACCCTTCCGTCGGCCGCCGCGCTGATGGGGGTCCCCTTGCGGGCAGGGAGATCGATCCCCTCGTGTTTCCTTCTGCCCCGCGGCCCATAGCGTGAGGAAGGGTCGGCCACCAGGGGCCATATGATGGCCACAGCTTCGGCCGCTTCGGGTGTTACCACCTCACCGGGCCGGTACGGTTCCACTTGGAGAACCTTCTGAGCGCCGGGGATGAAGATCTTCTTGCCGATGCGGATGTCCGTCACGTCCTCGATGGCATTGACCCACTGGAGGGTCTCCAGGTCCACTCCGTAGGCCCTGGCGACCCGCCACAGGGTCATACCCTTCTCCATCACGTGGTAGACACCCCCGAAATCCTCTGGAGCTTCAACGGACCGGTCCGTCCTGACCGCCGGGGTCCGGGCGCAGGAGCTTGCCAGCACGGCAACCAGACAGAGGGCCAAGATCTTTCCCGGCGATTCTTTCATCATCAGAGCATCACCAAGCAGCTCTTAAGGGGGGCACGAATAGTATGCACCTCTTTTTACCGGGATTTCAAGCACAACGTGAGGGGCGTTTTTACACTGGTTTACATTGATCTGTGATTCGGGACCGGCTATTCGGCGGGGTGAAGCGACCGGTTCCCCTGTCGAAAACGCCCGTGTTACCTTGAAATTCCCCTGTGTCCCCCGCTGGAAAACCCGTCATGACGAACTTCTTAACCTCCCATGATTCAACCGGGAGGCCTGACGTGGACCGATATCAGGGTGGATACCAGCTGGCGGGTTTCACTGCGGCCTATGATAGATTCCATAAGAATTATCCGGAATTTGTCACGAAAGTATTAACGTCTTTTTCGATGTCCTTGGCTTCCGGGTTGCAGCTGAAAGGAAGGCAAGTGTGATTTCGGGGGATCAAGGCAGTCCTCAGCCACAGGGTACCAGATCCTGGATTCTAGATCCCAGGCACTGCTGTTTTTCTCTCCTCTAACCTCTTAAATTCTTTCTCTGTTTCCTTCCCCCTTTGCCAAGGCTTCGGGGGACAAGCTGCCTGCCAGCCATAGCTCACCAAAAGTGAGCGACGGCTGGTGGTCTCTGTGGTTCAGGTTATTCCGTTGGACTTTGGACACTGGACGATGCGGCCTTTTCGTGCTTTTTGACAAAATGCCTCACCACCGCGAATCCTCCTATGAGCAGGGCCATGAAGACGAGGGTGAACCAGTTGAAATACTTTTCCAGGAGGACCTTGACCCTCTCGCCCCAGAGATAGATGAAGGTTCCCACCAGAAAGAAGCGGGCGCTGCGACTGAGGGCGGACACGACGACGAAGGGCCTGAAGGGGATCTCGAAGGTGCCGGCGGACAGGGTGAAAACCTTGTAGGGAATGGGGGTGAATCCGGCCACCGCTATTGCGCCCACCTCGTACTTCTCGAAGGCTCTCTTGACGGTGTTGATCTTCTCTTCCTTAAAAAGCCGGTGCAGGAGGGGTCGTCCGCCCACCCAGCCGATAAGATATCCCACGATCCCTCCCAGGAGGGAGCCGGCGGAACAGACGAAGGCCAGGAAAAAAGCTTTCTCGGGGCTGATAAGAGCCATGGCGATGAGAAGAATGTCCGGCGGGATGGGGAAGAAGGACGACTCGGCCAGGGCGATGAGAAACAGGGCTGTGGTCCCCGATGGGCTCTGGGCCCACCCGACTACCCAGTCGACCAGGCCGCTCATCGATCGTTCTCCTTCCAGCCGTGTTTGCCCAGCAGTTTCACGAAAACGCACCCGCCGAGCTCTTCCCTTCTGGTGGAGCCGTCCTCCAACTTGGTCAGCCGGATGAGTTCCTGGCCGTAGTCACCCCCCACGGGGATGACCAGGATACCTCCCGGCGCGAGCTGCTCGACCAGGGGTTCGGGGATGGACGGTGACCCGGCCGTGACCAGGATCCGGTCATAGGGCGCGTATTCGGTCCACCCCATGGTGCCGTCGGACAGTTTGACCAGGACGTTCTTGTATCCGAGGGCGTCGAGGATCTTCCTGGCGCTCCCGGTGAAGGATACGACCCTCTCCACCGAATAGACCCGGGCTGCCAGTTCAGCCAGAATGGCGGTCTGATATCCGGAACCGGTGCCGATCTCCAGGACGTTCTCCCTGCCGGTCAGTTTAAGGGCCTGGGTCATGATGGCCACCATGAAGGGCTGGGAAATGGTCTGGCCTTCCCCGATGGGCAGCGGGTGGTCCTCGTAGGCACTGCCTCGCTGCATCTCGGGGACGAACAGGTGCCTGGGGACCTTCCTCATGGCGTCCAGAACTCCTTTGTCGGTGATCCCCTTGGGGACGAGCTGCGTGTCCACCATCCTGTCCCGGGCCCATTCGGTGCGCTTCGCGTTTCGCTGGATCACTTTTTGCTCCTGTTCCAGGACCGGATCCTTTCCAGGGCCTGATGGTTGGTCATGTCCGCGTGCAGGGGGGTGACGCTGATAAACCCATCTCCCACAGCTCCGACGTCCGTTTCGATCCCTCCCTCGGGAGGCAGGGGTTCCCCCCCGATCCAGAAATAGGAGCGGCCCCGCGGATCCTCCTTCTGGATCACGGTCTCGGCGAAGCGCCTCCTGCCCTGGTGGGTGATCAGGTACCGGTCGAGGTTCTGGTCGGGATCATCCGGGACGTTGATGTTCAGGATGGTCTGTTCGGGCAGGCCGTACTCCTCGATCCAACTGGCGACTTTGACAGCGAACCGGGCAGCGGGCCTGTAATC
>JBFFDD010000230.1:0-4289 GCA_041559575.1 bacterium
GAGGGGGCGAGGGGGCGAAGAACAGACGAAGGAGTAAGACCCGCCGTCGCTCCTTGAGCTTCCGCCGTCGCTCTTCGAGCTTTGGCGAGACAAGTTGGCGTGGCAGGCGAAGACGAAGGGAAGATCAGACGCGGGGACGCGGGGAAGGGACGAGCGGGCGGGAGAGGAAGACAGACTCCCGCAAAGACGCAAAGGCCGCAAAAGCCGCAAAAGCTTGAACCACTGAGGGCACAGAGAAAATCTGGCTAGGGTCAGTAAAAAACCAATAGTTTTAACCGCAGAGTTCGCAGGGTGACGCAGGGGTCGGGGAGTTGAAACCAGAGTCTGGCATTCAGGTTTTGCATTCCGGTAAATGCTTAGCGTCTTGGCGTCTTTAGCGAACAAAGTGAGCGGGCGAGAGAAATCTGTTGCCAGAGGATCCAGTCATTGCATGAGTTGTCCATCGCCATGGAGATCCTGGACATCGTCGATCGCGAGGCCAAAAGCCACGGGGCAGGATCGGTGACGTCGGTCCACCTCAGGATCGGTGATCTGTCCGGAGTGGAGATCTCGTCTCTTTCCTTCTGCTTCGAGGCCATCCGGGGTGAGAAGGAACGGACCCGCGCCGCCGAACTGGTCATCGACAGGGTGCCGGTGAAGGTCCGGTGTGGTCCCTGTGAAGAGACGTACGCCGGTGACGGCCCCCTGCTCAGATGCCCGGCGTGCGGGGGGCTTGAGACGGAACTCCTCGAGGGGGACGAGATGAACGTGGTGGAGATAGAGATCGAGTGAAAAGGGGAAAGGTTCAAGGGGAAAATGACCAGCTCTTTTCCTTTAACCTTTAACCTTTTTCCTTTAACCTTTCGCACTATGGAAAAACCTCTGGATTCCATCAAACTCGAGAAGAAGATCCTCAGCCGGAACGACATCCTGGCCGGAGAACTGCGGGACCGGTTCCGGGAGCACGGCGTCGCTGTCCTGAACATGGTCAGTTCCCCCGGTTCGGGCAAGACCTCCCTCCTTGAGCGGACCCTCGGCGCCCTTTCCCAGGAGATGAGCCTGGCGGTCATCGAGGGCGACATCCAGACGGCCAACGACGCCGAGCGGATCGCCAGGACCGGGGTGCCGGTTCACCAGATCCAGACCGGCGGGGCCTGTCACCTGGAGGCGGCCATGGTCGCCGATGCCCTGGCTAACTTCGATCTCGGGGCCCTGGACCTGCTGATCATCGAGAACGTGGGCAACCTGGTCTGTCCCTCGGCCTTCGACCTCGGCGAGGGGGCCAGGGTGGCCCTGATCAGCGTCACGGAGGGGGACGACAAGCCCCTCAAATACCCGGCCATGTTCCACTCCGCCCACGTGATGGTGATCAACAAGATCGACCTTCTGCCCCATACCGATTTCTCCATAGACGCCGTGATTGACCACGCCAGGTCCCTCAACCCCGGGGTCAAGATACTCCAGACCTCCTGCCGCACGGGGGAGGGGTTGGAGGGGTGGATGGCGTACGTCCGCGAGGTTGTAAGATCAGTGGAAAGTGGAAAGTAGAAAGTGGAAAGTAGAAAGTGGAAAGTCAATACTGGTGTACGAAACTGTGAAAATCTTTTAAGAGCCTCAACGCAGAGTTGCGCAGAGATCCACACGGGACCGCATAGGGGAACAGAGAACAGCCCATGGTAAAACGATATATGGCTCACGGCTTCGAACCCGGAAAAAATTGTTTTGAAAGCATCAACAGGATAAACAAGACGAATTTCAGATCCCTTAAATCTTTATTGACCGTTATTGAGTTTTTCCTCTGTGGCCCTCTGCGGACAGGGCTCAATGGCCCTCCCTGCGGTCCTCTGCGTTAAGTTTTTTCCTGAAACCTGGAACTTGGAAATTGGAACCGATAAAATCCCGTTACAAGCTGGAAATCGACGGCATCGTCCAGGGCGTCGGTTTCCGGCCCTTCGTTTACCGGTTGGCCCGTGACCTGGGCCTCGCCGGGTGGGTGACCAATACCTCCGAAGGCGTGCTCATCGAGGTGGAGGGGCCCAGGGATTCTCTGGATACCTTCCTCCATCGAATACGGGAGGAAGCGCCCCCCCTGGCCTCCATCGGTTCCCTCGCCACGGAGGCCCTGCCCGCAACCGGTTACAGGGATTTCACCATCCGTCCCAGCCTGGCGAAAGCGGACCGGAGGGTCCTCGTCTCACCAGACACGGCCATCTGCGCCGACTGCCGCCGGGAACTCCTCGATCCGGCCGACCGGCGATATCGCTACCCGTTCATCAACTGCACCAACTGCGGTCCCCGGTACACCATCATCAATTCGGTCCCCTATGACAGACCCCGCACGTCCATGGCCCCCTTCATCATGTGTCCAGCCTGTCAGACCGAATATGACGATCCGGCTGACCGGCGGTTCCACGCCCAGCCCAACGCCTGCGAGGAGTGCGGGCCGCGTCTGAGGCTGGTCGTGCCTGGCGGTTCAAAGCCTGGGGGAGACCCGTTGGACAGCACCTTTGGTCTCCTGAGGGACGGAAAGATAGTGGCCATCAAAGGCCTGGGTGGGTACCATCTGGCCGTCGATCCCGCCGATGGAGGGGCGGTGAACAGGTTGAGGGACCGGAAGGGCAGGGAGGAAAAGCCTCTGGCCCTGATGGTCAGGGGCCTCACTGAGGCCGCAGGGTTGTGTGAGATCGATGATGACGCCGAGGCCCTGCTCAGCAGTACCGAAAGCCCCATTGTCCTTCTCAGGCGCCTGAAAAGACCGAAAATGACAATTTCCCCATCCGTGGCGCCGAGGAGCCGCTATTTCGGGCTCATGCTTCCCTATACGCCCCTGCATATCCTGATCATGGAGGAGTTCCCTGTCCTGGTGATGACAAGCGCCAACCTGTCCGAGGAGCCCCTCTGCTCAGGGGACGAGGAGGCTTTGGAGCGGCTGAAGGGGATCGCGGACGCTTTCCTCATGCACGACAGGGGGATCGTCCTGAGATGTGACGACTCCGTCGTCCGTCCGGCGGACGACCACCCGGAGGCCGGTCCGGTGGTCCTCAGGCGCGCCAGGGGATTCGTGCCCGCTCCCATCCTGCTGACCCGTTCCGGTCCGCCTGTGCTGGCCCTCGGCCCTGAACTTAAAGGGACGGTGTGTCTGACCAGGGAGGACCGGGCATTCATCGGCCAGCACCTCGGGGACCTTAAAAATCTGGAAACCGTCCAATTCCTCACCGAGGTGGTCCGCCACCTTACCGATATTCTTCAGGTTACGCCGGAAGCCCTGGTGTGTGATCTCCACCCCGATTACCTGACTACAGCCCTGGCCGAGGAGGGGGGAGGGGACAAACCCTGGCCCGGCAACATTCCCCTCCACCGGGTCCAGCACCATCACGCCCACATCCTGGGTTGTCAGGCGGAAAACGGTATGGATGGTCCGGCCATAGGCCTGGCCCTGGACGGCACGGGCTACGGTGCCGACGGCACCATCTGGGGTGGGGAGATCCTTCTGGTTGACGGCGTCCGGATGGAACGCCTGGGCCATCTCAGAAGCGTCTGGATGCCCGGTGGGGAAAAGGCCATCGAGGAACCGTATCGGATGGCCCTGTCCTATCTGGTCGAGGCGCAGGGTACCGACAGGGCGCTGGAAACGGCGGCGGCCCTCTTTCCGGACATGGATCGAGGGCGGTTGGAGGTCCTCCTCCAGATTACCGGCGAACGGACCCACGGACTCACAACATCCAGCTGCGGCAGGTTGTTTGACGCCTTTTCTGCCCTGGCGGGGGTATGTCTGCGCACACGCTACGAGGGTCAGCCGGCCATAGAACTGGAGATGTTGACGGACGACTCCGTTACGGATATTCTGCCGTACTCCGTCGTTAGGGACGACGATGGAATGGTTATCGTTGACCTCATTCCGGCTTTCGGTGACGCTGTGGAGCTCCGGCTTGAGGGGGAGGGGCCGGGAAGATTGGGCGGCATGTTTCACAGGACGTTGGCAAATGCCCTCGCCGAAGCGGTCCGGATCTGTCTCGACGGCCGTCCGGATCTGCCCAGGAAGGTGCCGATGGCCGGGGGCGCCCTGCAGAACGAGATTCTCACCCGTCTGCTGAACGTTCAATTGGAATCAGTGGGCATCCAGCCCATGAATCACCGGTTGGTGCCGAACAACGATGGAGGAATATCCCTGGGACAGGCCGTTTTCGGACGGATGGCCCTTGAATTGGAGGTTTCTTAGCAATGTGCATCGCTGTGCCCGGTAGGATCATCGCTATCGACGACATCAATATGGCTACTGTGGACTACGGGGGTACCACTAAAGTAGCATC
>JBFFDD010000231.1:0-4263 GCA_041559575.1 bacterium
CGAACATCGAGCCGGATCGTATGGTGATGCTGTGAGGGGCTGCCTACCGGGTTTTACCGGCTTCACTCTCCCGATAGATACGTGACAGTCCCCATCCGTAAACCCGTCTTTTTACCCTATCCTGAAAAAAAAGAAAATAACGATCTGCGAAAAGGCTTGCAACTGGATGTTTTAAGGCACTATACTTTTAAACATCAAATGAAACAGAGGTAAGGTTTTGGTTATTGGCGCCCGCGATTTTCACAAGCTCGATGCCCCCGAAAGAAAAGAAATCCAGGACATAAAGAGCTTCATTAATCTGGTAAAGTCTTTCAGATGGAAGACCTGTGCCGATCTGGGTTGCGGCGTGGGCTTTTACACGCTTCCCCTGGCGGAGGAGTGGAGGGCATCACGGCGCATCATCGCCGTTGATCGAAGTACACCCATGCTCGAGGAACTGGACAGGCGGATCGACAGGCTGGAGCTGACCAACGTCCAGATACGCCAGAGTGTCAGCGACCGGATCCCCATCGAGGACTCTTTTGTGGAGCTGGCCAACCTTGGGAACGTCTACAACGAGATCAAGGGACGGCTGAATTTCCTCAAGGAGGTCTACCGGATCCTTAAACCCGGCGGGACCCTCCTTCTGATCGATTGGGATCCTGAAGAGGACCTCGGATTCGGTCCGCCAGTGAATGAGATGGTACCGGTGCCCAGTGTTATGCAGGACCTCGAATTTGCCGGTTTTTCAGGCATCAAACAGCACTTCGTCTTCATCGGCCATTACGGTCTGTCTGCCAGGAAGCCTCGCCAGCGCTGAGTAATCCCTAAATTGCCGACCTGCACACACGTTCCCCAGATTACAAACGCACGCCCTCTGATCGGAGCCCTTGTCATTACCGGGCTGTTCATGATCTTCGAGCTCATCGGCGGGATCCTGTCCGGTTCACTGGCCCTGATATCGGATTCCGGTCACATGCTCACCGACACGGGGGCATTGGGGCTCAGCCTCTTCGCCCTGTGGTTGTCCAGGCGTCCCGCCGATTCCAAAAGGACTTTCGGTTACTATCGGATCGAGATCCTGGCTGCCCTGATCAACGGGGTTTTCCTGTGGGTCATGGTTTTTTTCATCTTCCAGGAGGCCTATCGGCGGCTTCTTTCGCCGGGGACCGTCCACGTGGGAGGGATGATCCTGATCGGTGTCCTTGGCCTGGCCGTCAATCTGACCAGCATGGCCATCCTCCATCGGTCCCAGAAGGAAAACCTCAATGTCCGTGCCGCTTTCCTGCATGTCCTCGGTGACGCCCTCGGATCCTTTGGAGTCATCCTGGCGGGTCTGGTGATCCTTCTGACCGGATGGACCAGGGCTGACCCCATCGCCGGTATCGTCATCGGCCTTCTCATTCTTTACAGTTCGTGGGGTCTGATCAAGGAGGCGGTTCATATTCTGCTCGAGGGCAGTCCGGTTCATCTGGATCTGGAGGAGGTCCGAAGGGGAATCCTCGAGGTTGAAGAGGTCAAAGGGGTGCACGACCTGCACTTCTGGACCCTGACCCCGAAGGTGATTCTCCTGACGGCCCATGTGGTCACCGACTTCGAGGAGTGTGATCCCGATCCTGTGAGAAGAAGGATCGAGCGGATGCTGGCCGAGAGGTTCTGCATCGATCACACCACCATCCAGGTCGAGAAGGAGGAATGCCTGGAGGAGAAACGGCGGATGGCGGCGGAGAGGAATTCTGCTGCGCCGGTGGGGCACAGGCATTAATGGGGCAGGCCTGAGAACTGGGAACGGAGAACTGAGGGCTGATTCGCTCGAATTTATGACTTGTCGACTAACCGATTCCACGAGGAATCGGCACATTCGCATGGCCGGAAGGTCGTATTATCGTTAAGTCGTTTTCCCCTTGTCACTTAGTACTTGGTCCTTAGCACTGGCATCATTAACTCCCGTCAGATCTTTGATTTAATGATGTCTTGCCACTCCCTCGGCTCGTGGACCAGCCAGGCGATGGTTCCCTCCGGGTCCTTCAGGTCCCGGACCCGAATGACCAGGCTGGGGATCGAGGTGCCCACCTCACCGTAGGAGGACTGCAGCCTGGTGCCCTTGACCCACTGGAGGGGCAGGGAGATGGATTTGCGGGGAAACCAGGGCAGGAAGTAGATCTGCCGATCGGTGATGGCCAGAACGCCGCTGGTCCGCGGGGGAAGGTTGGGCCCGGGGAAATCGGCTCCCAGGTAGCTGGCGTTGTTGGTGATCTTATGGATCTTTTCACCGGCCAGGGCCTTTTCGGCGTCCCTGAGGGTTCCCCTGCGGAGGAGGAAAGCCATCCCCTTCAACCCCACCATGACCAGAAGCCATCCACCGAAGAGGACGATCAGGATAATCAGTATCTTTTGCATGGGCGGTAATGTAGCAGAATCGACGGGCAGGGGCTAGTATCGTCTATGTAGATAGTGGAAAGTGGAAAGGGAATTTCCGCGACTGGGCGAGGGGGCGACAGGGCGATTTGGACGCACGGACACGGAGACACGGAGAAGACACAGAGACACGGGGAGGCGAGAGGGAGGGAGGGCGAGGAGGCGACGGGGTGAGGTTACGATTGTCCGACAATGCGAATGTGCCGATTCTTCGCTGAATCGGTTAGTCGAAAAGTCGTAAATTCGAACGTACCTGCCCTAAGTTCCATTTTAGCCTTTTTGGCTTGGGACTGTCTTTACCCTTTCCTCTTAAACCTTTATTATTTTTTTCCATGGAATTTGTCGAGATCGACAGGAGAATGAGAGCCGCTTTTTCCGTGGCGGGGAGCGCCTTCATGCTTCACCACCTCGGCCTGGCCGTCGAATTCGCCTCCATTGAATCCGATGACGGGGACATGCAGGGGAGCGTTAAAGGGGTCCGGGCGAGGAACGACCTGCCCGGGAAGCGGCCCGATCTGTCCGAGAAGTACGCCCTGTACGCCCTGGCTGGAGCCGCGGCCGAGTATCACCTCATGAACCGGTGGGACAATGACAGCCTGCGGTCGGCCCACGAGGGGGAGAGGAAAGCCCGGCGCTTTATCCGGATGGCTGAGCAGGATCTACCCGAGCACCGCCTTGACATATACGTCAGGAGCCTGAAAGACAACGCCCTGGCCATCCTGTCCCAACCGAGGAACTGGAACCGGATCACGGTCCTCGCCTACGCCCTCATGGATGTGGGAACGATGACGGGGGGGGAGGTGCGGGAGGTGTTGGACGACCTGGAAGTATGAGTAGAATTAGAAGGGATTGAATTTTACCGCAGAGTACGCGAAGTGACGCAGAGGGAAAAATCTGTGTCTAGAACCTGGACCTAGATACTGCTTTATTCTTTCCCCTCTTCTCCCTATAATACGCCCCGTGCCGGAGTGGCGGAACTGGTAGACGCAGGGGACTCAAAATCCCCCGGGCTTCGGCCTGTGAGAGTTCGAGTCTCTCCTCCGGCACCAGGACAACAATAAGGGGTCATCTACGGCGTTATCGGGTTTCGCAGATCCTCGACGTATTGTTCCGATACGCCTCCGGTCCTCTCAACCCTCTGGCCTTGTATCTAACCCCTTCTTGCTGCCCTGGTTGAGATATTTTAGGGAGACGAGAACCTGACCACCAGGTCACCAGTGAGCTTGTCCTGAGTCCCAGGGACGAAGGAAGTCTCTCCTCCGGCACCAGGCATACAAAAAGGCCGTCAAGGGGCCTTTTTGTTGCAGTTTGAAGTTTCGAGTATCTGGTTTATGGTTTTACTTCTCAGCTCCCTGTTCTCAGCCTTCAGTTCTACTTCAGCGCCGGATTAAAATATCCGTGCCGGATCTGCGGGTGGCGCTCCCGGATCCCCTCCATGACCACGAGCATGCCGGTGGAGTCCTTCCCGCCGTCCCAGTCCAGGGAATCCATGTAAAGGGTCGGGTCGATGTTCAGGTTCCGCCACTGGATCATGTCCAGGCCGGTGGCCTCGATAAAGCGGTCCAGGGCGCGGACCTCCTCCCTCTCGTCCGTCAGTCCAGGGAAGACGAAGTAATTGATGGAGGTGAATTTACCCAGGTCTTTTCCCATTGCAGTGCTTTGGATCACGTCATCGAAGGTGTAGTTGACCGGCAGGAAATACCGGTTGTAGAGGTCCTCCCTGGCGCTGTTGAGGCTTATGCGGACGCTGTCCAGGCCGGTTTCGAATAATTCTTTCAGTATCGATGGCCGGCTGCCGTTGGTGTTCAGGTTGATGGTTCCCCGGCCGGTCCGCCGCCTGATAGCGGCAATGGCCTCCCGTAACAG
>JBFFDD010000232.1:0-4246 GCA_041559575.1 bacterium
ACCTGAGCAGCATTCAGGTCTGTCGCTGAGAGTAACCTGTTGAGGGAAGCCACCTTGTCCTTGGCCCCCTGATAGACGTGCTCAATGCCCAGTTCCGCGGCCCTCAGGTCTACCATCGGGCTGCTGCGGCCGGTTATGAGAGCAATGCGGACTCCAGCCCTATGCGCCATCTTGATGGCATGCCCGTCGCGGACGTGAAAATATTTGATCTCATTTCCCGCCGAATCGTATCCGATCCTGCCGTCGGTCAGAACACCATCGACATCGAAGGCGATGAGTTCGATCCTGGCGGCGGCGTCCATCATCCCCTGGGACATTTTCTCTGAAATTACTCCTCTCCCTGATACCATCGATTGTCTCTAATCTTAACCCGATCCATCAGGCAATCCCGGCACGCAGGATATCGTGAAGATGAATGACCCCTTCCACACCCCCGTCAACCCCACAGATAACCAGACTCGTGATGGAGTGCTGCTCCATGATCTGCAGGGCCTTGGCCGCCAGTGCTTCCCGATTGATGACCTTCGGATCCCTGGTCATCACCATAGTGGCCATCAGGGCTAATGGGTCCTTTTTCGTCTCCAGGAGCCGTCTGAGGTCACCGTCGGTAATGATCCCCCTCAGGCATCCGTTGTCATCCACCACGGTGGTGAATCCGAGCTTCTTCGAGGTCATCTCCACGAGGGCCTCCCTGACCGGAGTGGCCTCGGTGACCCTCGGTATGGACTCCCCGGCATGCATGATATCTCCCACCGTCAGGAGTCGTCTGCCCAGGCTGCCTCCCGGGTGAAACAGAGCGAAATCCTCTTCGGTAAATCCCCTCATCTCCAGGAGGGCGACAGCAAGGGCATCTCCCAGGGCCATGGTGACGGTGGTGCTGGCGGTCGGAGCGAGGCCCAGGGGACAGGCCTCCTGGGCTACCGAGATATCCAAAACCACATCCGCCCTCCTGGCCATGGTGGAGGACTTCGATCCCGTCATGCAGATGATCGGGATACCCAAACGTTTGACCACCGGCAGAATGCGGATCATCTCCTCCGTCTCGCCGCTGTTCGAGACCGCAACCAGGACGTCACCCCTGATCAGCATCCCGAGATCCCCATGTCCGCCCTCGGCCGGATGCATGAATAGAGAGGGCGTCCCGGTACTGGCAAAGGTCGCGGCGATCTTCCGGCAGACGAGACCTGACTTGCCCATCCCCGCGAAGACGACCCTCCCTTTGCACTCCACCAGAAGATCAATGGCGGCGGTGAATTCGGGTCCGATCCTCTCTTTAAGAACATTCAGGGCTCTTTCCTCGATCTCCAGGACCTGCCTGGCGACCGAGAGGATCCTTTCCCCGTCGGTCTTCAATCGGAACCTCCCTGGAGCGCCGTGTCCCGGATGGCGATCAACGACTCCAGAAGCGATTTAAGTTGGCCGAGAGGCCACATGTTGGGCCCGTCGCACAGCGCATGATCCGGGTCCGGATGGACCTCCATGAAAACAGCATCCACGCCGCAGGCAACAGCGGCCCGGCACAGGTGAGGAACGTACTGCCGCATCCCTCCTGACCGTTCGCCTAATCCCCCCGGCAGCTGAAGGCTGTGTGTGGCATCGTAAACCACCGGGACACCGAACTCCCGGACGATGGGAAATGTCCTGAAATCCACCACAAGGTTGTTGTACCCGAAGGTGGTGCCCCGCTCGGTTATCAGGAGATCAACGCCGTCTCTGACTTTCCCGATGATCCCTTTCACGTCCCAAGGGGCAAGGAACTGTCCCTTCTTGACGTTAACAGGAAGTCTGGAATTGGCGGCCGCCTCCAGGAGAGTGGTCTGCCGGCACAGGAAGGCCGGTATCTGAAGAAGGTCCAGAACGTCTGATGCCTGCCTGATCTCGAATACCTCGTGAACGTCCGATGTGACAGGCACCCCGAATTCATCCCGGACAGCCGCAAGGGTCTCCAGCCCACTGGCGATTCCAGGCCCCCGGTAGGAGTCCAGAGAGGACCGGTTGGCCTTGTCGAAGGAGGCCTTAAAGATGAGGGGCACATTCAACCCGGAACAGATGCCGGTCAACTCCTCAGCGACCCTCAAGGTCGCTTCCCGTCCCTCAATGACACAGGGGCCGGCGATGAGGACTAGTGGGGAGTCGCCGCCTATGGGGATGTTCAACACTTTTACGGTTCGGGTCATAGTGAAATAAAAGTTTGCAGTTTCCAGTTTATAGTTCGTAGTTTGAGATCACGCGGTTCGTAATTTGTGATTCGCGATTCGCAGGGTTCTTCAGGATGTCACTGCGGGACCGCTCCCTCAACCGAGGCAGTCCCGGAGATTGAGATCGATACGGCGGGATTTCTTCACTCGGATGTCGTCTCTCAATGACTGCCAACTCCCCCGTGTCCTCGCTTCAACGTTTGGCGTTCTCTTCTTTGCCCTTCCTGTAATTCAGGCTGGCTTCGATGAAACCGGCAAAGAGCGGGTGGGGCTGCCAGGGCCTCGATTTGAATTCGGGATGAAACTGGCAGCCGACAAACCAGGGGTGATCCTCGATCTCGACCATCTCTACGAGGTTGCCATCCGGTGAGGTCCCCGAGACCACAAGCCCCTTTTCCTCCAGGGTTTGCCGGAAGTCCGGGTTGAACTCGTACCTGTGCCTGTGCCTTTCGGAGATCTCGTCCGTCACATAGGCCTTCTGGGCCCTTGTTCCCTCACCCAGGATACAGGGATAAGCACCTAACCTCATCGTCCCGCCTTTATCGGTGATCTCCTTCTGTTCCGGAAGGAGATCGATGACCGGATAGGGAGTTTGAGCATCGAACTCGGAGCTGTTCGCATCAACCAGTCCGGCCATCTGCCGGGCGATCTCCACTACCGCCAGCTGCATCCCGAGGCAGATCCCGAAAAACGGCACATGGTTTTCCCTGGCGTATTGGACGGCCTTAATTTTCCCCTCCACCCCCCTGTGGCCGAAACCGCCGGGAACGAGGATACCGTCCACCGACTTCAGGTCGTCAATATCGCCGGTCTCCAGCTCTTCAGAATCCACGAACCTGAGGATCACTTTCGCCCGATTGGCCAGCCCGCCGTGAATCAGCGCTTCATTGAGACTCTTGTAGGATTCGATAAGGCCAACGTACTTGCCGACAACGGCGATGGCCACCTCGTGATCCGGGTTGTGGACCCTTTCGACGATCCCCTCCCACACTGAAAGGTCAGGTGTCCTCGTCCACATGCGCAAACCCTCTATGACCTGGTTGTCCAGGCCCTCCTCGTGGTAGACAAGAGGAACTTCGTAGACGCTTTCGACATCCTTGGCGGTGATGACCGCATTGGGGTGAACGTTGCAGAAAAGGGCGATCTTCTCCTTGATGTCCCGGCTCAGGATCCGGTCCGTTCTGCACAAAAGAATATCTGGCTGTATACCGATCTCACGGAGCTTCTGAACCGAATGCTGGGTCGGTTTTGTTTTCAGCTCACCGGCGGTCCTGATGTAGGGCACGAGAGTCAGATGGAGGTAGATGACGTTGTCACTGCCCACCTCCCCCTTGAACTGCCGAATGGCCTCCAGAAAGGGAAGGCTCTCTATGTCACCGACCGTTCCACCGACCTCGCAGATCAGGACATCGACACCATCCGTCGCCGCCTTGATCATCGACTTGATCTCGTCGGTGACGTGGGGGATGACCTGTACTGTTCCGCCGAGGTACTTACCCTGCCTCTCCTTGGTGATCACCGAATCGTAGATCTGGCCGGTAGTGAAGTTGTTCCTCCTGGACATGGGTGCGTGGGTGAACCTCTCGTAGTGGCCGAGATCGAGGTCCGTTTCCGCACCATCGTCTGTGACGAAGACCTCACCGTGCTGGTAGGGGCTCATGGTACCTGGGTCAACGTTGATATAGGGATCCATCTTCTGGAGGGAGACCTTAAGACCCCGTGATTCCATGAGCGCTCCGATGGCTGCCGATGCCAGACCCTTGCCCAGAGAGGATACGACCCCACCGGTAACGAAGATGAACTTGGTTCTCATGGTTCCTCCCCTGCTCCTCCCTGCTTACCCTGACGACCATCCCTTTCCATGATTTCCATCATTCTCTCCGCCCGTTGAAGGTCCTCCGGACAGTCCACCCCTATACCGGTGAAGTCGTCCACCTTTACAACCGCGATCTCCATGCCATTTTCCAGGGCCCTTAACTGTTCGAGGCCCTCGGCTGTCTCCAGGGGACTCTGGGGCAAGGAAACAAACCGGAGGAGGGAATCCCTCC
>JBFFDD010000233.1:0-4223 GCA_041559575.1 bacterium
CCCAGCCCCGTGAGGGAAATGTGACCATTATCCGAAACGCAGACGGGCTGCCCCTGCCGACGACCTTCGCCGGCCAGCCGGCGTCGGATTACCTGATCTCTGAGCCGGTCCAGGAGAAACGCAAGGGGATGATGAAGGCGGTGTGCAATGGATGCCACTCGACGGACTGGATCAACGGCCACTTCGAGAAGCTCGACAACACCATCGCAGAGGTCGACCGGATGATACTGACGTCAACCGAACTCATGTCGGAGGCATGGGACAGGGGTTTGGAGGACCGCGGCAATCCCTTCGACGAGACCATCGAGAAGATGTGGCTAAGGCAGTGGCTGTTCTACGGCAACTCCATCAAGTACTCGTCGGCCATGACCGGGGCGCCCGATTACGCCTCGTTCAAGAACGGGTGGTGGGAGATGTCGAAGAATCTCGATGAGATGAGGGATATGATGAAAATAAAGCAGGGGATGAGAGATCGGGAGGAGGAGAATAGAGAATAGAGAATAGAGATTGGAGAATGGAGGGTGGAAGGGGATAAGGGGACGCGGGGACGCGAGAGGGAGAGAGGGAGCGGTGGGGCGAAGGAACGGATAAGGGTATCGGAGTAACGGAATGTCGGGGTAACGGAGCGAGGGCGCGACGGGGCGAGGTTAAGACCTTCCGACAATGCGAATGCGCCGATTCTTCTTTGAATCGGTTAGTCGATAAGTCGTAAACTCGAGCGTACCAGCTCTCAGCTCACCCTTTGGATTTTTTATTCCGGGTTGTCTTTCTGTCCCGGCGGGATCCTCCGGAACAGGCGCAGGAAAACGTTGGCGGCGGGCTGGATGTCGGTGACGTAGTCAAAACGACCGGTTCTCAACCGGGCAGCGGTCCTCTGGAGGGCCGGATCCACGAATACAACCCTTGCCTGCAGGTAGGAGGCCGGCGCCTGATACTGGTGTTTTCCCTTGGTGAGCACGCTGGTCAGGATCCCCTGAACAAGGGATTCGCCTGCGCTGTGATATTCCCCCTCCCCGGCGGACAGGACCAGCAGGTCGGCGCCGAGGACCTCGGCCAGGACGGGCGCCGACTCGAGGGAACCGGTGTAGGTCCGTCCCTGGTAGGCCTCTTGCGGGGCGACGCCCGCTCCCCAGGCCAGATCCATGAAGGCCTCTCTCAGCTCGTCCCCCCTGAAGACGGTTTCGTTGACGTCCAGGGGGGCCAGGACGTCATAGCCCTTCCTGACCAGGGCCACGGCAATGGCCTCCTGGACGAGTCCGGTGTATTTGTTGGTCAGGTCGGTGTTCCTGGAGACCAGGGGCGCTCCGCTGCTGATCTCCATCCGCGACGGGAGGACGGCGATGGTCGTGTATCGGCCTGGTTCCCACAGCGGCGGAGGGGGCTTGAAGGCGCCTGCGCAGCCAACCAGAACGGAGGCCGCTAAAGTCAGCAGGAGAGACTTTATCCAGAATGGTCCCCTGTTACTGCTGACCAGTCTCTCCCTCAACGGCGCCCTCCACCCCACGGTACGGCGTTTTCGTCGGCAACCGATCTGATTGCGGGACCGGCAAAGCGGATCATGAACTCCTCCGCGAGCTTTTCTTTCTCCGGTGGGGGCGGTCCTGGCGCTGCCGTTGGGGCCCGGTTCTGACGGACCTTCCGCGTTTCTCGATACGCTGGGCGCTCATGAACCGTTTGACGGTGAACCCCGGGTTCTTGTCCTCACCGTAATCGTCCTCGAAGGGAACCATATAGGGCAGGGGCTGTCCGAGGAGTTTCTCGATCTCGGGCAGGGAAATGCAGTACTGGTCGCAGGCCAGGGTGTAGGCCTTGCCCCTCTTGCCCGCACGGGCGGTGCGCCCGATCCTGTGCACGTAGTCCTCCGGATCCTGGGGGACGTCGAAATTGATGATGTGGGTCACGTCGTCGATGTGGAGGCCGCGCGAGGCGACATCCGAGGCCACCATCAGGGGGGTCTTGCCCCTCTTGAACCGGTCCAGGACCCTGTTCCGCGACGACTGACGCAGGTCGCCGGTGAGCAGACCGACATTGTCGAAGCCGTGTTCCTTTAACTTTTTGGTCAACCAGCCGGCGGTGACCTTCATGTTGGTGAAGATGAGGCCCTTGGAGATCTCCTCTTTGGTGAGGATGCCGAGGAGGAGGCGGAACTTCTCGTCCCTGTCCACATGATAGACCTTCTGGTCTATCCCCTCTGCGGTCACCCGCTCAGGTTCGACGGCAACGTCGTGCGGGCGGTTCATGTAGCTGCGGGCTATCTTTTTTGTGCTCCGGTCGAGGGTGGCCGAAAACAGCATGGACTGCCTTTTGGCCGCCGGCGGAAGGCGGCGGAAGATATCCTTCAGTTCATCCCAGAAACCGAGCTCTAAAAGGCGGTCGGCCTCGTCGATGACCAGGTAGCGGATCTTCCCGAGGTTGAGGACCTTCCGGCGCGCGAAGTCGAGAAGACGCCCGGGGGTCCCGATGACAATATGGACGCCCGATCTGAGATCGTTCTCCTGCCGCCGGAAGCCCTCACCGCCGTAGATGGCGGTCATCTTCAGGCCCGTGTGCCGGCCGAGGAGGATCCCTTCCCGGTGGATCTGGATGGCCAGTTCACGGGTGGGGGCAAGGACCAGGGCAAGGGGGGCCCCCGGCTTCCGCAGGTCGCCTGCCAGGATCTCGGTGAACAGTCCGACAAGAAAGGTCGCGGTCTTGCCGGTTCCCGTCTGGGCCTGTGCGCACAGGTCGTTTCCGGCCAGGACCGTGGGCAGGGCCTTGACCTGGATGGGGGTCATTTCGGTGAAACCGGCTTCCGATATACCCTCCCGGACCGAATCGGGCAGTTCGAGTTCGTCGAAACGCGTGGCTGGGGGACTTTCGGCGGGATCCTGATGCGATTTGTCAACGGGCGGGTTCACGGTTGATGTGGGTTCCTCGTGGGAGTGCTAAGTAAAAGTAATGGTGTATAGTATATAGTATATGGTTAAAGGACTGTTTGATACGATTTTCCCGCTGCCTGAAGTGTAAGGAATAGGGGGAATACTGTCAATCAACATGAGAGGTAGAGATATTATGCTCATTGATAGAGAGTGGTAAGTGCTAAGAACTAAGAGATAAGAAGTAATCTTGATTTTAACCTTGTACTTTGTACTTGGTACTTAGCACCCGAAATAAACCCGGCTCAAGGCCGGGTTTATTTGTTTTTGGTGACCCCACCGGGATTCGAACCCGGATTACCAACGTGAGAGGCTGGCGTCCTAACCGTTAGACGATGGGGCCGTAAATGTGGCTGGGGTGGGAGGATTCGAACCTCCACATACGGATCCAGAGTCCGCTGTCCTGCCGTTAGACGACACCCCAATGCGAAGGGGCAAATCTAAGACATTTGCTCCGTCTTGTCAACGGTGGGAGGTTGAGAGGGGGGAACTGGGAACGGGGAACGAGAACTGAGTGCTGGTACGCTCGAATTTACGACTCATCGACTAACCGATTCAACGAAGGACCGGCGCATTCGATTCTCGGGGTCGTAGCTTGTATTTTAACAAGGAACTGAGGACGAAGTGCGAAGTACCAAGAGTAAAGAGCTGAGAACTGGGTGCTGAGTTTAGATCCTCGAATCCTTCGACAAACTCCCTTCGACGCAGCCCAGGGCAGTCAGGCGGGTGTCATAAAAGGCGAATCACAAATCACGAATCACGAATCACGGACTTTCAAACGTCAAACCTCAAACTTCAAACCCGCTAGACCTCGACCGGAGGTCCTCGATTGTGAACAGTTTCTCAAAAATAAAATGCTGTTTTAGCTTGCAAAACGCAAAGTGTTTGTTTAAATTGACTTCAAGGGGTGGGGGTCGGTGGCCGCGGTTTCTCACATCGACTCCCGATAACATACTCGGCTTGAACATCGAGCCTTACCGGGTTCCTTTGGGGAGGAGTATCCAAAGGATCTTTTTTTCGGGGTTTTTATAATAGCCCTCCCTTGACGGTCGCTGGGAGAGGAAACATCAGGCAGGGGATATGACAGGATTTTTGGAAAGCAATTACTATTATGTGGTAACAATTTTCCCATAAAAGGCACTTTAGTAAAGGTCATCGTAATTAAAGTTCATTTTTTTGTATGTTTTACATAGGGTTAGGGGATTTTCTGAAGTGGAACCGATCTTGCTTCGTATATCCGTCATATTACATCGATAAGCGCAAGCAGGGGAAGGGCTCCGGGGCGGCCGCCCCGTTATTCGGTGCGGG
>JBFFDD010000234.1:0-4108 GCA_041559575.1 bacterium
GGGGCCTGGTTCAGCACCTCAGGATCCACCCTCCTCTCCTGGCGGCGGACAATACCGATCCCGGGACAGGTTTCACCAACCTGATCGCAGCCCTGTTCGGCGTCATAGACGTGGCCCTGGTGACCTGTCTCTTCGCCCGCAAGAGGACTGCTGTCTACGGCTATCTTATCAACGGCCTCCTGGTGATCTACGGCACCGTTTTCATGGCCCACTGCGGCATCGCCAAAGTCTTCAGCCCCGACACCAACCCCATTGCCTATATCCTTTCGCCCACCTTTCCGAGCATCGTCATGGCTTGGGCTGACTTCTTCCTGGGGGCTGTTCTCTACAAACTCTGGTTCCTCGAGGCCCCCAAACCGGAGGCCGAGGGAAGGGTGGCGGAAGGGGCAGCCGGCTGAGGCGGATGCCGGGGGGTAATCTGCCCGTGCCGGGTAAAATTCGGTTATCTGAGACTTAAGCCGCCTGCCTGAATATCAGGGGAGATGTCACTGAATATTTTCGACACAGCGCACCCGGCCGCTCTGGAGCCCCTGCTGCTTGGCCAAAGGTTCGTCGTTCTACCCCCGGGCAACTCCGGGCACGGGACGAAAAGGCTTCCCCTGTATCTGGGATGGGGGCGGGCCTTCGGATCCGGGCTTCACGAGACCACTGCCAGCTGTGTGGGGGAGATGGAACGGCTGGCACACCTGGAGGGACAGAGGGTGCTCGATGTAGGTGCCGGGACCGGCCTCCTGAGCCTGGCGTCCGTCGCCCTGGGCGCCAGGGTGGCCTTTGCCCTGGACATCGACCCCGAAGCCGCCGAAGCCTCGGCGAGGAACGCGTCCTTAAACGGAATGTCCCAACGGGTCCACGTCGTCTGCGGGACCCTCGACGGCCTTGTTTCCTCTGGGTCTTTTGACCTGGTACTGGCCAACATCTACGGGGACATCATCCTCCGCTCTGCTGAGTCACTGGCCGGACATGTGCGGCCCGGAGGCCGTTTGATCCTCTCCGGGATCCAGTATCACGACAGCACAGACATCGTGTTCACCTTAAATGCCCTCGGCCTGGAAAAGATCTCGGTCACCTTTCTCGATGATTACGTTACCCAGGTGTGGATCAATCCTCCGAATCGGGCCGGAGAAGACGCCTGAGGGCCGGCCTGAGGTACACGTCATCGAGGTGAAAAACCCTCAGCTCCCTGAGGAGGACCTCGACGGCCTCCCGGCTGTCGATCCGGCTGTCCAGAAAGAGAACGGGTCGCCCCTCCACCGTGGCCAGACCGCTGTTCACCTCGGTCTCCTCGTCACCGAGGGCCTCCCGGCGGACCCGGACATCGAGGCGCTCGGCCAAAACCAGGAGGTCGGCAAGAAGGTGATCCCAATCCTGTTCAGCAGCTTTTTCGGCCATTGCCCGCCAACCTCAATCCGTTAACGGTGATTTCCGCTCATTAAATTTCAGCATCCGCCCTTGACCAACGGAATTCTGCCAGCGATATTTTTACATAATTTAACATATCCCGGAGACGGTATTGCACCAGCAGCACAGAGTTTTTGACACAGAGAGCAAAGAGGCAGCCCGCTGGCATTCCGCGCATTCCAGCAGAGGGCCACAGAGAAAAACAAAGATCACCGACAAAAAATGGCAGGGTAATAACCCTCAACCCTATGCAGGGGATTTGATTTAACTCAAAAGGAGTCATGGGGATGAATAAAAAAAACACCATCGCCTGGGCGGACTTCGAGAAGGTCCGGATCAGCGTGGGGACCATTGTTGAGGCCAGGGAATTCCCCGAGGCCAGAAAGCCCGCCTACCGGCTGACCATAGATTTCGGTCCCCTGGGAATCCTCCAGTCAAGCGCCCAGATCACAGCCCTGTACGACAGGGGCGAACTCCCCGGCCGCCAGGTTGTCGCCGTGACCAACTTCCCTCCCAAAAAGATCGCCGGCTTCGCCTCACAATGCCTGGTCCTGGGGGTGGTTCGGAGTGGAGGGGACGTCGTCCTCCTGCAGCCGGAAAGGCCGGTCCCGAACGGGTCGAGGATAGCGTAAAAAAGGTTCAAGGTTCAAGGTTCAAGGTTCAAGGTTCAAGGTTCAAGTTGATTATAATCTCCAATTTCAAATTTCCAAAATCAGTCGGCATTAATTCAAATTTTAAATTTTCGATCTTGGATTTTGGATTTAATTCTACTTAGCTACCTTGAACATCGACACGAAGCGGGCCACCTCCCTTCCCTCTTCGTCGGTGACCGAGGCCTCTCCCCGGAATGTCCTGTCCTCCTCCCTGATCGCCCGGGCCCTCGCCGTGACGACCCCCCGCCTGACAGGAGCGAGGAATTCGGTGCGCAGGGAAACGGTGGCAAAGTGGGATCCTTCAGGGAGCAGAGTTTTAATGGCCATGGCAGCCGCGGTGTCCGCCAGGGATGTCAGCGCGCCGCCGTGGAGAAGACCCATACCCTGGGCCAGTTTCACCGTAAAGGGCATGGTCAGAACAGCTGTCCCTTCCGCCGCTTCCCTGATCTCCATACCCAGAGATCTCTCGAAGGGAGCAAGATCGATCCACGAATCGAGTTGAAACGGAAGCTCTCCCTCGGGATCCATCAACAGTTCCCACTCCGGTTTACACATTTATTTCCCTCCCATGAAGGCCCTCAACCACAGAGGACACCGAGAAAACGGAGATAAAATCCCTGATTAATAGCCTGGTCCTGAGTCCTGCAAACCCAGAAACCCCCTCTGTGAACTCCGTGATCTCTGGTGTGAACATCCTAAGCCATGAGGTACAACACCGCGCCCAGGGCCAGGCAGGAGGCGATCCCCAGCGGGATGGTCTTTCTCAGGATACTGCCCTCCTGGCCTGTCGCTCCGGTCATGGAGGCGGCAAATGCGACCTTGAACGGGCTGGAGACCCCCCCCACGCTGGCGCCGACAGCCAGCCCGCACACCATAAGCATGGCCAGGTGGCTGTCGGCGGTGAACTCCAGCAGGAGTTTGGCGAACAGCATGATGGAGGCCACGCCGTATCCGGTGAGGAAGGTCCCCACCCAGCCCAGGAAGGGGACCAGGACCAGGAAGAGATCCCCCGTCCCCGCCAGGCTGGCGGCCAGGATGGCGGGGATGTTGTATGATACGCCGGCGGCGCCCTGGGCACCATACCCCGTTTCGGCCATCACCTGGCCCATGGACCCGAACAGGGCCATCGCCGTCAGAGGCCGCCAGCTCTGGACGGTCCCCCGGATCAGTGACGAACCCAGGCTCCGCCCCCTCCTCATTGTAAAATGAGCCAGGAGGAAGGCGATAAACAGATAGAGGTAGGCGTCGGCCAACGGCTTGAAATTCGCGAAGACGATCCGCTCCCGGGACCACTCCCTCACCCCGGGCAAGGTGTTGACCAGTACGATACCGCACCCCATCACCACCAGGGGAGACAGGTCCCGCAATATGTCCTTCGTGATCTTCAGTCTGCGGAACCCGGGCAGGACGAGGACGCCCGTGATCACCACGCCCCCGGCTAATTCTCCGACCTGATAACCGAGCAGCATCACCGCCCCCCAGGCCGCCACCCCGGGGATCAGGCCCAGGAGGGTAAGGAAAAGCCACCGCCGGACAAGATCGCCTTCGCCCCGCGCGAACATTGGGATGGACCAGGCCAACATCACCGAGGCCGGTATGGACAGGACGGCGATCTCCCTGGCCAGGATATCGGTGCCAAAACCGGTGACCGCTGACAGGACGGTTATGATAACGCCGCCCAGGCCGAGGGTCATCAGGCCACTGTAGCCGACGATGGAAAGGGCCGCTGAGGCCGTCGGGGAGAGCCCGGAGGCCCTGAGCATTGGGGCCGCCACCGGCTCAGCGATAATCCCCGCCCCCTCGAGGGCATTTCCCATGCCCACGGAGAGGAGCCCCAGCCTTCCCCATTCATCCTTCGCCGCACCGGTGAACCAGTCGGCAATGCGTTTTAACGCCCCGGCCTCGATGAGGACGGAGGCCAGCAGGATTCCGCCGTAGACCACTAAAAGCAGGGGAAGGGTGATCAGGACGCCTCGCAGGGACGCCCCGGCCACCGAAAGGTACGGGGTCTTGAAGGCTGTGAGGGCCAGCAGGGCTGTCCACAGGAAGCCCGCCAC
>JBFFDD010000235.1:0-4103 GCA_041559575.1 bacterium
ATGATGACCCCATCCCCCTCACCTGAACAGTTGAGCCCGGTCTTAGCCGGGATAAAAATAAGCATTGATCCCGACCTTGCCGGGTCTCAACGAACGATTTCTACGAAATCCCTTTCCCGAACGGGAAAGGTCAGGTGGGGGAACAATATACAATTCTAACCTTTGCATTGACATGTTTTTCTCCTTTCTCTGTGGACCTCTGCGGGACGTGCGGCCTACCAGTGAGCCGCCTCTGTGTCCTCTGTGTTCCAGCTTTTACAGTTTTTTGTTGCATTGCGTTTTTTCTTTCCACTTTCTATATTCCCACTTCGTCTTCGTCTTGCTCCTTCGTCTCGTTTCCCCCGTTTCCTTGACACCGGAATCGGGGTGCTCTATTCTGCCTGTAC
This sequence comes from bacterium, assembly GCA_041559575.1. Classification (GTDB taxonomy): domain Bacteria; phylum BMS3Abin14; class BMS3Abin14; order BMS3Abin14; family BMS3Abin14. The sequence continues at coordinate 387 of JBFFDD010000235.1, forward strand.
ATGGGCTAAGGGAAGACGGTGAGAATCCGTCGCGGACCCGCCGCTGTAACCGGGGACGAAAGCCGCAACTGAAGCCACTGCCCCTCGACAGGCTCGGGGCGGGAAGGCGCGGCGAGTAGGAGGATCCGGGAGCCAGAAGACCTGCCCATGACACCATAGCGGGACGGACCCTCGAGGGCAGGGCCGGCACGTGTTCCGGAGGAAAAAAACGGTTTCCCCGGGTCTCTAAGGAGGCTCGGGGTTTTTCTTTTCCCCACCGGTAAAGACACGGGTGCTGTCCGGATTCCGTTCCCGGAACTGACAACCCTTCGTGTTCCCGAGGTGGGAGGAAAGGAAGAAGGCCCATGAGAAAGGCCCTCCTGATCTTTATCGCAGCTTCTCCTCTATTATGGCCGGCCGTTACCCTGTCCGAAACCGCAACCGAAGAGGAAGCGCCCGTGGTCGTGATCACCGCGACAAGGCTCGATACGCCGGTAGATGAGGTCTCAGGGACAATCCTGGTCGTCACCAGCGACGATATCAAGAGAAAGCAGGCCCGTACCGTAGCCGATGCCCTGAGAGGGCTGCCCGGCATCGACCTGGTTACCCAGGGCGGTCCGGGAAAAACCACCTCGGTCCTCCTGCGGGGTGGTGACACCCGATTCACCCTGGTTCTGGTGGACGGCGTCGAGGTCAACGATCCCAGTAACCCCGAAAGAACCTTTGACTTTGCCCACATGACGACCCGTGACATCGAGCGTATCGAGGTTCTTTTCGGGCCTCAGAGCACCCTCTACGGATCCGACGCCATCGGGGGTGTGATCCAGATCATCACCAGGAAGGGGACCGGCGATCCGAGGGTTGAAATAGGGGCCGAGACCGGGTCCTTCAACACCCGCCACGGCCGGGTTTCGGCCAGCGGGACCGCCGGACCGACATCATGGTCCCTGACAGCCTCGGCCACCGACACGGAGGGAATCTCCGCCGCTTCGGAGGCCGACGGCAACACCGAGAGGGACGGTTATCAAAACCGGACCCTCTCCGGAAATCTGGGGGTCAAATTGGACTCCGGAGGCTCGCTCCAACTGAATTTCCGGGGGATGGACGCGGACAATGAACTCGACCACTATGGAGGCCCGGGAGGGGATGACCCCAATTTCGACGGGAACGCCGAGCAGCTTCTGCTGAGCGGCCGGTTGACGGTGTTCCCCTCAGAGATCTGGGAGTCGACCCTGGCCCTGTCGAGCAATGTCCACGATCGCCACGACATCAACCAGCCCGACCCGGTGCGCAACTTCACCATGGAGCTTGATTTCCGGGGGCGGTCCAGTAAGGCCGAGTGGATCAACAACATCTACCTGGGGGAGAGCTCCATCGTTACGGTCGGGTTGGACGCCGAAAAGGAGACCGGCGAATCCTCGTTTTTTTCGGATGAGTTCGGGTCTCCCTATCTGTCCACCCTCGGGGAGGAATCGGCCACCATCAAGGGTGTCTTCATCCAGGAGCAGCACAGCTGGGAAACGGGGGGAACGCTGACCCTCGGCGCCCGGGCGGACGACCACTCGGACTTCGGCAGTGAAACGACGTTTCGGGCCGGCTTCTCAAGGCCTCTGTCGAGCAGCGCACGGTTCCGGGCGGTCTACGGGACGGGTTTCAGGGCGCCCTCCATCGATCAGCTCTTCAACCCGGACTACGGCAATCCCGACCTGGAAGCCGAGAAGAGCCGAGGTTGGGATGTCGGGCTGGAGGCGGCTCTGAGCCGGGCCTTAAGGGCCTCCATCTCCTGGCACCGGACGGAATACGACAACCTCATCGCCTGGTTCGATGCCGACGGCGATCCCTCGACCTGGTGGGACGGCAGTTACCAGAATATATCAGAGGCGATAACAAAGGGTGTGGATCTGGTCTTCGATGCCCGGTTCGGATCGATCGATCTTGGCGCCACAGGTTCCTTGCTGAGGACCGAGGACGATCAGGGCGAGGAACTCCTGCGCCGACCCAGGTCCCGGTGGGGAGCCCGGCTCGGGTACAGGCCCGATGAAGGGATGTCCCTGAATCTTGAGACCTCCTGGGTTGACGAGAGAAAGGACTGGGGGGACGTTGTCCTGGACAGCTACACACTGCTGAGTCTGTCGGGTTTCTACCGGGTTGCTGAGGCTCTGGAGCTGACCGGGCGCATAGAGAACCTCCTGGATGAACAGTACGAGGAAGCGGGGGGTTACGGAACACCCGGCCGGTCAGCTTACGTTGGCATCAGAGCTGAACTGTAGTCCCTGACGCCCTGACTGGGGGATAATGGATGAAAGGACGTGATCTCAGGATGGCCGGACCACGAGGTGCCCGGATAGGGTTGGTAACCCTGTCGACGGCGGTCCATCTCCTGTTCCTGTTCACCGCCGCTCCCGGGCTGATCAAGCAGGGCGGGACATCCCTGCCGGTGGTCCAGTTGGCCCTCCAGTCCCAGGCCCCCGTGCCTGTGCCTCAACCGGAGCCTTCCAAGGAACCTTCCGTCCAATCGGAACCGGTATCCCAAAGACCACAGCCCCCTGACCCTCCACCGGCGGTCGTTTCCCCACAGGAGCATCCGACGGAGACCGCCGTCCGGCCGCTGCCCCTGCCCGCCCCCGTCGTCCCGTCCGAACCGATGGCAGATGAGGAGACCACCGTTCAGAAGGGCCTGGAAAGAGAGACCCCAAATGGCCGAGATGTTTCGGCCGACGCACAGCCTGATTCCACGTCTGCTGAAGTTTCACCGCGTTCCGTAAAACATGAAACACGGGACCTGGACCGTGAGACTGATCTCCTCGCTTTCGCCGGAGATCCCGTTTCCCTGGGGATCTTCGAGGGTACTTTCTCCCAGGGGGAGGGCTTTGCCCGGGCACATGCCATCCGCCTTCCCAGGCCTGACTACCCTATGGTTTCCCGCCGCCGGGGGGAGGAGGGTCAGGTGGTCTTGGAGGTCACCGTGGGCGCCGACGGTACGGTTCTTGATTTCAGGCTGGGAACGTCCTCCGGTTTCGAGCGCCTGGACCAGGCGGCCCTGGCAGCGATCCGGGATGCGGCCTTTTCCCCCGCCACCAGCTTCGGCACAGCGCGGCAGTCGGTCAGGCGGGTGACCTATATCTTCAGGCTGGAAGAGCGATGAAGTCCATTTTCCATTTTTCAATCTCTCTTTTCCTGCTTGTTTTTCTCCTGCTGGTCTCCCTTTCTGAGCTTTCCTTCGCCCAGTCGCCAACGCCCCCCCCTGCGGGAACAAAGCCCCAACGAATCATCTCCCTGGCGCCCAGCATCACCGAGACCCTGTTCGCCCTGGACCTCGGGGACCGGGTGGTGGGGGTGACAAGATACTGTGATTATCCGCCGGAGGCCCTGGCCGTACCCAGGGTGGGGGGGTATCTGGATGTCAATTACGAGGCGGCGCTTGCCGCCGATCCCGATCTCGTCATCCTTCTCAAGGAGCACCAGGAGGCGAGGGTGCGTTTCGAGCGATTCGGGATCGAGGTGATGGCGGTTGACCACAGCAAAGTCGCCGGCATTCTGGATTCCATCGAATCGATCGGGCGGCGATGCGCCGCCCGGGAGGAGGGCATTGCCCTGCGCCGTAAACTGGAGGAGAGAATTGACAGAATTCAGGGGGCAATTGCCCGAATCTCTCCGGGCCGTCTCCTCTCTTATGGCCAGCGGCTTCCTCGTGCAGAACGGCCGGCGGATTATCGAAATCCGGTGCAAATCGGCGTC
>JBFFDD010000236.1:0-4008 GCA_041559575.1 bacterium
GGGAAGTTAAAATAACCACAGAGGACACGGAGACAACAGGGGGTATGATTAATTATTGTGCCAGGTAAATGTTTTATTGTTTATTTGAACCAAAAGGGACCACCGGAAACCTTTGTCCCAGATTGACCTCTGTGCTCTCTGTGGTTCAGGATCTTTTTAAAAACGGTTGACTTTTCCCGGCAAGGTCGGTTATATGAAAACACTCCACCCGCTGTGCGGGTGGATTCTTTTTCGTCAAACGGCCCGTTGGACGGGTTCGACGCTGAGCTGTCAAGGAGGACGCAGGAACATGACAAAGCATCCGATGACCCCGGCCGGTCTGCAGAATCTCAAGGATGATCTCAAGAGGCTCAAGATGGAGGAGAGGCCCAAAGTCATCGAGGCCATCGCCGAAGCCCGCGACCATGGGGACATCTCCGAGAACGCCGAATACGACGCCGCCAAGGAGAGACAGGCCTTTATCGAGAGCCGGATCCGGGATATTGAAAACAAGATCGCCAATGCCCAGGTGGTCAATCCAGAGGATCTGAACACCGAGAGAGTGGTCTTCGGGGTTAAGGTCACGGTCCAGGATCTTGAATCCGGGGATGAACTCCGCTATCAGATCGTCGGCGCGGACGAGGCGGACGTTGCCTCCATGAGGATCAGCGTCGTCTCCCCCGTTGCCCGGGCACTGATCGGTAAAAGGGTCGGGGATGTGGTCCAGGTTCAGATCCCCAGGGGCATCAGGGAATTCGAGGTCATGGAGATCTCGCTGCCGTAAATAATAGTCCAAAGTCCAAAGTCCAAAATACCGTGATTAGTGATTCGTGACTCGTAATTAGTTAAGGCAGAAAATGCACAGAAAACAGATGTATTCAGATCCTCTATAAACCAATCACGAATTACAAGTTGCGAATCAAAGCTTTTATCAACTGGAAACCGTAAACTGTAAACTGGAAACTGGATTTACGAATCACCAGGAACAAGTCCCCTCTCCCCCCTTTCTTTACAATCCCAAGGTCATCCATTAATCTGAGAGGTAAGGCTGCTTACCCCCCTGATCGCCGTTTGTTCAGGGGCGGCCGAGCCGATATGAAGACGGCCGGGGAGACGAGGCGATGTCCTGCGGCCGGTCCCCCAAGGTGGGCGGCCGGACGGCAGTTCATCTCTATTTCCTCTTTTTCCAAGCACCGGATCCATCCTCTCTGGGGTCCGCCATCCCGGCCCGTCGATGAGCGGGGGAAGGCCCTGTTTGCCCGATTGATAGGCAACTCATGCCTTTTTGATGCAATGTTAATCAAACAGTACGGAGCTGTTCTTTTTAGGTTCCCTAATTATTCTATTGTTATCAAATAGATAGAGGTCAGAAGGATATCAGGCAGCATTTGGTACGCTGATTGCTCTAATGCATTCCGCAAGAAGGAGGTACAGAGGATGAAGAAAGTCGAAGCCATCATTAAACCTTTCAAGCTTGAGGAGGTCAAAGAGGCCCTTAACTCACTGGGTATCCAGGGAATGACCGTCAGCGAGGTCAAGGGGTTCGGCAGGCAGAAGGGTCACACTGAGCTTTACAGGGGGGCTGAGTACATTGTTGATTTTCTTCCCAAAGTGAAGATCGAGGTCGTCGTAAAGGACGAGATATTGGAAAAGGTCCTGGATGTTGTTGCCAAGGCGGCGAAGACGGGACGGATCGGGGACGGTAAGATCTTCGTCCTCCCCGTAGAGGACGTCATCCGCATCCGGACCGGAGAAACCGGCGAAGAGGCGGTCTGAGGTAAGCCGGGGAACAGAAAAAGCGGAATGGAGGTTTTCTAATGACACCGAAAGAGGTACTGGAATTCGCCCAGAAGAACGGCATAAAGATGGTGGATCTGAAGTTCATGGACCTGCCTGGAACCTGGCAGCACTTCGGAGTGCCCATCAGTCAGCTCGAGGAGAGCAGTTTCGAGGAGGGATACGGTTTCGACGGTTCCTCCATAAGGGGCTGGCAGCCCATCCACGCCAGCGACATGCTGGTGATACCGGATCCTGCTACGGCGCAGATCGATCCGTTCATCACCACGGTCCCGACCCTGTCCATTATCTGCAACATCGTCGATCCGGTGACCAAGGAACCGTACACCAGGGACCCTCGGTACGTGGCCCACAAGGCGGAGGCGTACCTGAAGTCGACCGGCATCGGTGATACGGCGTATTTCGGACCGGAGGCCGAGTTCTTCATCCTGGATGACATCCGGTTCGACCAGAACGCCCACTCGGGGTACTACTTCATCGATTCGGTGGAGGGCTGGTGGAACACGGGACGGCAGGAGAACCCGAACCTGGGTTACAAGGCCAAACATGGGGGCGGGTACTTTCCCTGCCCTCCCAGCGACAGCCAGACCGCCCTCAGGATCGAGATGGTTCAGATCATGCAGGACGCCTACGGTATCGAGATCGAGGCGGAGCACCACGAGGTGGCCACGGCGGGCCAGGGGGAGATAGACATGAAGTACGCACCCCTCGTCCAGTCCGGTGACAACCTCATGCGGTTCAAATATGTGGTCAAGAACGTGGCCAAAAAGTACGGCAAGACGGCCACCTTCATGCCCAAACCCGTATTCGAGGACAACGGATCGGGCATGCATGTGCATCAGAGCATCTGGAAGGACGGCAAGCCTCTCTTCGCCGGTGATCGATACGGCGGTCTGAGCGAGATGGCCATGCACTACATCGGCGGCATACTCAGGCACGCTCCGGCCCTGTGCGCCCTGACCAACCCGACCACCAACTCCTATCGAAGGCTGGTACCCGGTTATGAGGCTCCCATCAACCTGGTCTATTCGTCCCGCAACCGGAGCGCGGCTGTTCGCATTCCGCTGTACTCCGCCAGCCCCAAGGCCAAGCGGATCGAGTTCAGGACCCCGGACCCGACCTGCAACGGCTACCTGGCATTCTCGGCGATGCTCATGGCCGGCCTGGACGGCATCGAGAACCGCATCGACCCGGGGGAGGCCCTGGACAAGAACATCTATGGACTTTCCCCCGAGGAGCTCGCCCAGTACCCCACGGCCCCCGGGTCCCTCGAGGAGGCCCTGGACAACCTGGAGAAGGACCACGACTTCCTCCTCAAGGGCGACGTGTTCACTCCTGACCTTATCGAGATGTGGCTGGAATACAAGAGGGTGAACGAGGTTGACGCCATCAGGCTCCGCCCGCACCCGTATGAGTTCGCTCTGTACTACGATATCTAGGAAAGAAGATTTTACCGCAGGGTACGCGGAGTGCGCAGGGTGCGTTGAAAAAGGAGAGTCTTGCCTGTCTCAGCCCCTGGTTCCCAGCGCTTAGCTCCCAGTGTCCGCATCGGATGTTCCCTGGCCGTCTCAGGGACAGAAGGGGAAGGCAGCTTCGGCGGCCTTCCCCTTCTCTTTTTCAGAGCATCAACCACAGAGGGCACCGAGACACATGGATATGTGAGGGGGCGACTGGGCGTATGGGCGAGGGGGGAAATTAAGGTTCCAGGTTCCAGGCCCCATGTTCCAGGTTAAAAGAGCGGTTCTTGACGAGGCCCTTCCGCTGCAAACTGGAAGGATATCGGTTGCGGAGTCACGAATCAATGCCACTCGGAAATACCCTAATCCCTGGTTTACTCTTTGTCCTCCGCGACCTCTGCGGTAAAATCATTTTTCCTCAGGTAGAAGTAAACCCCCACGGCCAGCGGAAGCAGCACCAGACTCGTCACCTGGCTGGTGCTCAGGGTGACGCCGAGGACATCCACCGAACCCCGCGGGTCGCCCCTGAAATATTCCACGATGAAACGAAAGGCGCTGTAGATCCCGACGTAAAGGGCTGCTATCTGGCCGTGGAACCCCCTGCGCCCGAACCTGAATACGAGATATCCAGACAGGGCAGCGAGGGCCAGAAAGGAGTAGATCTGGGTCGGGTGGATCGGGAGGTTCAGCACATCGGTCGCCAGAGACCTGGGGTTGGTAAAGGTCACTGCCCAGGGAAGGTCGGTGGATCGGCCGTAACAGCAGCCGGCGGAAA
>JBFFDD010000237.1:0-3996 GCA_041559575.1 bacterium
CTCTTCGCCCTGAAGTTCGGGCCGCCTGAGATGTTCGCAATCATGCTGCTGGCTTTCAGTACTTTTGTCGGCCTGGGGACCGGCGGCGCCCTTAAGACCCTGGTCAGCACGTCCTTCGGCCTGCTCCTGACTATGGCCGGGCTGGATGTGGTTACCGGCCAGCCGCGATTGACCTTCGGGACGTTCGCTTTCCTGAGCGGTTTTCATTTCGTTCCGGTGACCATCGGGCTCTTCGGCATCGGAGAGATCATGATCGATGGGGAGGAGCGGTTCAGCATAGAGATCAAGGAGATCATCCACGCCAAGCTGGGTTGGAACGATATCAAAGAGGCTTTCAAGTACACCAGAAAACACTTTGGTCTGACGCTCATGAGCGCTTTTCTGGGGTTCTTTGTCGGCATACTGCCGGGAACGGGAGCCACACCGGCCTCCTTCCTCGGCTACGGTATCGCCAAGCAGTACTCCAAGAACCCCGAGAAATACGGCAAGGGCGCCATCGAAGGGGTCCTCGCGCCTCAGGCGGCCGCCAACGCTGCGGGAACCGGGGCCCTTCTGCCCATGATCTCCCTGGGCATTCCAGGATCCCCCACCGCCGCGGTTCTCCTTGCCGGCCTCTACATGTGGGGCCTGTGGCCTGGTCCCCGTCTGTTCCTAGAACAGCCTGTCTTCGTATGGGGACTGATCGCCAGCCTGTTCCTGTCCGGTACCGTCTGTCTGCTCATCTGTCTGGTCGGAACGCCATTGCTGGCCTCCATCATGCGGATCCCCTGGGGCCTGCTCACGCCGGTCATCGTCGTGGCCTGCATGATCGGCAGCTTCGTGATGCGCAACCTCATGTTCGACGTCTGGTGCACCCTCATCTTCGGGCTGATCGGGTACCTCATGAAGAAGTTGAAATATCCCCTCGCACCACTGGCCGTGGCCCTGGTTTTGGGTGGGATGACTGAGAGGTTCCTGCGGCAGAGCCTCATTCTGGGTGACGGGTCGTTTGGCATCTTCTTCTCCCGCCCCATCTCGGCGGTATTCATGGTCATCGCTTTCTTCCTGTTCGGGCTGCCGGCGTTTAAACTCATCAGGGACAAAATGAAGAAAACGAATGCCGAGGCGGCGGCTTAGGGTAGAGAAAGGGGACGGCTCCGGCAATAAATGGTCAGGGCTATCTTTGGGTCCGAATATCGTTCTGAAATGGGTCGTTTCGGGCAGGTGCCAGTTGGAACCCGTGAACTGGAAACACGCCGCGGCTGCGAAGAAGGCGATCCCGGCGGCTCATCTCAGGTAAACCAATATGGAGGAGCGGTCAAGGCCCGGTTAAACTCATAAAACACCGGCCGCTTCTCTTTTTCATCTTTTAAGATCCCATGGAGTCTCGAAAAAAGATCCTGATCACAGGTGGAGCGGGTTCCGTCGGGAGAGCCTGGACGGCATGGCTCCTTGACAGAGACTATGAGGTCAGAGTCCTGGACAGGGTGATCGAGCCCCTCCGATCCCTCGAGGACCAGCGGTTGACCCTTATTCAGGAGGGTTTGGAGGACAGGAACGTTCTCCGGTCGGCGGTTGACGGCGTGGATGCGGTCCTCCATCTTGCGTGGTCCTTCTCGGGTGAACCCCTGGATGTCCTGGAGCAGGACCTGAAAGGCCATATCCATCTCCTGGAGGAGATGGTCGCCCAGGGGGTCGGGCATCTGATCTACACCAGCACGGCCGTTGTCTACGGGAAGGTCCAGTATTCTCCCATCGACGAGAGGCATCCCCTGGTGGTGGAGGAGGCGAGGAAGCCCCTCTACGGTATCGCTAAAGCGGCCGCCGAAAAGCTGTGCCTCATGTACTGGAGCCAGAAAGGACTGCCGGCCACAATCTTCCGGTTCTGGTGGGCCTACGGGGATGATATAGGCGGCAGGCACCTGAGGGAGATGCTCAGGACCGCCTCCGCCGGAGATCCTCTGGTGGTTCCCGCTGACTCCGGCGGCAGTTTCGTCCACATGGATGATCTGAGCCAGGGCCTGGATCTGTGCCTGTTCAACCCGGAGGCCTACGGTGAGACCTTCAACCTCTCCACCGTTTACGTCACCTGGGAGGACGTGGCGAAAATGGTCCGGGATGTTACCGGATCATCCTCCGAGGTCAGGATCATTCCCGGGGGGGAATGGACGGGAAGCGCCTTCCTGGCAGATCCCTGGGATCTGGCCGACACCCACGCCAGGGAACTTTTGGGATACAGCCCCATGGGGGCTCAGAAGGCAAAGGACGCCCTGCGGAGGGCGATCTCGCATACCTGGGAGGCGATGGGGGAGAAACGGGAGTAGGTCTGACAGAAGCGGTTTGAGCCCACACATCGAGAGCGGCGATCTGTCCGCTCTTTTGACAAGGACTCAGGAAGGGGAGGACGATGGAACCGATCCAGATTGTCACTGCCGTGATCTTCGCGGTCACGATTCTCTTTGTCATCATCCGTAAAATTGACACCGTTGTGGCCGCACTGCTGGGTGTTATCGCCATGGTTGCGGTGGGCAGCATGACGGAGGTCCAGGCCTTCAAGTTCGTGGACTGGAACGTCCTGATGATCCTGATCAGCGTCTGGCTGATCGCGGGATATTTCGGCAAGACCGGTATCCCAGAATACCTGGGAGACAGAACCCTCCACTGGTCAAAGGGGAACATCCCCCTGTTCGTCACCCTCATCGGCGGCCTGGCCGGTTTTGTGTCCATGTTCATCGACAACGTTGTGGTGGTGCTGATGCTGGCCCCGATCATCTTCCACATCCGCAAGCTCTACGGTTTCAAGGCCACCGGCCCGATCCTGTTTATCGGCCTGTGTTCGAACTTCATGGGGACGGCCCTTCTCCTCGGAGACCTCCCGCCTCAGATGCTCCACAGCGTTTCAGGTGTCGAGTTCCTGGGCTTTATCTGGCATTCGGGGCGGCCATCGTCCTTTATCATCCTGACGGTCGTCTACCTCATCGTCTGTTTCCTGTTCTACTTCAAGTTCCTAAAATCGGACCTGGCCTTCTGCGTCCTCGATGAGGAGGCCGCCCACGAGGCGGCGGGGCAGACCGAGGACCATATCAAGGACAAGAAGTTCGCCGCTCTCGTGGTGGGCGGATTCATCGTGACGATCATCGGGATGTCCCTGAGGCAGCAGCTGGGGATGAAACTCGGGTTCATCGCCTTTGCCGGGGCCGTGTTACTGGTCCTGGCCATCGAGATCCTTAAAAAGCCTCTCGGCTTCGACGTCCCCGACCTGGAGCACATGCTGGCAGAGATCGAGTGGAACGCCATCGGGTTCTATGCGGCCCTTTTCGCCCTCGTTGGCGGTCTCGAGCACACCCACATCCTGGATATCGTGGCCGGCTGGCTGATCCCTTTTATCCAGAAAGGACTCCTGACCGGGACAACGGTCCTGTACTGGGTCACCGCGCCCATCGTCGGCGTTGTGGAACACGATGCCTTCATCCTCACTCTCCTGTACGTGATCCGGGACCTGGGACAGACCGTGGACATCAACGTCTGGCCCTACTACTGGGCCCTCGTGTGGGCAGGGACCCTGGGCAGCAACCTCACCATCGCCGGTGCTCCGGCCCTCTACGTGGCCCTGACCATGGGCGAGAAGGAGGATGGGGAGAAGTTCTCCCTCAAGGAGTTCTTCTCCTACACGGTACCCTACGTCATCTCCTCTCTGGTGCTCTGCTACATCCTCATGGTGGCCGTCTGGGTTCTGCCGTTTATGAGATAGAAGGAAAAATTCTAAAGAATTGGTTTAAGACCAGGGACGCCGGGTCTGAGTGTTGAAATACTCGGCCCGGGGTTTTTTGGGGTTGAAAATTAAGAGTTCAAGATAAAAGACTTAAAAAAAAATAAGACAATTCAAAATTAAAAGTTCAAAATTCAAGATAAGATAATTCAAAATTTATGGTTCAAAATTAAAAAAAGTCTTTCGGAGCTGAGAGGATGGATTACACTCCTGTTTGAACCTTGAACCTTGAACCTTGAACCTTGAAC
>JBFFDD010000238.1:0-3993 GCA_041559575.1 bacterium
AGTGGTTTAAAGGATAGTTCTGCGAGAGGGGGATGGGGAGCAAAATCAGGTATCGGAGTAACGGAGTGTCGGGGTAACGGTGGAGAGCGCCTGTTGGGCGCAGTGACAAGTGGAAAGTCGAAGACCCTGAGCTTTTCGAAGGGTGGAAAGGAGAAAGGAGGAGTAGTTCTCAGAGACAAGGGATAAGGGAACGAGCCTTTTACTTATCACTTATACTTAGCACTTAGGACTCAACTCTCAGTTGTCAGTTCCCAGTTCTATAAAACCTCAAACTCCAAACCCTCAAACCTCAAACTCAGCCCACGCCTTGCCCGTTACGCGACCGTGGTTAGATTTGGTCATCACGATATCCACTGGAGGCCATTGAACATGAAGCCGACCCCCGTTGTTAACACCCCGCGTCGTTCTTTGAAACAGGCCATCACCTTTGCCCTCGCTTTTGTCTTTATCATCTCCCTCGGCCAGCCGGCGGGGGCGTTCGTGGACCGGAGCCAGGTCGTCACCCGCACCCTGCCGAACGGCCTGGAGGTCCTGGTCAAGGAGGACCCCGGCCAGGAGGTGGTCGAGCTGCAGGTCTGGGTGGGGGTGGGCAGCAGGGACGAGCCTCCGGGCAAGGAGGGGATCGCCCACCTGTTCGAGCACATGCTCTTCAAGGGCACTGAACGGAGAGGGGTGGGGGAGATCGCCAGGACCGTCGAATCCACCGGCGGGGACATCAACGCCTACACCTCCATGGAGCACACCGTCTATCACATCACCATCGCCGCCGAGTACATGGACACCGCCTTGGACATCCTGGCCGACGCGACCGGTTACTCCACCTTTGACGCCAGGGAGCTGGAACGGGAAAAGCTTGTGGTCATCGAGGAGATCAAGCGGGGAAGGGACAACCCGGGGCGGGTCTTCTCGGAGGAGCTGTTCAAAACCGCCTACAGGGTCCATCCCTACGGCAGGACCGTGATCGGAACGCCGGAGTCCGTGTCCAGCGTGACCCGGGGGGACATGGTGCGCTTTTTCGCCCGGTGGTACACGCCCAGCAACATGAAGCTGGTGGTCGTCGGCGGTGTCAAGGCGGAGGAGGCCTTCGAGTCGGCCGGCCGCTATTTCACCCTTCCTGACGCTCCGGCAGCGGTCCGGACCGAGGTGACGGAGCCTGCGCAAGGTGAGACGAGGGTGTTCCGTCTCACCCAGGATACCGACCCCGCCCGGTTGACGCTGGCCTTCCCCATTACCGACCTTACCGACCCCGAAACCCCAGTCCTGGACCTGCTGGCCGCTGTCCTGTCCCAGGGCAACGGTTCACGGCTGAACCTGGAGTTGAGGGACAGGGGACTGGTCCATTCGGCCTGGGCCTACGCCTATACGCCCAGGGATCCCGGCCTGTTCGTCCTCGGGGCGACCGTGGGCCAGGACGGCGTAACCGGTGCGGTCGAGGGTCTCCTCGGCCAGATCACCCGGCTTCAGACAGAACCGGTATCCCGGGAGGAGATCGATCGGGCACGGGAGCAGATCCTCAACGAGCGGATCTTCGATCTCGAAAGGGTGGAAGGGCAGGCAAGGGATATCGGGTATCTGGCCCTCAACCTCGGGGATCTGGATTTCAACGACGTCTACTACTCCCGCCTTCAGTCGGTGGACGCCAGGGATATCCAGGCCGCCGCCCGGAGGGTCTTTTCGCCCGAGAAAGCCACAGTGGGGTTCCTGACCAGGGATGAAGGGTCCCAGCCGGCTGACGAAAAGATCGAGTCCCTTCTCTCCGCAGCCCTCCGGGCCGAGGGGGAGAGGGGTCCGAGAGAAGGGGAGCCTGCGGTCTTCACCAGCACCCTGCCCAACGGCATCAGGCTCCTTGTCCGGGAGGATCACCGGCTGCCCCTGGTATCCTTCAGGGCCGGCGTCCTGGGGGGTGTCCGGTTCGAGGACGAGTCCACCCAGGGGGCTTTTAACCTTCTGGCCCACCTGCTCAAACGGGGCACGGAGAATTACTCGGCATCCGGCCTGGCCCTGAGGTTGGACGAGATGTCCGCCTCCCTCGGCGGCTTCTCCGGCCGCCACAGTTTCGGTGTGTCGGGTCAGTTCCTGAGCCGTGATATCGAGGAGGGGTTGGCCCTGGCGCGCGAGCTGCTCACCCGGGCGACGATTCCCGAGGAGGAGCTTGACCTCCACCGGCAGCGCATCATAGCCGCGATCCGGGCCCAGCGGGACAACATGACCTCCTATGCCCTGGACCGTTTCCGCAGGCTCCTGTTCCAGGAACATCCCTACCGATTCCCCACCCTGGGGACCGAGGAGACGGTCGGTTCCCTCACCCGGGAGGACCTCCTGAGGATCTACCGTGACGTGGTGGGGCCCGAGGGGATGGTGATCGCCTTCGCCGGGGACATCCGGGTGGAGGAGGCCTACCGTCTGGTGGAGGAGGTTTTCGGGGACCTGTCGGGCGGTTCCTACGACCCCGGCCCCATCCCCATGGAGATGTCCCGTCAGGGTGTCCATGAGGACAGATTGGACCGGCCGGACAAGGAGCAGTCCCACGTGATCCTCGGTTACCTCGGCCCGACCCTGGATTCGGAGGACCGCGATCCCCTCGAGGTTCTCAACGCCGTTCTCACCGGCCAGGGGGGTCGGCTGTTCACCGAGCTGCGCGACCGTCAGTCCCTGGCCTACAGCGTCTTCTCCTTTGTGTCACCCGGAGTTGATCCCGGATTCATCGCCTTCGGTATCGGGGTCAGTCCCGGCAACGAGGGTAAGGCGGTGAAGGGTTTTCTGGACCAGATACGCAGAGCCAGGGACGAGGCGGTGGGCGAAACGGAGCTGAACCGGGCCAAAAGGTACCTGGTCGGCAGCCACATGATCGGCCTGCAGGACCTGGGGTCCAGGGCGGACGAGGTGTTCTTTCCCGTCCTGTACGGCCAGGACCTCCAGGACGCCCTCCAGTACGCCAACCGGGTCAGAGCTATCACGGCCGCCCAGGTGCAGGAGGCGGCGCGGAAGTACCTCGATGATGAGAACTACACGGTGGCCATCGTCGTCGGCAGGGATGGGAAATGAGCTGGAACGGTTTCAATTTTCAAGTTTCAGGTTTCAAGTGAAATTCCAAGTTCCAGGATTTTAATTCAAGGTTCAAAATTCAAGATTCAAGAGTAAATCCCCTGCGTTACCCTGCGTACCCTGCGGTGAAATAACTTCGGGATTGCTTCGTCCCTTCGTTCCCCGCAATGACTTGGTTTTATCGTTCAGCCGCCAGGTCGCTTCGTCGTTTTCCCCCTGTCCCCGCGTCCGCTTCTCCCTTTCCACCTTCAACTCTCCACTGCCTGCTTCCCTTGGCCACTGCCCCCAGGCGCTCTCGCCATTGACACCGCTGGAACGGTTGTGCTATTAATCACACCGCAATTGTGAAAAATATATTTCTCACAGCCACTATCGGGAGGTAAGACCATGGGTAGAAAATTCGCTGTATTTGCTTTAGCTCTTGTCGTTGCTGTTGCCTTCGCGGGTACTTTGGCCATCGCCGGTGACCCGCCGGATTCGGTCACCATCGACAAGGTGGCCAACAAGAAAACCGGTGTGACCTTCGACCACAAGAAGCACAGCGGGTCCATCGACTGCTTCAAGTGCCATCACACCGCCAAGTCGAAAGGGGAGATCAAGAGCTGCTTCGAGTGCCACGGCAAGGACCCCAATGCTTCTGACCCCACCAGCGGAAAGAAGGATAACCCGTTCCATGTGCTGTGCAAGGAATGCCACAAGGAGCAGGGGCAGGGTCCGACCAAATGTGGTGATTGCCACAAGAAATAATATGTGGTAATAGAACGTTCCGTTATCGTAGGATCAATTTGAAAATCCGTGGGGGCGGCGGTTGCCGCCCCCATATCTTCAACAGCCCACCTCATGAGAAGGTAACGTGACGACCGACAGCAAGACTCCCGAAAAACCCGTTCGCCAGCCCGAAAAGAAAGAATCTCAAGAGAAGAAGGGATCGCTGTTAGGAGGCCTCTA
>JBFFDD010000239.1:0-3910 GCA_041559575.1 bacterium
ACACGGGAAGGCGGTGAAGCCGGATCGCCAGCAGGAGTCCCAGGATGCCCCCGACAAGGCCGCCGAAGAACACCAGCCCCCCTCTCCAGATCATGACAATCTCCACAAGATTGTCACGGTAGTAGCTCGTGTTGATAAGGACGAAAAACAGCCTGGCCCCAAGGAGACCCGCCAGAACCACGATGAGTGAGACATCGACGATGCTGCCCCGCTCGCCCCCTTGCTTTCGGTTCAGGTGCTCGGCGAGGGTCACCCCGGCCAGGATCCCCAGGGCCACCATCAGCCCGTAGGTGTGCAGGGTAAAAGGTCCGATCTGAAAGAGGACAGGGAACATAGCGCTCCTCAGTTCGGAAAATAGAGAATAGAGATTGGAGATTGGAAGGAGGCGATAAAGATCACACAGCCTGGATATTTTCTAACATCCATTCTCCATTCTCCATGTTCTATTCTCCATTCTCCATTAGATCAACCCGGCCCGTGACATAGAGGAAAAGCAGTGATCCCGCCCCCACGGTGATGGCCGAGTCGGCCACGTTGAAGGCCGGCCAATGGTATGATCCCAGATAAACGTCCAGAAAATCAACCACACGGCCTGTTATCAACCGGTCGTACAGGTTCCCCCCAGCTCCTGCGGTGATGGCCACCAGGGAAAGCCGAACGGCTCCGTTGGGCTCTCGCCGCGCCAGCCGGTAGAGATGGATCAGGAGGCCCAGGGCAACGATGGAGGCGGCAATAAAGAAGATCCTGCGGAAGGGACTGTCCCATCCGGCCAGGATCCCAAAGGCCCCCCCCGTATTGAGAACGTAGGTCAGACTGAAGAAAGAGGGGATCACCTCGATCGACTGGTAGAGGTCCATGAAATGGGGGACAAGAACCTTGGTGATCCGGTCCAGGGTCAGGATGCCGGTGAACAGGGCGATATCCTTTATCACGGGTCAGCCCTCGAGGGCCTCGCGGCATCGACTGCAGATCCCGGGGTGGTCCTCGAATGTTCCCACCTCAGGCGTGTATTTCCAGCAGCGTTCGCACTTGTCACCTTCGGCGCCATGGATCTCCACCCCGACGCCCGGCACGTTCTCGTCATTGAACGACCCTGCCGGCAGGCTGTCGACAAGCTCCACCGAGACGGCGCTGACGATGAACAGGTCGGCCAGGGAACCTGCGAAACTGCTCAGAAATGCCCCCTGGTCAGGGTCGACGACGTGGATCCTCACCCCGGCTTCCAGGGAATTTCCGATCTCCTTGGCCTGCCTCTTCTCCTCCAGGGCTTTGGTGACCACTTCCCTGACGACGGTCAGATCCTGGTATCTCTTCTCCAGGTCCGGGTCTGCCCATGTATCGTCCGGTGTCAGGAAATCAGTCAGGAAAACACTCTGAGGTCTGTCTCCCGGAAGGTGCTCCCAGACCTCCTCGGCTGTGAATGAGAGGATGGGAGCCATCAGGCGGACGATACCCTCGGCGAGTTTCAGGAAGACGGTCTGGCCGGATCGCCTCAGGGTGCTGTCTCCGGAAGAGGCGTACATCCGGTCCTTGAGGACATCCAGGTAGAAGTTGGACAGGTCGACAACGCAGAAGTTGTGCAGGGTGTGAAAGACGATGTGATATTGATAGTCCTCGTAGGCCTCGGTGATCCGCCTGGAGACCTGGCCCAGTCTCAGCAGAGCCCATCGGTCCAGTTCATCCATCTGTTCGTAGGGGACGCTGTCCTTTTCGGGTTCGAAGTCGGCCATGTTCCCGAGGAGGTACCGGCAGGTGTTCCTGATCCTCCGGTAGGCCTCCGAAAGCCGCTGAAGGATCTCCTGGGAGATGCGTATGTCGTCCCTGTAATCCTCGGCGGCCACCCAAAGGCGGACGATCTCTGCCCCGTACCGGTCGATGATATCCTGGGGGGCGATGACGTTGCCCAGGGACTTGGACATCTTCCTCCCGTTTCCATCCACCACATACCCGTGGGTGAGGACCTCCCTGTAGGGCGGATTTCCCCTCGTCCCCACCGATGCAAGCAGGGAACTGTGGAACCAGCCCCTGTGCTGGTCCGATCCCTCCAGGTACATGTCACAGGGCCACTGGAGGTCATCCCTGTCGTCCAGAACGGCCGCGTGGCTCACACCGGAGTCGAACCAGACGTCGAGGATATTCATGTCCTTGCGAAAGCGCCTCTTTCCGCAGGCCGGGCATGCGGTTCCAGCGGGGAGAAGGGCCTCGGCCGGTTCCGTGTACCAGATATCGGCCCCCTGTTCTTCCATGATGTCGGCGACGTGATCGCACAGTTCCCGGCTCATCAGGGTCTCACCGCAGTCTTCGCAATAGAAGATGGTGATCGGTGAGCCCCAGGAGCGCTGTCGTGAGATGCACCAGTCGGGCCGGTTCTCGATCATCTGATAGATCCGCTGCTGTCCCCACGCGGGGATCCAGGTCACCCCCCGGATGGCCTCCAGGGACCGGCGGCGGAAATCATCATGGTCCATGGAGATGAACCACTGCTCGGTGGCCCGGAAGATAATGGGCGATTTGCAGCGCCAGCAGTGGGGATAGCTGTGCTCCAGTTCCGAATCGGCCAGAAGGGTCCCTGCCTCCTTGAGTTTCAGGATAACCTCCCGATTGGCCTCGAACACTTTCATGCCGGAAAAGAAGTCGACCTCGGCGGTGAACCGCCCCTTATCGTCCACCGGAGCGTAGATATCGAGGTCATACCTCAGGCCGGTCTCGTAGTCATCCTGACCGTGGCCCGGGGCCGTGTGAACGCATCCGGTTCCCGCCTCAAGGGTGACGTATTCCGCCAGGACGATGACAGACTCCCGGTCGTACAGAGGATGTTTGGCCCGGAGGCCCTCCAGGTCGGTTCCCTTGAAGCGGGCGACAATGTCCATCTCCTCCAGTCCCATGGCGGATGCCAGGTGAGATGCCAGATCCTCGGCGGCGATAAGAGCTTCGTCCTGCCATCGGAAGGCGACATAGTTGAAATCCGGGTGGAGGGCCACCGCCAGGTTGGCTGGAATGGTCCAGGGAGTCGTGGTCCAGATGGTGACGGCCGAGGGAAGGCCCTTCAGCTCCGGGATCCTCTCGCCGGGATCGTCAATGAAGGGAAAACGGACGTAGATCGACGGGGAGGTGTGGTCGTGGTACTCGACCTCAGCCTCGGCCAGGGCGGTTCCGCAGGACGTGCACCAGTAGACCGGTTTCTTGCGCCGGTAGACGGAGCCCTTATCGATGAAGGCGCCGAATTCCCTGGTGATGCGGGCCTCGTAGGGGTATGCCATGGTCAGGTAGGGATGGTCCCAGTCCCCGAACACACCGAGACGCTGGAATTCTTCCCGCTGGATATCGATGAACCGGCTGGCGTATTGCCGGCAGGCTCTGCGGATTTCAATGGCCGACAGCCCCTTTTGCCGGGCATTCAGCTCGGAGTCCACCTTGTGCTCGATGGGAAGGCCGTGGCAGTCCCATCCCGGCACGTAATGGGAATACTTGCCGGCCATCCACTTGGATTTGACGACAAAATCCTTCAGAATCTTGTTTAGGGCTGTTCCCATGTGGATATGGCCGTTGGCATAGGGCGGACCGTCGTGAAGGGTGTAGGTCTCGCGACCGCTGCGCGCCTCGAGAATCCTGGCGTACAGATCCTGTTCCTTCCATTTCAGGAGCCGCTCCGGCTCCCGGACGGGAAGGGATCCGCGCATGGGAAAGTCCGTCCGGGGAAGGTTCAGGCTATCCTTGTAACCTTTATCGTCGTCCTTGCTCATGTTTGATAGCCTCAGTGAAAGAGTTGAACGGGGGTCAAGCATCCAGCAGCCGGTATTCGGAAAAATGTTTCAAGTTCCCAGGGAGCAGCCTCGATCGAGTGCGAGGGGTCTTGCCTGGAACCTGAAACGTTGAACCTGGAACCGCTTCTTCTCTCCCAACAAAAAAT
>JBFFDD010000240.1:0-3851 GCA_041559575.1 bacterium
ATCAAGGAGGGCGATCAGATACTGCTCGAGGCTTTTGGGGGCGGGCTGACGTGGGGGGCCGCACTGGTCCGCTGGTAAAAAATTCTTTCCGTAAAAAACTGATGGACCCTTAAAATGGTTCGAAGAATCCATTTGCGAGGTCATCAATAATCATTACATCGTCTCCCAACTGGTCCGTGGTGGTCAAGGACGGGGAAGAGAAAGTCTTGAAGGAGAGCATGGAGGTTCTAAATGGACTACTTTCTCACGGAAGAACAGCAAGCCATCCAGGAAATAGCCCGGCAGATCGCGCAGGAGAAGATCGTTCCTGTCCGGGAGGAACTGGACGAGACACAGGAGTTTCCCGCCGAGATCATGAAGATCTGCGGACAGTCAGACCTTTTTGGCATCAACATTCCGGAGGAGTACGGCGGTATGGGACTGGGTACTCTCGACACCACCATAGCCGTTGAGGAGCTCTCCACAGCGTGCCTGGCCGTTTCCGTAAGTTTCGCCGCTTCCGGGCTGGGAGCCTACCCTATCCTTCTGTACGGCAGCGACGAACAGAAAAGCAAATACCTCCCCGATATCGCCTCGGGTGAGAAACTGGCGGCATTCGGCCTGACAGAAGCCAACGCGGGCAGTGACGCCGGAGGTGTCAGGACGACGGCCGTCAAGGACGGAAATTCCTATATCCTGAACGGGACAAAACAGTGGATAACCAACGGCGGGGAAGCTGAGACCTATTCGATCATCGCCATCACCGACAAAAACAAGGGCGCACGGGGCGCATCCGCGTTTATCGTCGAGAAGGGCACGGAAGGTTTTTCCTTCGGCAAGAAGGAGAACAAGATGGGCATCCGGGCTTCGGCCACCCGGGAACTGGTTTTCGAGGACTGCCGCATCCCGGCTGAGAACCTCATCTCAAAGGAGGGTATGGGGTTCATGGTGGCCATGAAGACCCTCGATATGTCAAGGCCCGGGATCGCGGCCCAGGGTGTGGGGGTGTGCCAAGGGGCGCTGGACGTTGCGGTCAACTATGCCCGGGAAAGGGTCCAGTTCGGTCAGCCGATCATAGGGTTCCAGGCGGTTCAGCACATGCTGGCCGACATGGCTACCAGGACCGAGGCCGCAAGGGCACTTACCTATGCGGTAGCCCGGTTTGTTGACAGCGGGGCCAAGGACGTTTCCAAGGTCTCGGCCATGACCAAACTGTACGCGTCTGACGTGGCCATGGAGGTCACCACCAACGCGGTTCAGGTCCTCGGTGGTTACGGATACATGAAGGAGTACCCGGTGGAGAAGATGATGCGGGACGCCAAGATCCTTCAGATCTACGAGGGGACCAACCAGATCCAGCGCAACGTCATCGGCGCGGCACTGATAAAGGAATATGCGAGAAAATCGTAGGGCGATTTTCTCGCAGGACGCAGGACGCAGGACGCAGCACGCAGTAAAGAATTTGAACTTAAGGTGTGGGAGAATGGGTAAGATGCAAGGCCGTCCCGCCTGAGGCGGGATTATTCCCCACCGCATAATCCCTAGGAATCCCAGATGAATATTGTCGTATGTATAAAGCAGGTCCCCGATACAACAAAGGTCAAAATTAATCCCGAAACCAACACGCTCATGCGGGAGGGTGTCGAGAGCATCATAAACCCCTTCGACATGTACGCCATCGAGGAGGGTGTCCGTCTCAGGGAAATGAACGGTGGAACGGTCAAGGTGCTGACCATGGGTCCCCCCCAGGCGGAGACAGCCCTGCGAGAGGCAGTCGCCCTGGGTGTCGATGAGGCCTACCTGGTGAGCGACAGGGCTTTCGCCGGTTCCGATACCTGGGCGACAGCATACACCCTGGCTGCCGCCATCAGGAAGATGGGAGCGGTCGACCTCATCATCTGCGGTAAGCAGGCCATCGATGGGGATACGGCTCAGGTGGGCCCCTCCCTTGCCGACCAGCTGGGGATACCCTTCGTGGCTTTCATCAGAAAGGTGCGCACAATAGGCTCCGATGAGATGGTGGTGGAGAGGATGTTCGAAGAGGGGTATGAAGTCGTCAACCTCCCTCTCCCTGGTCTTATGACGGTGGTTAAAGAGATCAACGAGCCCAGGATGCCGTCCCTCAAGGGAAAGATGAAGGCAAAAAAAGCCGAGATCACCGTTTTCAAGAGGGAGGATCTCGAGGTGAAGGACCCCTATCTCGGCCTCGACGGCTCACCCACCAGGGTTGTGAAGATATTCTCCCCGGACCTGTCGCGCTCCGGTGTCAAATGGCAGGAAGAACCGGCAGAAATGGCCGAAAAGCTGGTGAAAGGGCTGAAGGAACAGAAAATAATCTAAAATCCAAGATCCAAAAGGAAACCTTCTTGAAATGTGCAAAAATGGAAATATTTTAGATTTTGGATTTTGGACTTTGGATTGAAACAGGAGCATCCCATGTCCGTAATCGTCATCAAGGAAGAGTGTAACGGTTGTGAAGAGTGTCTGGCCTCATGTCCCTATGAGGCCATTGAAATGGTTGATGGTGTTGCCTGGATCAACGAAAAGTGCACCATATGCCTGGCCTGTATCGAGGCTTGCCCCGTTGAGGCTATTATACAGGAGGAGAGCAAGGTCGAGCTCCCCGATCTGGATAAAGCAGCTTATTCGGGGATCTGGATCTTTGCAGAGCAGAGGAACGGCAAGATCTCTTCCGTTGCCATGGAGCTCCTGGGCGCTGGAAGAACGCTGGCGAAAAAAACGGGGGAAACGCTGACTGCGGTCCTGCTCGGTCACGACATGGAGGAGGCGGCCCGGGATCTGGTCCACTACGGTGCCGATGAAGTCCTGTACGTTGACGATCCGTTACTGGCCCAGTTCAATGATGGACCCTACGCCTCTGTTCTGAGCGATCTCATCGAGGAGCGTAAACCGTCCATAGTACTCGCCGGGGCCACCTTCATGGGGCGCTCCTTCATCCCCATGGTCGCCTCGCGTGTGAACACGGGCCTCACGGCAGACTGTACCGCCCTGGATATCGATCCCGAAACTGGTGATCTCATGCAGACGAGACCGGCCTTCGGCGGGAACATCATGGCTACAATCGTCTGTCCGCTGCACAGGCCGCAGATGGCAACAGTACGACATAAGGTCATGGCAGCTGCGCCGAAAGACCCCCATAATAAAGGCGAGGTGCACATTATCCGAGGTCTGGATAAGACCAGGATGGACGACCGGACCAAGGTCCTGGAGGTGGTGGAGGAGATCATCGATACGGTAAACCTTGCGGAAGCTGACATCATCGTCTCCGGCGGCCGCGGGCTTGGCGGCCCTGAAGGGTTCAAGATCATTGAGGAACTCGCCATCGCTCTGGACGGAGCCGTAGGAGCGTCGCGAAGTGCGGTTGATTCCGGATGGATCCCTTACAGTCATCAGGTCGGCCAGACCGGTAAAACCGTCCAGCCGAAGATCTACATTGCGTGCGGCATATCGGGCGCAGTCCAGCACCTGGCAGGAATGCAGGCGTCGGATATCATCGTGGCCATCAACAAGGACGCCGATGCCCCCATTTTTGATGTGGCCACTTACGGCCTTGTGGGCGATGTTTTCCAGATCGTACCCGAGATCATACGCTCGGTGAACGCGTCGAGAGGGCAATAGTGATGGAATTGCAAAAAATCCATCACTCAGTCCCGCCGCCGGCGGGACTGGAGGTGGGGGCCACGCCGATGGCGTGGGGCGAATTCATTTCGCTCCTTCGGCAAGCTCAGGATGGTGAGCGGTGTCGAACCACTGGCGGGAGATCACGCCCTGGCGTGACCGCCTCGGGAGATGGCTCGAAGAGACATTTGAGAGGTAATATATAGTGACTTACGCGCTGGTCTTCCCCGGTC
>JBFFDD010000241.1:0-3840 GCA_041559575.1 bacterium
GGCTGTTCCCCTCCTGAATACAGAATCCTGACTACTGAATACTTTTTCAAACCGGTGTCCCCGAGTCCGCCTCTCCCCCTTGGGTCCTGGGTCCTGGGACTTGGGACTCCCCCATCTCCCCCGCGCCCCCTCGCGTCCCCGCGTCCCAGCGTCCGCCTTTCCTCTGTTCCGCTCCAAAGCGGTGAATCTACCCAATGTCCAATGTCCAATCTCCAATTGTTATAATAGGTAACAACCCATTCCCCTCAAAATTAGGTATTAGTACTTGACAATATAAGAATATGTGAATATATTGACGCCAATTCCAGTATTTCCCCTTTAGGAGTTCAAAATGAGTGAGAAGATAACCAGACGATCGTTTCTGACCCGGATAGGGGCCGCCGCGGCCGCCGGCACGGCCGCCGGTGTGGCGCGGTCGAAACCGGCCCTGGCCGCTCCGAAGGAAAAGGATATGGGCATCCTGGTGGACCTGACAAAATGCGACGGATGTCCCGATGTCCCTGTTCCCAGGTGCGTGACAGGGTGCCAGAAGGAGAATGAGGCCCGGTATCCGAACCCCAGGGACGAGGACGTGAGGGACTATTGGCCTCAGACGAAACACGAGGACTGGCGGTCGAAGAAAAACCTCAAGACCACCCTGACGCCCTACAACTGGACCTACGTCCAGAAGGTGTCGGTGGAGCACGAGGGCAGTACCTGGGACCTGAACATCCAGCGCCGTTGCATGCACTGCGACGATCCGGCCTGCCTGGCCGTGTGCCCCTTCGGGGCCATCGAGAAGAAGCCGGGCGGCGCCGTGTCCATCCACGAGGTGGGCTGCATGGGCGGGGCCAAGTGCCGCACCGTGTGCCCCTGGCACATCCCCCAGAGACAGGCGGGTGTGGGGATCTACCTGAAGATCCTGCCCAAGATGGCCGGCGGCGGCGTGATGTACAAGTGCGACCTGTGCGCCCCACGGCTCACAAACGGGCAGGAGCCGGCCTGCGTCGAGGCCTGCCGGTCACGGCCGGGCCGTGAGGCGCCCCTCACCTTTGGCCCGAGGCGGGACATGCTGTCCCTGGCCCGTATCCGGGCAAAGGAGATCGGAGGTCACGTCTACGGGGATACCGAAAACGGCGGGACCGGGACGTTCTACGTTTCCCCCGTCCCCTTCGAGAAGATCGAAAAAGCCCTTCGCACCAGGGAGAAGGAGAGGTTCTTCTTCCCCACGGACCCGCAGCCCCTCCAGAACCCCAACCGGCTCGCCGAGGCCACCCTTTTCGCCCCCCTGGCGGCGGCCGCCGGGGCCGTATTCGCCGGTGCCAGGGCCCTGGGTCTGGGCAGAACAGAGGGTGACGGACCGGCCGGACCGGGGAGTGAGGGCCCGGCCGCCCCCGAGGGCCCCGTTCAGGGACACACCGAGGCACCGGAAACAGGCCGCAGGGAGGTGGGATCATGAGGCGGCACGTCCACGACACCGATGTTATCTCTCCATCGGACAACACCGTTGTCCGCCACAGCGTGCTGGTCCAGATCCAGCACTGGGCCGTAGCCCTCTCCGGGATCGTCCTGCTGTTTTCCGGTTTCGGCCAACTGCCCGTCTACAAGCGGTACATGCTGAACCAGGTCCCCGGGTTCGCCTGGGTGTCGGACTTCATCCTTCAGTTCAACATCCACATGATCGCCGCCCTGGTGTTCACCTTCGCGGCGGTCTTTCATCTGGTCTACCACTTCATCGAGGGCGGCCGATCCATCTGGCCCCGCCGGGGCGACGTCAAGGAGTCGGTCCAGATCATCTCGGCCATGGTCCGGGGCAAGGAGGAGCCCCCGTCCCACAAGTTTCTTGCCGAACAGCGGCTGGCCTACGCCTTCATCGGGATCTCCATCGCCGTTCTCATCGTCACCGGCTTCCTGAAGATCCTGGACAACATGGCCGGGGTGAGCGTTCCCTACTGGCTGACCTTCTGGAGTACCAATCTGCACAACATCGGCACCGTTCTGTTCCTGTTCGGGTTCGTCGCCCACCTGGGGGCCTTTCTCATCAAGTCCAACTGGCCCCTGTTCACCTCCATGTTCAACGGGCGGGTGAAACTCGACTACGCCGAGCACCGCCATCCACTGTGGCTCGAGGAGATCCGCCGTGGAAAGGCCCTTGAGGGCAAGATGTCTGTGGAGTACGGGGTCAGGGTCGTCGCCGGCTTCATGGTGGGCACCGGCGTCCTCCTCGGCGCCCTGGTTGACCCCCTTTGGTACCTGCTGCCGGCCTTCGTGTCGGCGAACCTGATCCAGTCGGCCTTCACCAGGTGGTGTCCCCTGGAGATCTTCCTCCGCAGGCTGTGGAGAGGGGAGACGAGCGGGGGAGGGTGAGGAAAGAGTACAAAGTACAAAGGGAGATAAACTATAGGTTCCGGGCAAGAGCGTGAACCGGGGAACTGATTTACAGGGCCGGGGAGAGATCCCCGGCCCTATTCTGTTTCCGCAGTCTGCCTCGGCTGTTCCCCCGCGGACCTATATAAGGTAATGTAAACTGTTTTCATTGCTGTCCGGGTGCACGAGGAAAGGGGGCAGGATCCCGATGGAGAAACTGGACTGCGTGGTGATCGGGGCCGGTGTTGTGGGCCTGGCTGTTGCCAGGGCCATGGCAGAAAGGGGCAGAGAGGTCTTCATCCTGGAGAGCTCCGAGGGGATCGGGAACGAGGCGTCATCGCGGAACAGCGAGGTGATCCACGCCGGCCTCTACTATCCCACCGGGAGCCTGAAAGCCAGGGTGTGCGTCCAGGGCAGGGACCAACTGTACCGGTACTGCGAGGAGAAGGGGATCCGGCACCGCCGCGTCGGCAAACTCGTGGTGGCTGGCGACGAAGGGGAGGTCGCCAGGCTCAGGGACATCGAGGCCCAGGCACGGATCAACGGGGTGACCGACGTAAGATGGCTCGACCGCTCTGAGGCGATGGGGCTGGAACCCGCCCTCGAGTGCGAGGCGGCCCTCCTGTCGCCGTCCACCGGAATCATCGACAGCCACGGGCTCATGGAGGCCCTCCTGGAGGACGCGGAGAGCGCGGGGGCCGTACTCGCCCTGGCTTCCCCCGTGACCGGCGGGCGCATCCAGGACGACGGCATCGTCCTCGAGGTGGGCGGGTCGGAACCGATGACCGTTCTGTGCCGTACCGTTGTGAACAGCACCGGCATCCACGCCTCCGATGTCGTTCAATCCCTTGAGGGTTTCCCAATAAAGGCCCTGCTGAAGACCTACATGTGCAAGGGGAGCTACTTCTCCATGTCCGGCGAGGCTCCATTCTCCCGCCTGATATACCCCGTGCCCGATGAGGCCAGCCTGGGGATCCATCTTACCCTGGACCTGGCCGGCCAGGCGCGTTTTGGGCCGGACACGGAATGGGTGGAGGAGATCGACTATAGGGTGGACGAAGGGCGGGGGGAGATGTTCTGTGGGGCCATCCGCAAATACTGGCCCGATCTTCCCGACGGTTCACTCCTGCCGGGATATTCGGGCATACGGGCCCGCCTTAGGGGGCCGGATGACGACGAGGCCGACTTTCTCATCCAGGGACCCGGGGATCACGGCGTCCCCGGCCTGGTCAACCTGTTGGGCATCGAATCGCCGGGGCTGACGGCCTGCATGGCCCTGGCCGATGAAGTCTTAAAGTTGGTCGGCTGACAAGGATTTTACCACAGAGAACACAGAGTCGCCCTTTGATGCGCTATCACAGAAAACCACAGAGGGAAAATGGAAAATTCGAAGTTAAAGTGAAAAGAATATACCCGATAACCTAAAGAAGTACCGAGTTCTGACTATTTACCCAATATTATTTTCAAAAGGCCGTTCGGAGTGCGCCAGACAGA
>JBFFDD010000242.1:0-3788 GCA_041559575.1 bacterium
AATTCTTCGAATCCCTCCTGGGACTGATCCAGGACCTGCACCGGGCCGGGGTAGCCCACATGGACCTGAAGAAGAAGGACAATCTTCTGGTGGTCGACGGCAAAGTCCCTTACGTCATCGATTTTGGCGTGGCCGTCCTCAGAAAACCGGGTTTCGCCCCCTTCAACCGCTACCTCTACAACCTGGCCAGCAAATTCGATTACAACGCCTGGGTCAAGCTGAAGTACGGAGGTAACTTCGAGGATCTGTCCGAAGAGGACGAAAAGTATTACAACCGGACAGTGGTGGAAAGGACGGCCCGCTGGATCAAAGCCCGGTATCTGAGGGTTAAGAAGACTGTGAAGGGGTAGTTTCCGGTTTCCGGGAAGCAGAGCTGAGAACTTATACGCTCGAATTTACGACTTATCGACTGATCGATTCAACGAAGAATCGGCGTATTCGCATTGTCGGAAGGTCGTAACCTCGTTCCGTCGTTCCTCCAGCCTTTCCACTTGTCACTTTCCATTTTTCACTTTCTATTCTTGATTCTCTATTCTCTATTTTCTATTCTCCCCTTCCCACTGCGCAAAGGGCGCTCCCCGTCGCCTCTCCGCCCTCTCGCCTGCTCATCACGTCTGGAGCGCGATTCGCTTAAGACGCTAAAACGCCAAGGAAACATTAAACATCAGGATTTTAACACCCTCATAAGAATGGGGTTTCTTAGCGAGCTTTGCCTGTCCTGAGCAAAGTCGAAGGGCGGCTTTGCGAGAGACAGCTATTAGATACGCGTTTTTCTGATGAACCAATACTTTTAAAAGAAGGTCCCTTTTTTCTCTGCGGCTCTCTGCGGTGCGGCCTGTAAGGGGCCGGTCTGCGTACTCTGCGTTAAATCTCTTTATTCCAAAGATTGATCTCACCTTTACTCTTAAGGCTGCAAAGGATCAAAGACCCTAGAAACCAGAACCTGAATGTGTCCCCTCTGTGTCCTTTGTGGTTAAAGATTTTCAGAATACGAGAGGGCGTTGCGACACCTCACAGTGGGGATAGTTGGCCCTGAAGGCCTCGCAGGCGGGCGGCCGGTATCCGGGGCCGAGGTGGTAGACGCTGCAGAAAAGGGTCCGGTCGGGAAGGTGCTTGACGAGCAGGGGGCACATCTTCAGGCGGCGCCCGGAGAAGTACCAGCCGGTGTATCCCAGGATGGTCCCATGAATGTTGCGATTTGCGACCAGGAACCGGGATGTGACGATCCCTTCCCGCATCCACCTGGCGAACAGGTTGCCGGGAATGGGTTCAGGGGCGAGCTGGGCACAGCAGTGTCCGCACCTCCTGCAGGCCGTGTCTCCCGGTTTCATGGGACGGCCGGCCAGGCGGTCCAGATCGATCTTTTCTTGAAGGAAACGGTAAGCTCTGAAGAGTGCGACCAGCGATTCGGTATCCAGTGTGGTGTGTCGTTCTATAATCCAACGCCAGGGGACCCACTCCTTGCGGCCCACCGCTCCCAGCGGCCGAGGGAGAACTCCCCTCAACCTTCCGGCAGGGCCGGGCATTCGATCACCCCCGTCAATCTATATTAGCAGAAAAAAACGGATCAGGTGGGGAAAATGCGGATCAGGACCAGAAAAAGGGCAGTTCCAGTGACAGCTGAAACCAGCAGGTTCCTGGATCGGTGAGCCAGAAGAAGGGTTACGATTCCGGCAATGGGGTACGGATTAAGGATGGTGACATAGGGGGCGTCTGGTACCAGGAGGAAAGGTGCCACCAGGGCGGTGAGGACCGCCAGGGGGACGAATTCCAGGGTCCGGCTCCAGAAAGGGACGATCCTGACCCCTGAGATGAAGACCGTGAACAGGGACCTCGTCAGATAGGTGACCAGGGTCATCCCGGCGAAGGCGATCATGAGTTCAACTCGCATTCGTCCGATTTCCGTTGAAGCGGGCGGCGGCGAGGGGCACGGCGAGCCCGGCGGCGAACAGATGCCAGTAGCCTCCGGCCAGGTGATAGATGCCGAGGGCGAAAACGGCTGACAACGCCAATACGACCCAGTCCCTCCGGGTGCGAACAGAGGAGCCGATCATGGAAAGAAACACCGCCAGCATGGCAAAATCCAGGCCCTCGATCCGCAGTGCCTCGGTCCATTTTCCCAGGACCGCTCCGGCAAAGGTCCCCGTGTTCCAGGTCACGTAGGCGCAAAGGGCCGTCCCCATGAAATAGGACAGGGAATCGAGGTTCCTGCCGGGGCCGAGGGTGTTAAAGGCGTAGGTCTCATCCACAATGCCAAAGGACAGACCGAGAAGCCAGGCAGGCCGGGATTTGGAGTACTTTTGGCCGATATTAAGGCCGTACAGGAGATGGCGCATGTTGACCACCAGGGCCATAGCCGTCAGGGCCCAGATGGAGGCACCGGACTGGATCATGGGCAGTGCTATGAACTGGGAGGCTCCGGCGAAAACGGTCAGTGACATGGTGCAGGTTTCAAGGATCCCCAGGCCGCTGTTGACGGCCAGGATGCCGAAGACAACGGCGTAGGAGAAGATGACCAGGCCGACAGGGAGGAATTCCCGAAACCCCTGCCAGGTCCGGGTGGAGGTGTTGGGATCCAATGTCAGGATGGCTCCGGCCGGTCGGTCAGTTCGGAGGGTTCGGGACCATCCGGACCGCTTTCTATGCCGGTGCCTTTTGAAACCCCTGAACCGGAACAGGCCGGGCAGGGAAAGAGGTTACATCCTTTTGCCTGTAAACCGGACCCGTTGCACTCGGGGCAGGGATTGGGAGCGTCTTTTAGGTTTTCTTCAGTCATGGGACGACAAAGATAGCGGTTTATTACCCCGCAGGCAAGGGGAGGGAATGAAGCAAAAAGTGGAAAGGGGCATGAGAATCGAAGTCCTAAGAGATAAGTGCTCAGTGATAAGGGTAAAAGCAGTTCTAAGAGATAAGTCCTAGGGGATAAGGAAAAACAAAGTTTACTTATCACCTGTCACTCAGTACTTAGGACTTAGTTCTCACTTCTCCAATCTCTATTCTCTATTCTCTATTCTCTATTCTCTATTCCCAATTCTCTGTTTTTTAGAAATTCACCACCAGCTCGGCGTACAGGGACACGGGAACGTCGCCGTACTCGCTGTTAAGGTCTCCGTCGGTCCTGTCTCCCACCCCGGCCCAGATGCCCCCCACCAGGTCGGAGGTCTCGGAGAGAGAGTAGATGCCGTCCAGCCGGAGCAGAAAGCTGCCGTCCGATAGGTTCACGAAGGCCACCGTTCGCCCCGTCAGGAGGGGGGTGAGCTGCCTGGTAACGTCCAGGGCGGCACTGGTCCGTCCCAGGGTCAGTGATCGTCCCTGAAGGTACCGGTCGGAGACCAGCAGACCGGTGTATCCGCCTGGGTCGCTCGAGCCCCAGCCGTTGTAATAGATCTCTCCCAGGATGTGGGTGTATTCGTCGATCCACCGTTCACCGCCGGCCACAAGTTCAACGAAGTCGTCTCCGCCCTCCGGATCAGTGGCCACGGCCTCTCCGTAAATCCGGGTTCCTCTCACGTCGATGGACAATCCACCACCGAGGACGGTGTCCCCGGCAATCGATCCGCCGACCAGGCTGACCGAGGCTTTTCCGGCAGGAAAAATAAGGCGGAGGGCCGTACTCGAGTCCTGATCTTTTCCGGGGATGCCAACCACTGAAATCTCGGAGAAGGAATCGAAGGGGACGGTCAGGGCGGCGGCGTCGAGGCCTGGTTTGTGAAGCCGGGTTACGTCGGTCAGGGCAAAGGCGCCGAACAGGTCCTCGGGGTTGTAGTAGTAGGACTCCCCCCAGGTAA
>JBFFDD010000243.1:0-3778 GCA_041559575.1 bacterium
ATCTCGGCCAACAACGATCCCTCCATCGGTGAGATCATCGCTGAATCCATGAGCAAAGTGGGCAAAGAGGGCGTTATCACGGTCGAGGAGGCCAAAGGCATGGATACCTCCCTGGAGGTCGTCGACGGAATGCAGTTCGACAGGGGATATCTGTCCCCCTATTTCGTCACGGACGCCGAGCGGATGGTGGTCGATCTGGAGGATCCCTACATCCTGATCTTCGACAAGAAGATCAGCGCCATGAAAGACCTTATCCCGATCCTGGAGGCGGTTGCCAGAGCGACGAAACCCCTTCTGATCATCGCCGAGGATATCGAGGGCGAGGCCCTTGCCACCCTGGTTGTCAACAAGATCAGGGGAACCCTCAACTGCGCCGCTGTCAAGGCCCCCGGCTTTGGCGACAGGCGCAAGGCCATGCTTGAGGATATCGCCATCCTTACCGGCGGCAAGGTCATCTCCGAGGATCTCGGAATCAAGCTGGAGGCCATTACCCTGGATGATCTCGGTCAGGCCAAGCGGATCACCATCGACAAGGACAACAGCACCATCGTTGACGGCGCCGGCTCCAAAAGCAGCATCGAGGGCCGCGTTAACCAGATCAGGGTTCAGGTCGAAGACACGACCTCGGATTACGACCGCGAGAAGCTTCAGGAGAGGTTGGCCAAACTGGTCGGTGGAGTGGCCGTCATCAAAGTCGGTGCTGCCACAGAGACAGAGATGAAGGAGAAGAAGGCCAGGGTTGAAGATGCCCTTCATGCCACCAGGGCGGCTGTCGAGGAGGGCATCGTCCCCGGAGGCGGTGTAGCTTACCTCAGGTCTCTCCCCGCCCTGGAAAAGGTTAAATTGGAAAACCACGACCAGCAGGTCGGAGTGTCTATCGTTCAGAAATCCCTCGAGGAGCCCCTCAGGCAGATCGTTGCCAATGCCGGCCTCGAGCCTTCCATCATCGTAGACAAGGTCAAGAGGAACAAGAAGGTCAGCTACGGCTTTGATGCCGCGGCTGAGGAGTTCGTGGATCTCATGGAGGCCGGCATCATCGACCCGACAAAGGTCACCCGATCGGCCCTTCAGAACGCCGCATCCATCGCCGGACTGCTCCTGACTACAGAAGCGAGCGTTGTGGAGAAGCCGGAGGAGAAGGAAGGGATGCCAGGTGGCGGAATGCCCCCTACCGGAGTCCCCGGGATGTACTAATAAGCAAAGCGGGCTTTGAAAGCCCGCTTTTCTTTTGTTTCAGGTTTCAAGTTCAAGGTCTCATGGAAAGCCCGGGGCAATTCGCCTCGGGCTTTTTTCTGGTCGTTTTGCTATTCCGGAACGTCACAGACGAGGTGTTCTGTCGAATCCAAAATCTGCAATTTAATCTCGGCGCTGACCCGTCTGTTCCGATCTAAATTGGGGGGCGTACTCTGCGGTTGAATCATTTGAGATTTTTCCCCGCCACACCGACACTCCGTTACCTCGACACGCAGGACATTCTCAGGGGCCGCTCCACCCCCGGTTGAGCTGCCGTGGACAATATGCGTTATGACCTTTCCTCCCAAACCTTCCGCTTTTCACTTTCCACTCGACCCCTTTCCCTTGTCCGTCACCTCCACACCGATTTTCCCCCCGGATAATGTGACCGCCAGCCTTTCCTCCACCTCCACCTGTTCGGGGCCCCGGACCACCTCGCCGTCCCCTTTCTGGACTAAAGCATAGCCGCGCTTCAGGACGGCGAGAGGGTCAAGGGATGTCAGCATCCCGTTCAGACGATCCATGTCCCCTCTCCTCCTGACCAGCCCTGACTGGAGAAGAGTTTGAAGCCGATAGGCCTGATCATCCAGCCTCATCCTTCCCTGGACCAGAAGATATCGAGGGTGAACCAGGCGATCCTCCGCTGACCGCACCCGGCCGGCGGCATCGTCCAGGACCAGGCTCATAGCGGAGGCCATCCGCAGGGCTATCTGGCCGACATCGGAGATAAGGTCCAAGCGGGCCAGGGCGATGATCTGCGCCGCGGCGGTCGGTGTGGCGGCCCTGACATCGGCGGCCAGATCGGTCAGAGCGACGTCAACTTCATGGCCGACGGCGGAGATCGTCGGTATCGGGCTTTCAGCCACCGTCCTAACCACCGACTCATCGGAAAAAGCCAGGAGGTCCTCGAAGGAACCACCCCCCCGGCCGACGATGATGACGTCGACGCCCCCCAGGCTCACCAGGGATTGGATCGCTTCAACGATGGATGAAGGGGCCTCGGCGCCCTGCACAGCTGTGGGCGACAGGATCACGTGGATCGCCGTATCATGGCCTTGAAAGACCTTCAGAATGTCACGAATCGCCGCACCTGATGGACTGGTGACCACACCCACCTTTGCCACCATAAGAGGAAGAGCCCTCTTTCTCTCAGGTGCGAAAAGCCCCTCCCCTTCCAGTTTGTCTCTGAGTTTCCTCAGGGCCTCCTGGATGGCTCCGACGCCCCTCGGTTCCACATCCTCGGCCACGATCTGGTAGATCCCGCGTTTCTCATAGACGGTAATACGGCCGAACACCAGAACGTGCATGCCATCGACGGGACGGAAGGGTAATCGTACAGCCTCCCGTTTGAACATCACTGCGCTGATCTGGGCATCGTGGTCCTTGAGGGTGAAGTAGCAGTGGCCGCTGGCATACTCCCTGAAACCTGATATCTCACCCTCAACCCAGATAGGGGGAAAGGCCTGCTCGAGGGCGGTTTTGACCAGCCGGGTGAGTTGGGAGACGGTGAGAACTGCCGGGCGATCCACCTCGGAACCTTCACGGGGAAACGGATCGGCCCAGAGACAGGTTTATTCTCCTGATCTCTGTAGCCTTGCCGGTTTGCGCCTGGAACTTTATGAGAACTCCGTTGAGGGAAGGTGTGCCTTTGGCGAGATCGAAACGCACGGGCATCTGGGTCAGAAAACGGTGGCGGGCCGCGCTGTAATCGATGCCGATCACCGAACCATCCTCGTTGCCGGTCATGCCGACGTCGGTAATGTAGGCCGTGCCCCCCGGCAGGATCCTCTCATCGGCGGTCTGGATATGGGTATGGGTTCCTACGACCGCACTTACCCTGCCGTCCACATACAGGGAGAAGGCCCTCTTCTCGGAGGTCGCCTCCGCGTGGAAATCGACGACGATACAGTTGGAAGTTTCCGGCGCGGTCGCCAGGATCTCGTCGATCTTTCTGAAAGGGCAATCCACGCAGTCCATGAACACCCGGCCGGAAAGGTTTATGACAGTGACATCAATGCCGCCTGGTGTGGTTACTGTGCACACTCCGTTCCCCGGTGTTTCAGGAGGGTAGTTCGCCGGCCTCAGGATATGCTCCGATTCCTCCAGCAGGGAAAGGGATTCCTTTTTGTCCCAGACATGGTTTCCGGTGGTAAGCACGTGAACACCCGATTCGAAGAGGTCCTGGACCGTGTTCACGGTGACACCGAAGCCCCCGGCGGCGTTCTCGGCGTTGGCCGCAACCAGATCGATATTATACTGGTCCACTAAGCCGTCGAGAAGATCACGGACCGCCGTTCTTCCCGGTTTGCCGACGACGTCGCCGATGAAAAGGACTTTAACAGTGGAATCGGACATAATTTCACTCGGAACCATTTCACCACAGAGAGCACAGAGTACACAGAGAGGGAAACCGGGTTTGTGGTTTAGGTTCTTGATCCCCTTCTCAAATTTTTCATTTACAAAAAAGCTTAACCCTGATTTTCTCCTTGCTCTCCGTGTCCTCTGTGGTTAACTCTATTTTGCGTAATCCACCGCCCTCGTCTCC
>JBFFDD010000244.1:0-3774 GCA_041559575.1 bacterium
ACCGGTCCCGAGCAGGCCCTCCAGGTCTTCGGACAGCTGAAGGAAGAGAGCAACATAACCATCGATATTGAACGGTTCAGAAAGAATCTAACCCTCCAATATGAGGTCAGATGAGATGAATAAGAGATGGAAACGCGGTGCTTTAGGGGTGATACCGGTGCTCTTCGTCCTGTTGGTGGTTTGCCCGGGCAGGGGGATGGCGGCGGCCAAATTCACCATCGATTTCAACGACGTGGAGATCCGCAAGGTCATCGAAACAGTGAGTGAGATAACCGGGAAGAATTTCATTGTCGATGACCGGGTGCAGGGGCGGGTGACGGTCATCGGGCCGAGGTCCCTGTCGTCAGCGGAGGTTTACCAGGTCTTCCTCTCAATCCTCCAGGTCAAAGGGTACGCCGTGGTCCCGGCGGGCAGGGTCAGCAAGATCGTGCCGACGGCCAACGTGTCCGGGGCGGGATTCGAAGTCAAGGTGGGGGACAGTGAGGAACGATGGGATATCGACAACTACGTGACCCAGATCATCCCACTCGAGTACACGGAAGCTGAGGACGTTAAGAATCTCCTCCAGCCGCTGATCCCCAAGACGGACAGCATCACCGCATACGGTCCGACCAACATCCTGATCCTGACGACCACCGAATCGCTCCTGAAAAAGCTGAGCCAGATCATCTCGGTTGTGGACGTCGCCGGGGCCCGGGAAGAGGTTCGAATTATCCCGGTGGAGTTCGCCCCGGTGGAGGAGTTGGCAGGAAAGATCAATCAGATCATCGAGGGTCAGTCCGGCAGTGTTACCGCAGTCCAGAGGGCCGCCCGGGGCAGGCAGCCTGCTCAGCCTTCACCCCCGTCGGCCCAGACCAGGATCATCCCCGATGACAGGACCAACTCCATCATCGCCATCGGTGACGCCCAGACCCTCGACAGGATCGAGGAGATGATCAAAAAGCTGGATGTTGCGGTGCCTAAGGGGGCCGGAAAGGTCCATGTCTACTATCTCCAGAATGCCGACGCCGGTGAACTGGCCAAGGTCCTGACCGGGATACCCATCGAGGAGTCCCTTCCTCAAACCGCGGCCGCTCCTGGCCAGCCGCCGGCTGCTGTAAGGGCAAAGCAGCCCGGAACGGAGATCTCTATCATCGCCGACGAGTCCACCAATTCGCTGGTGATCACGGCCACATCCGAGGAATATGAGGCCATTAAAAATGTTATCGAACAGCTGGATATACCGAGGGATCAGGTTTTGGTGGAGGTGCTCATCGCCGAGGTCCTTCTCACCAGGACCATGGATTTCGGGGTCGATTGGCGGGTAGCCGATGATGTCGACAGCGATCTGGTCGTCTTCGGCGGATCGGGTTTCGGTGACCTGGACGCCCTGTCCGTCTCCTTCCCCAGCACCCCATCCGGCCTGGCGGTGGGCGCCATCGGTGAGACGATCAGCTTCAACATCGGTGGGGAGTTGGTCGAATTCCCCAGCCTGGGGGCCCTCATCAGGGCTCTAAAAACAGACTCGGATGTCAATATCCTGTCCACTCCCACCATCCTGACCATGGATAACAGGGAAGCTGAGATCGTCGTCGGCCAGACGGTTCCCTTCCAGACAAGCCAGAAGTTCGACGCCAACAATCAGCCCATTTTCACCTTCGACTACCGTGACGTGGGTATCACCCTGAGGCTCACACCCCAGATCAACAAGAACAGGTTCGTCAAGCTGGACATCTTCAGCCAGCTCGAGGCCCTCGTCTCCAGTACGCTGGGGACCACCCAGGAACTGGCGCCGACCACCCTCAAGCGCAAGGCGGACACCTCCGTTGTGGTCAAGGACGGCAATACCATCGTCATCGGTGGCCTGATCCGGGACGACCTGGTCAAGACGGTCAACCGTGTTCCTCTGCTGGGCAGCATTCCCATACTGGGATATCTGTTCCGGTCCGAGAGCACCAAGACGGAGAAGACCAACCTGCTCATCTTCCTCACCCCACACATCATCGCCAACGCCCAGGATATCCGGGATGCCTCGGCTGACAAACTCAGGGAGATGGATCTGCTGCCGGAGTCCGTTTCGGAGAAAACCGGCTACGGGGATGGTAAGCTCTATCAACCCCCGACGCCGCTGGAAAAGCTCCCGGAGGAAAATGAGGAAGGGAGGCAATGATCCGACGGGACCTCGCCGAAAAACTGGGACAGTCCCTCATCAAAAATGGGCTTCTGACCGATGAGCAGATTCAGGAGGCCAGATCCCTCTCCGAGTCCCACCGAAAGGATCTCTTCGAATGCCTTCTGGAGCTTCGTTTTCTCACTGAGAAGGACCTCCTGGAGGCTCTGTCGGATGCATCCGGGATCACCTTTCTTGAGGATCTGCCCATTCGCGGTGCCGGAGGTCGATTTCGACACGATCTTCCTATCCAGTATGCCAGGAAACACAACCTGATCCCGTTTACGGATCCTGATACGGATGAGGTTCTGGTGGCCATGAATCGACTTGATGACGAGGTTTTGGAAAACATCAGCACCTTCCTGTCAGCCCCGGTGAAGCCGGTTCTGGCCACTGGAAAAGCCATATCCGAGGCCATCAACCTGAGCTATGAAAGGACATCGGAATCGGCGGAGGAGGTGATCGAAAATCTCGAAAACGGCAGCCTCGCGATCTATCCCGGCGACCTGGACGAACCTCAGGACCTTCTGGACGCCTCCAATGAGGCTCCCATCATCAACTTCGTCAACAACATCCTCTACGAGGCGGTCCGGGACCGGGCCAGTGACATCCACGTGGAGCCCTTCGAGGGGGACCTGTCCATCAGGTACAGGGTGGACGGGGTCCTTCACAACGTCCATTCCCTGCCGAAGCGTCTCCACTCACCCATCGTCTCGAGGATCAAGGTGATGGCCGATCTGGACATCGCTGAAAAGCGCCTTCCCCAGGACGGCCGGATCCGGATCAAGATCGCCGGCAAGGATATCGATATCCGGGTGTCCACCGTTCCGACCAGCTTTGGAGAGAGAGGGGTCCTCAGGCTTCTGGACCGATCCCAGGTTCTGCTTGGTCTCGAGGAGATCGGCATGGCCCCTGACCATCTTCAGGACATGGAACGCCTGGCCCGGCAGAGCCACGGGATCACACTGGTCACCGGCCCTACCGGAAGCGGCAAGACCACCACCCTGTATGCCGCCCTGACCAGGATCAACTCGGCGGACAAGAACATCATCACCGTGGAGGATCCCGTCGAATACCAGCTCAAGGGGATCAGCCAGATTCAGATCAACCCCAAGATCCAGCTCACCTTTGCCAACGGCCTGCGGTCGATCCTCCGGCAGGATCCCAATGTGATCATGGTCGGAGAGGTCCGAGACCTGGAGACGGCCGAGATCGCCATCCAGGCATCTTTGACCGGCCACCTGGTCTTTTCCACACTTCACACCAACGATGCATCAGGCGCCGTTACCCGTCTCATCGATATGGGAGTGGAGCCTTTCCTGGTGGCTTCCTCGGTTACGGCGATCCTTGCCCAGAGACTGGTGCGCAGGATCTGTCCCCACTGTCGGGTCAGCTATAAGCCCCTCGCCGAGGAGCTGTTCGAGCTTGGTCTGGAGACGAGCAGAGTCCCCGAAGAGGGTCTGTGGAAGGGGGATGGATGCCAGAAATGCCTGGAGACCGGCTATTTAGGAAGGACAGGCATCTATGAGCTGCTTCGGGTTACCGACAGGATCAAGGCGGAGGTACTGAGGAATCCTGACAGCGGTTCGATCAAGAGTGCGGCGCTTGAGGAGGGCATGCGAACC
>JBFFDD010000245.1:0-3772 GCA_041559575.1 bacterium
ATCCGGGAGGGCGATGAAGAACCGGAAATTCCCCGCATGGGCGACGATGTCGTAATCCCTCATAATGCCTCTGAGGGTTTCGGTAATGTCCCGGAGCATGGCCTGAACCAGCCGATAGCTCGTCCCCTTCTGAAAAATCTCGACGCCCTCGAACTCCAGGCTGATCAGACCCAATCGGCGGTGATATCGCCGGCAGAGGGTTATCTGGCGATGGATGTAATCGAGGAGGAAAGGTTCGTTGTAGCTGTCGGACTCAAGATCCTTCAGGGGATGCCTCCGGATCTTGTCCAGGGTCATGGCGCTTCTGAGAAATGGCGCGAATTCTTCGACGATTCCCTTTGCTTTTTTCAGGACCTTGCTGCCTACCGTGTCTCCCTTGACGGTCTTGAGCTGGATATGAACCAGACCTGACAGAAGATCGTGGTGGAGGATAGGAAAAAAAACACTGTTAAGGTGCACCTTGCCAAAGCGCTGCTCGAAAAACGGTTTGCCCTCCGAGATCTCCTCATGCCGGTGGATGACCTCGCCGGGATCAATGGGATTCTGCCGGTCGGCCGTCCCTCTGGTACAGACGTTCCGGAAGGACTGATCCATATCCAGGATCCAGATGGTTCCCGACAGGCCACCCGTTTGATCGAGAAGCTCCGAGAGAAGCCCCTCCGACAGCCTCGTCAGGTCCTGTACTTCCTCTATCCTCTGAACGATCCGGGCCATATGGGGTTGCAGGAGGGGTCAGTTGACCTCTTCACCGTCCTCCTTGATAAATACCGACATGAATTGAAGGAACAGGCATGACCCGATGACAGCGCCCACGGTGTCTGCCAGAATATCCATCGGATCGAACTGCCTCGTAGGAACGGAAAACTGGTGAATCTCATCGAGGAGCCCGAAAATCGCACAGATGGCCACGGTCCAGGCGAAAGTGATCGAGGGACGCCGGGTGAAGCCGGATCTGACCAGGGCCCTGGAGGTCAGAAACGCGAGGGCCATAAACTCAACAGTGTGAGCTGCAACATTGAGGATCTCCGGGTGTTTGGGAAAGGAGTTCCCCCGCAGCGTCGACAGGGCGAAGATCAGGGCGGCAACACACATTGGGGGCGCCCAAATGGAGGAGATCCTCCTCAATCCGCCTGAGCCCCCTGAAGCGTCCCTCACCAAATCCGACTCTCCACTCCACACCTTTCTCTCAAGCCTTGAAGGGCTCTACTGATATCCTGATAATCGAACGGTCCGGTCGGAATCGCCGGAATCTCACATCTTGTATTTGCTGAAGTCCTCCGGATCGAGCTTTTCCAACAGTTCGGTCCATTCATCCTTATCGGAATCGCCGGAGATCTCCAGGGGGGAGATCTCAATGGCTGATTGATTGAAAACAGTACTCTCGATGAAGATCGGCGCCTGGGACCGGACAGCGAGGGCGATGGCATCAGAGGGCCGGGAGTCAACAACTACCTCAGTCCCATCCTTGCTCAACAGGATAGCGGCGTAGAAGGTGTTATCCCTCAGTTCCGTGACAGCCACATTAATGATGCTCACACCCACATTCTCTATAACACTGCTCAGAAGATCGTGGGTCATGGGACGCGGAGGTTCCACGCTCCCCAGATGCATGGCGATGGAGTTAGCCTCGAAAAGTCCAATCCATATGGGCATGACTTTGTCGCCGGACTTTTCCCTGAGGATCAGCACCGGGTTGTTGCTGTTCGGATCGATGGTCAGGCCCTGGACGACCACCTCGATCATATTCTGATCCTTCACTGGACAGCCTCCCCTTCCAGATGGATTTTGTGGGAGCGAAGAATTCTTACCTCCTTTTCCCTGCCCACTTCAGCGGGGCTCCCGGGAAAATGGACGATGAAATTGTTTCTGGTCCGTCCTTCCAGCATGCCGTTTGCCCTCTGTCCCTCCCCTTCCACGAGGACCTTCACGATCCGTCCCACCATGGACTGGTGTTTTGCCGCGGTGATGCCATTCTGAACTTCCTGGAGTTCAGGGAGCCACATGCGCTTGACTTCGTAGGGGACGGGATCCTGGAGGTCAGCCGCTTTCGTACCCGGCCTGGCTGAGAAACGAAAGGAGAAGACGTTCTGGTACCGGACCTTAACGAGCAGCTCGAGTGTCCTCTCGAAATCCGATCTTTCCTCACCCGGAAAACCGACGATGATATCCGTGGTGATCTCGACGTCGGGGACGTAACTTTTCAACATGGCCGCCTTCTCCAGGTATTCACCGGAGTTGTACCCGCGCTTCATGGACATCAGGATCCTGTCCGAACCGGCCTGAACGGGAAGATGGATGTGCTCGCAGACGCTGTTCAGCCCCGCCATGGCCTGCACCAGATCCTCACTAAAGTCCTTGGGATGGGAGGTGACAAACCTGAGACGATGGAGGCCTTCCACCCCGTCCATCCTCTCGAGAAGATCGATGAACCCGGCCCCGGTGGAGGCATCACGGTATGAGTTGACGTTCTGGCCGAGGAGAGTGATCTCCCTGACACCGTTTTCAACAAGATAGTATGCCTCATCGAGGATGTCAGCCATAGGCCTGCTGATCTCCCGTCCTCTTACCAGCGGCACCACGCAGTAGGCGCAGTGGTTGTCGCATCCCTTCATGATGGTCAAAAGGGAGGTTGGTCCTGAGCGGGAGCGCGCCCTTGGGGCATCGGAAGTGGGGACCCGGTCGGTGTCCTCATCGATCCGGCATATTCTTTTGCCGCTTTTGATGCGCTCCTCGACGATGGCGGCCAGCTGGTCGATGTTGTGGGTGCCGAAGACAACGTCCACCATCGGCGCCCGCTTGAGGATCCTCTCTCCCTCCTGCTGGGCCACGCATCCGCCCACGCCGATGAGGAGGTCGGGCTTCATCTGCTTCAGTGGTCTCAGTCTGCCCAGGAGGCTGTAGACCTTCTGCTCGGCTTTTTCCCTGATGGAACAGGTGTTGAGAATGATGAGGTCGGCCTCCTCCTCCGCAGCGGCGGGGAGATACCGATCCTGGAGAAAAGCGTAGATCTTCTCCGAGTCGTAGACGTTCATCTGGCACCCGAAGGTCTTTATGTAGAGTTTTTCGAGGTTTGGCATAGTGTTTTTGGAAAATGGAAATTGGAGAATGGAGAATTGAGATCGATGATCGTAATGATCCAATGCTCTAATCTCTAATCTCCAATCTCTAATCTCTAATTTCTAATCTCCACTCTCTATCTCTCCATCCGCCAGGGCAATTGCCCTTTTCACCGCCTCCTGGGGAGTGCCTGCCGTCTCCATCCCTTCCAATCCCCAGTCTCCCAGATCCACCACCGGTTTACCTGTGTTCAGGGCCAGGGCGATCTCGGAAAGGGTGCCTGTCCTTCCCTTCATGGCAATGAGGGCATCAGCGGTCCTCACAATGAGGATATTTCTTCCGACGCCCATTCCGGAGGGTACTGGAATGGTGATGTAGGGATTGGCCTGATCCCTGTCCTCACCCGGCAGGATTCCCAGGGTGAGGCCGCCGGCCTCGGAGGCGCCCCTGGAGGATGCCTCCATGATCCCGGAAAGGCCGCCGCACACCAGGACAGCGCCCCTCTCCGCGATCAGGCGCCCAACTTCCATGGCCATCTTATCTTCACGGTCTGACGGATCTCCCGACCCGATCACACCGACGACCTTCAGCAAGGTTACTTCCTCTTGTGACGACTGCGGGCCAAAAGCTTCTTGTGCTTGTGTTTTCTCATCTTCTTACGGCGTTTTTTAATTACACTGCCCAAAAGCGGTTCCTCCTTTCCACATTTTCCCCA
>JBFFDD010000246.1:0-3737 GCA_041559575.1 bacterium
ATGTTAAAATAAAAGCTACGACCCCGGGGAGTTTCAGAGGGCCGAGGGGCGAGGGAGCGGATGGTCGACAGGGCGACTGAACGATGATACGACCTTCCGATAAAGCGAATGATCCGATCCTTCGTTGAATCGAATGGTCGGTAAGTCGTAAATTCGAGCGTACCAGACCTCAGTTCCCGGTTCTTCGTTAAATCAAAACCATGCACTTTTCCGGATCCAGGAACAGGTGGACCTCCTGTCCCTCCTCTTCCGGCAGGTGGTGCGCGACCTGAGCCTGGATGGTGGTCCCGTTCAACTCCACGAACAGATAGAGGAAATTGCCCAGGTACGCCTTGTTGGCGATAACGCCCTTGAACAGGTTTTCCCTGGTTTCCGCCGGACCGGTGATGACCTCGACGTCCTCGGGACGGATGGAGACGAACACTTTCGCTCCCGGTGCCGCTTCCGCGATTCCGTGGCTGGCGCACAGAACCCCCTCGGTGAATTCCGTGCGAACGCAGACCGCATCAGTGTCCGGCGGGGACTGCACGACCTCACCGGACATGAAGTTCATGGTGCCGATGAAATCGGCGACGAATCTGTTCGCGGGCCTGGTGTAGATCTCGTGGGCGGTGCCCACCTGGGCGATGTTCCCCTCATCCATGACGGCGATTCTGTCGGAGATGACCATCGCTTCCGCCTGGTCGTGGGTGACGTAGACAGACGTGATCCCCATGCGCTTGACCAGGCTCTTGATCTCGAACCTCATCTTTTCCCTTAACTTCGCGTCCAGGTTGCTCAGCGGTTCATCGAGGAGCAGTACCTTTGGATTTCCCACCAGCGCCCGGGCAAGGGCCACTCTCTGCTGCTGTCCACCGCTCAGCTGGGACGGATATCTGTCCCCCAGGCCCTCCAGACCGACCAATTCCAACGCCTGGATAACCCTTTGCTCGATTTCGTTCCTGGGGATCTTCTGAAGTTTCAAACCGTAAGCGACATTGTTGAAGACCTTCATGTGAGGCCACACGGCATAGTTCTGGAACACCATGCCGATACCCCGCAGCGATGGATGGACAAATCCTTCCGAGATCATCGGTTTGCCGTCGATAACGATGTCCCCCTCCTCCGGTTTTTCCA
The DNA here is from genome assembly GCA_041559575.1 of bacterium. Taxonomy (GTDB): domain Bacteria; phylum BMS3Abin14; class BMS3Abin14; order BMS3Abin14; family BMS3Abin14. The sequence goes on from JBFFDD010000246.1 coordinate 1,117, forward strand.
ATCCGGCGATGCAGCGCAAGGTTGTTGTTTTGCCGCATCCGCTGGGTCCGAGAAGGGTCAGCATCTCTCCCTGTTCCACTTCAAGGTCTATATTATTGACTGCCAACACCTTCCTGTAGCGCTTGAGCAGGTTTTTGATCTCGATAAAGGCCATTGAGTCTGTCTCCTTACAGTGTCCGCCAGGGTGAGATGTACCTTAACGGGGTATCGTGCCTACTCCATTCTTCACTATTCATCGGTACTCCAGGCGGCCTTGAGCATATTGCCGCCGAACTATTCACAGGGTCGCGGAAAGTCCAACAGGGACTTCCCGCTCAACGGAAAGCGAAAAGTGTCATTTCCGCTTTCCTCACGGCTCGTGGACCTGCTGTGACGGTCATCGAGCCGGGCGCCCCCCGGGCGCATCGAGGATCGGCGGCAATCTCGCCGCCCCCCTACTCATCAGTACTCCAGGCGGCCTTGAGCATATTGCCGCCGATCCTCGATGCAATGAGCAGGAGGATAAAGGTGATGGTGATCATAAGGAACGCCATGGCCGCGGCGATACCGAACTCCATGCCGCGGTGCCAGTTCAGATAGATCCCGATGGGCAGCGTTTCCCACCCTCCCCGGTAGAGGAATATGGCGGTGGAGATCTCCTGGAACGCCATGATGAAGAACATCACCACACCCACGAGAACGCCCTTGAGCAGCAGGGGCAGGGATATGGTCATGAACGTTCTGAGCCTGCTCGCCCCCGACACCTCCGCCGCCTCCTCGAGGGAGATATCCAACTGCAGGTAGGAGGCGTGCGCCATCCGCAGAAAATACGGGAGCCGTCGAGCGAACAGGGCCAGAGGCATGATGATCCAGTACCGGGCCAGGGGGATCGTGTCCCAGAATGCCAGCATGTAACCCACACCGACGGCGATGCCGGGGAAAGCCAGCATCAGCGTGATGACAAAATCGAGGGCGTCCTTGCCCGGGACACGGGTCCGGACGATGATGTAGGCGGCCGGCAGCCCGAAGGCGACCCCGAAGACCAGGGCCAGCCCGCTGAATATGAAGGAGTTCTTGATCAGGATCGGGCTCTCCAGGAGGATCAGCCTGAAATTCTCCAGGGTCCAATAGGTGGGCAACGGCTCGAAGACCCACCTCCTGGAAAAAGCGGATAACCCAAGGACGATGGGCACCAGCAGTACGATGACGGCGATAAAGATCATGTACGCGTACGCGCCCGTTTTCAGCAGCGGGCCCGGCTCGATGACCCTGCCTTCGGACGTCGTTCCTTTTGAAAGGCCCGTGTACTTTTTCTTTTCGACCCACCACCGGACGAGGAGAAAAAGAGAGATGCAGAAAAGGGCCGAAACGACCACCGCCACGATCCCCATGTACTTGCGGTGCATGTCGGTGAAGTGATAGGCGATGTTGATGTACGCCACCGAGGGCAGAAGATCCGTCTGCCCCAGGATCATCGGTGTGAGCCAGTCGGTAAAGGGCCACAGAAACACGATGACGGCACCGGCCATATAGCTTGGGGTGCAAAGGGGCAGCGTTATTGTGATAAACCTCCAGAACCCGCTGGCTCCCTCCACCTCGGCGGCCTCCTCGAAGGCAGGATCGATGTTGGTAAACCCCGCGGCAAGACCGAGAACGATGAAGGGGAGCATGTGCAGGGATTGAACGAACACCAACCCGTGCAGCCCATAGATGAAATTGATGGGATTCTCGATCAGCCCCAAGTCCATGAGGAGCAGGTTCACCGTGCCGTATTTTCCGAAGAAGATGATAAAGGCAAATATGCCGGCGAAGGCGGGCAGAACGATGGGCAGGAGGATCAGAGCGGTGAAAACAGTTTTTCCCCAATGCCGGTATCTTGCCAGAATGTAGGCCAGGGGCACACCGAACAGGGTGGTCGTCAGGAGCACAAGGGTGCTGAGCAGCAGGGTGTTGGCGAGGGTCTTGAGATAATAGGTGTCCTTGAAAAACTCCAGGTAGTTGCTTATACCCCAGCTTTCAGTCCCGGAGATAGTGAAACTTTCCTGGACCAGGATCGATACCGGATAAAGTATCAGAAAAGCGATGATCAACCACAGGAATGCTGACAGAATGACGTTGCCTCGGACCATATCACATCCTATCCTGTCTGCGAGCTGACGGACAAGTAGAATGGCCCGCCCTGTCGAGTCCCCCTTTTGGGTTTATCTTGTGAAATTCCCTGATGCCTTCCAGATAAGCCGCAAGGCGGAACCCGCCAGGACGGGCCTGAATGTCAGACTCGGTGTGCGATCAGTTACGATAGTCTTTCGAGTCAGAACAACCTGCTGTCCGGACCGTCTTTAGGGCGAAACGAGCATTGCGCGGGCCTTGGCTGCCGCCAGGCGGGCCGCGGCGTAATTCCCGTCGATCTCGAAAAGCCTCCTCGCCTCCTTGACCTGTCCGGCTGCCTTACCCACGTCCATCATCGCGGTCTTGGCCGCCTCGACCTCTCCCTCGACCTCCTCGATGAGGAACAGGCTGTTCTTCAGCTCGCCCCATTTCCGGAAGATCTCGTTCTCGTACTTCTTGTTTACCTCGTCCCACCTCTTGGTGGCCAGGTCCAGGTCGTATTCGATAAAAGCGACATCCAGATCCCAGAAGGA
>JBFFDD010000247.1:0-3709 GCA_041559575.1 bacterium
AGAGCACCGGAACCCCCACCGAATCCACTGAGGATATCACAGACGGAACGATGCTCAGGATGATATCGATATCGTGGATCATCAGGTCCAGGACAACGTTGACGTCGGTCCCTCTCGGCCGGAAGGGTGCCAGTCGGTGGGATTCTACGAACATGGGGTTTTGGAGCACCCCCTCCAACGCCAAAACGGCCTCGTTAAAGCGCTCAAGGTGCCCGACCTGAAAGACAAGGCTGCGCCGCCGGGCCTCCTCGATGAGGGACTCCGCCTCGGCAACCGTTTCGGTGACCGGTTTCTCCACCAGGATATGAACGCCTGACTCCAGACAGGATCTGGCCACATCATAGTGAAGGGTCGTCGGCACGGCAATGGAGACGAGGTCAACCTGAGGCAGGAGAGACCGATAGTCGGAAAAGGGGGACGTGCCCAGTTCACCGGCCACCTCCTCCGCCCTCCTCAGGTCGCTGTCCACGACCCCGACCAGATCAATGTCGTCCATGGCCGCGTATTTCTGTGCGTGAAACCTCCCCAGATAGCCGACGCCGATCACCGCTGCCTTAAGTTTCTTCATAGAATTACCTCAGGTCCAAAGTCCAAAATCTTGAGTCCAAGATCCAGACGCTCACCTCTGATTCCTGAATTACAGTCAGAGATAAACCTTACGGTTGTCTTTGTAAAGGTGAAAGGGGAGTTTTTTACTGCCTCGTGCTATGATCTGGGTTATGTTGACCTTTTTGGACAGTTCTTCTATTAGAAATAAAGCTCGATGGCCCGGTGCACATTAATTACCTTAATTACCTTGCAAGGATTCCTATGGCTAAAAACATTAACCGGTCGATTTTAATTTACAAACGTCTGCTTCGCTACGCAAAACCTTACATCGGTATGCTGATGATTTCGGCGGTAGCCATGATCGGTGTCTCTTTGAGCACCGGTGCCGCTGCTCTGCTGATCAAAAACATCCTTGACGACGTGTTCATTGCCGGGGACAGGCGGATGCTCCTCCTGGTACCGGTGGCGATTCTGCTGATCTACCTTGTTAAAGGGGTTTGCCGATTCGTGCGCATGTACGTCATGAACGCGGCTGGAATAAAGATCGTTCGAGACATACGAAACGAACTCTATGAACACCTCCATCGTCTGTCCATGTCCTATTTCACCGACACACCTACGGGAACTCTCATGTCCCGGATTACATACGACGTTGCTATGATCCAGGGGGCTATTACCGAGGCGCTGACCGGTGCTATCCGCGATGTCATGACGATCATCGTTCTTGCCGGGGTGGTTCTGTATCGAAATGTGACTTTGGGCGCCATAACTCTGATTTTTACTCCCCTCGCAGTTTATCCTCTTATTAAGTTCGGGCAGAAGATGAAGAAATCCAGCCGCAGGAGCCAGGAACAGATGGGGGACCTTAACAAGCTGATGCAGGAGCGTATCGGCGGGGTCGTCCTGGTAAAGACTTTCGGCACCGAGGATCTGGAACTGGAGCGTTTCCAGGAGGACAATGAAAATCTTGTTAAAACGTTTCTGAAGATCCAGAAGGTCCAGGCCCTGTCCAGCCCGGTGATGGAACTGTTCGGCGCCGGTGCTGTTGCCATCGTCGTATGGGTAGGTGGGACGATGGTGATGAACGGCACCATGACGGTGGGTGAATTCTTCTCTTTTCTGACAGCTCTGATGCTGCTCTACGATCCTATCAAACATATTACATCTGTGAACAACATCATCCAACAGGGCCTGGCTGCCGCCGAACGGGTCCTGGACATGCTGGACATTTCACCGGAGATCGAGGATAAACCGGATGCCATTGAGATGCCCGGTGCAAAGGGACGCATTCGCTTCGAAGGCGTCAATTTTCGCTACGATAAAGACTTGATTCTCAGGGATGTGGATCTGGATATCAGTCCCGGTACCAACCTCGCCATAGTGGGCGTAAGCGGAGGAGGCAAGACGAGCCTGGTCAATCTGATCCCCCGGTTTTACGATGTGACTTCAGGGTCGATAAAGATCGATGATTACGACGTCCGCGATGTCACCCAGAGAAGTTTACGGCGGCAGGTCTCAGTTGTTTCCCAGGAGGTCGTCCTGTTCAACGACACTATCCGGAACAACCTCTGTTATGGAATGGATCAGGTTTCCGATGAAAACATAGACAGAGCCTTGAAGGCCGCCTACGCCCACGATTTTGTGGACGCCCTGCCGGAGGGCATTGAAACCGTGATCGGCGAGAGGGGCACCCGTCTGTCGGGGGGACAGAGGCAAAGGCTGTCCATCGCCAGGGCATTGATCAAAGACTCACCCATCCTCATCCTCGACGAGGCGACCTCTTCTCTGGACACCGAATCGGAATTCCTCGTTCAGAAGGCGCTGGAGAATCTCATTGCAGGAAGGACAACCCTTGTCATTGCTCATCGCATTTCGACGGTCAGGGGTGCGGACCGTATCATCGTCCTCTCAGGGGGCCGCATTGTAGAGTCCGGTCGGCATGATGACCTTATCGAGCTCGACGGAGAGTATTCCCGTCTCTACTCCCTGTTGATCGAGGATAATAACCGTTGAATAAAAGCCAGACACCCGGTCCAGTCGGAAAACCGGCATCGATAGGGATCAAGAGGTACCTGATTTCTGTTCTGGTCAGATCCTTTATTCGCCTTCTTTACGGGACTCTCAGGATCATGGATGCCGGATCCCGTTCGCTTGACGCTGTAGAAAGTGACGGTGGGTGCGCCATCCTCCCGTTTTTCCACGGCAGACAGTTTCCTCTTGTACCCTATATGGCCAAGAGGAAGGCCACCATTATGTCCAGTCTCAGCAGGGATGGGTAGCTTCAGGCTCATATATTGGCCGGCTTCGGTTATCGGATCGTCAGGGGATCAGCATCTCGGGGCGGCGCGAGAGGGTTGATCGGGATGAAAAGGGGCATGAGGGACGGATATCACGCAGGCTTGGCTGTTGACGGCCCCAAGGGTCCCATTCATGAGGTCAAACCGGGTGTCATTTACCTGGCGAAAAAAACCGGTGCTCCGGTGATTCCTGTGCTGACTTCAGCAAAACCGTCCATTGTCATGAAAAAGGCCTGGGACAGGTACATGCTTCCTGTTCCCTTCGCCAAAGCGGTCATCCTTTTCGGCGAGCCTATCTACTTCGATGTCAACATGGATCAGGGGTCTATGGAGCGGGACTCTCAGAGGCTTCGGGATATCATGCTCTCACTCCAGGAGGAGGCCGATGGGATGGTGGGCTTGAAGAAAGGGGAAAGAGCCAGACGAAGGAGTAAGACGAAGACGAAGTGAGGGTCAGACGCGGGGATACGGAGACGCGGAGAGGGGGCGCCTAGGCGATAATGCTCCCCTCGTTGCGAGCCGATATCTGAGTGAAGCAATCCAGGAGAAAAATGGAAAGTGGAAAGGGAAAAGGGGAAAGGTAATAAGAGAGAATGGAAATTAGAGATTGGAGAATTGAGAATAATTTTGGAATTTGGGTTTTGGATAAAATCACTGACTCCTGAAACTTGAAACCTGAAACATTGAATTTTTCTTAAGGAGATCGTTATGGCTATCGACCAGGAACTGCTGGAGATCCTCGCGTGCCCCAAGTGCAAGGGGCCCATTGAACTCCAGGAGGACGGGAGCGGTCTGACATGTGATGCCTGCCGGCTGAGGTACCGTATAGAGGATGACATCCCTATCATGCTCATCGATGAGGC
>JBFFDD010000248.1:0-3703 GCA_041559575.1 bacterium
CATTATCCGGTCCCAGGGGATCGCACCCCTCCGGACACTCTTCGAGCAGGAGCTGGGCGGCCACGCCGGCGCCGCCAATGTATTGTTCAAAGAGCTCCGGTCTCTGCTCGACCCGGAAACGCTTCCGGGTCAGGTCCACGTGGAGGACATTGTGGAGGGGATCGCTATTGATCATGATCCCTCCTTCCCCTCTCCTTGAGATCGAGCACACCGTGGGGGCAGAAGCTGACGCAGTAGCCGCAGTGAATACAGATCATCGGCTTGTTGATCTCGCCGTCCCAGAAGACGGCACCCACAATGCACGCCTCGGCACAGCTGCCGCACCCGATGCACTTCTCCTCGTAAAGCTTGATGCCGCTCTTTTCGGTCCGGACGAGGGCGTCCGTCGGGCAGGCCCTGACGCAGGGAGGATCCTCGCACACCCGGCACACCACCACCACGAAACCGCGCTCCATGCCGCCGTTGGATCGCACCCCGATGCAGGACTCGGCCAGGCCCGGGCTGTTGACCCTCCTCGAGCAGGCGAACATGCAGCACTGACAGCCGACGCATCGTTCCGCATCGACGACCGACAACCTTTTCATCTCCCGGAACCCTCCGAGGGGGAACGTTACTACAACTGTACCTCCGCCACAGGGAGCCCGCAACAAGAAGATGATTTAGCACTCCTTTCAGATCATAGAATATCTCTTCAAGGGCTTTGGAACAGGCTTGTTGATTCATTAACAGGATCTTTGCAAACAGAAAGCCCGGCCAAAAAGACCGGGCTGATTATATTGGCTCCCCGGGCTGGATTTGAACCAGCAACCTAGTGGTTAATCCCGCCCCCAGGCGGGATTGAGCTACCGGGAAAGGAATCGTTCGATACCTCTCTTCTTGATCTGGCGCTCACGCCTTATCGCCGCGCTCCGGGAACCATATGCTTCGCTCCACACCAGCACCCAGGGCTCGGCAAACCGACGAGTGGTTGAACTGCGCCGATAATCAGGATCGTTGTGTTGCTGAAGGCGGAGTCCGAGGTTGCCGGTGTGGCCACAATAGTAGCGGCCAGTGCTCTCGCTCTGAAGGATGTACACCCGGTGGCTCATGTTATGCGGGTACCTGTTAAAAGGGTTGCTGGTTCCATGCCCGGGGACATGCAAAAAAAAGCCCGGCCAAAAAGACCGGGCTGATTATATTGGCTCCCCGGGCTGGATTTGAACCAGCAACCTAGTGGTTAACAGCCACCCGCTCTGCCGTTGAGCTACCGGGGAATATGAAGACAGATGTGTATAACAGAACAGCTATTCACTGTCAATTATATCCAATTGCCCCCTGGTGCGTGGGGTCGGTTCTTAAAAAAAAAAGGCCCCACCGTTTCCGGTGGGGCCTTTTCGTGGTGTAGAGATCTGTTACACCTTCTCGACGTTGGCCGCCTGGAGCCCCTTGTCCCCTTCCACGATGTCGAAGGTGACCTTGTCGCCCTCCTGCAGCGTCTTGAAGCCTTCCCCGGCAATGGCGGAAAAGTGAACAAAAACGTCAGGACCATCAGCTTGCTCGATGAACCCGAACCCCTTCGCATCATTGAACCATTTTACAGAACCTTCAGCCATTTTACCTTTCTCCTTCTCATGCGATGTTTCGAGCCATGCCCACCGGATGGCGGACAACAAAAAAAAGCACAGCCGTCAGGGACCGTGCTTTGTGCTTAGAACCACCCTCAACGATACTCCAGAAGCCACCATCTTAAGCTTACCATTACCATGACCAACTAACATATTCAGGGTCGCAACACAAGGAAAAACAGGGGGAATCCAGGGAGGGAGCCCAGGCCCCGATGTGATCTGTGACTGTTTTGTTAGGGATGCGTGATGCAGGGGTTAGATTCTCTGCTAAAATAACTGATATGGGAAGTTGGTAAATCTCTAGCATCCTATTGCGATTCTGAACAGGAGGTCGTCATGCGGTCCAATACGCGGTTCAAATACCTGGCAATGGCTCTCATTCTAACGTTGGTCTTTGGCGGAACGGCATTCGCCGTTCACGAGGGGGAGTCAGACGTACCCAAGCGATACACCGGAGATCCTCTGGCCGGCCTCAAGGGCCCCGATGCCGAGGGTCAAGCAGTCTGGACCTACATCACCAAGGACAAACCCTACACCAAGTGGCCCCTGTGGCCCGGTAAGGGTAAACTGTATCAGGGCAAGGAACCCCACGGCATGCTTCTGACGACCTACGTCTCAGAGGACGCCAAAAAAATCATAAATAAGAAGGGCGGCGAATTTGACTACGGGGCCTTTATCGTCAAGGAGAACTACAAGCCGGACAAGACCCTGGCCGCGGTTACCGTCATGTACAAGGTCAAGGGGTACAACCCGGAGGCGGGCGACTGGTTCTGGGCCAAGTACAATCCCGACGGTTCCATCGACAAGGAGGGCAAGGTCGGAGGCTGCATCAATTGCCATCGAAACGCCTCAGATAACGATTGGGTATTCACCGGTCCGATCAAGTAATCTGAAGTATTTCTTTCCGGTGTGGTGGTTAACGGCAGAGGGCTGGAACCAACGCTGATTCCTGGCTATCTGTCCGCAACCTGTCGTTAACCACCAGTTTTTCCTTTCCCCCTTTCCACTGGCTTTAACCCTCAACCCTTTCCTTTCAACCCCAAATCTGTAAAAATCCATGCCAGAGTTTGATTCGTGTCCCACGCCAATTCCGAGGGGAGGTCTGACATGGCCGGATGGATCTTTTTAGGGATCATCGTTCTTATTGCCCTGTGGGCTGTGACCATCTTCAACCGCCTGGTCAGGCAGCGCAACCTGGTACTGGAAGGGTGGAGCGGAATCGACGTCCAGCTCAAACGCCGCCACAACCTGATCCCCAACCTTGTGGAGACGGTCAAGGGATACATGAAGCACGAGGAGGGGGTTCTGTCCAAGGTCGTCGAACTTCGTAACTCCGCCGCACATGTCGGTACCCCAGGGGAAGCGAGCGCTATTGAGACTGATCTAACCAGAACGCTCCGTCAATTGTTTGCTCTGGCCGAGGCCTATCCCGATCTGAAAGCGAACCAGAACTTTCTCGATCTTCAGGGACAGCTTTCCGAGATTGAGGAGCAGATCCAGCTATCCCGCCGCTACTACAATGGAACAGCGAGGGACATGAACATCCTCGTCCAGGCCTTCCCCTCCAACCTGATCGCCGGCATGTTCGGCTTCAAGGAGGCCGAGTTCTTCGAGATCGAACTGGCCGAAGAGCGGCAAGTCCCTGAAGTGAGCTTCAAGAGATAAATGTCCATGGCGCGGAAACGATCGTTTGCCTTGGCGGCCCTCCTGATCATGGCGGGTTTCCTCTGGGCTCCTTCCCCTTCCTCCGCCACCGAACAGATCCTGAGCTTCGACAGCGCCATCACCGTCCAGGCCGACGGAAGTATGCTGGTCACCGAAACCATCCAGGTTCGGGCGGAGCAGGATCAGATCCGGCGGGGAATCTACCGGGATTTCCCCACTGATTACCGGGACCGGCTCGGAAACCGGGTCAGGGTGGACTTCGACCTGTTGAGGGTCAGACGGGACAGGCATACGGAAAGCTATCACACCGAGAGAAGGGGAAACGGAGTCAGGGTTTACCTCGGGCACAAGGACCGGTTCCTCAGTCCGGGAGTCTATACATACGAGCTCACCTACCGGACCAACCGGCAGCTGGGGTTCTTCGAGGACCACGA
>JBFFDD010000249.1:0-3639 GCA_041559575.1 bacterium
CCCCGCTCGCCCCTATGGTGGGGATCTGTGACGTGGGGTGAGCGGCCAGATGGACAACCGACGCCGCAACGCCGCTTCCGACATAGAAGACAAGGTAACGAAAGTGACCGAGGGCACCCTCAACGTTATCGCCAAAGATAAAAAGGTAGAGCATGTTGCCGAGAAGGTGCAGCCACCCCCCATGAAGAAAGATCGAACTTAGAAAGGGGAACAGGGCAAAGTGGATATACTGCGGCGCCTCAGACAGGATGACCAGCGTCCGCTCCGGAACTACCCCAAAGACGTGAACGAACCGGTTTAATCCCTGTCCCAGTGAGAGTTCGAACAGGAAGGCCACAACGTTGGCCGCAAGGAGAGCGTACGTGACAAAGGGGATTGTCCTCGATGGGATCGTATCTCTTAGCGGTATCACTTAGTGGGCCTTGACCTCCAGGCCGATGAGCTGGTCATCCTTACGAGTGTATATCAGGGTAACCTTTTCACCAGGTTTCAGGTCGCCGAGCTTGATGGCTTTTCCGTTCCGGGAAATGACCGCTCCCGGTTTCATGGTCACCCCCACCGTCAGCATTCCAGCCTCAATGGGGGCATCCACCACCAGGGCCGCCTCCCGGATATCGACAGCTCCGACCCTTCCGATCGCCGTCCGAGTCTCCCCCGGCAGGATGGTCCCCGCCTGAACAACGACAGCCATCAGGACCGTCATAAAGACAGCCAGGAAAATAGTTCTTTTCATCCCCTATCTCCCCCCTTTCGGGTTGTCATATTTAAAGTTTAACACTCGCCGCACAACCCTCAAGGGAAAGTCGGGGTTTTATTCCTCCACGGCCGGATATCGAAGGCACCCCTGCCCCAGGAAGACGGCCTCCTCAGCCAGTTCTTCCTCTATTCTCAGGAGCTGATTGTACTTGGCGACCCGCTCGGACCGGGAAGGGGCTCCCGTTTTGATCTGGCCGGTTCCGGTGGCCACCGCCAGGTCGGCGATGGTCGTGTCAGAGGTCTCTCCGGACCGGTGGGAGATCACCGAGGCATAGCCGGCTCGTCTGGCCAGCCGAATGGTCTCCAGAGTCTCTGTCAGGGTTCCTATCTGATTCAACTTGATGAGAATGGCGTTGGCGATCCCTTTCTGAATACCCTCGGAAAGGATGTGGGGGTTGGTCACGAAGATGTCGTCGCCTACGACCTGCACCCTGTCACCGAGCCGTTCGGTCATAACAGCCCAACCGTCCCAATCATCCTCCGCCATGCCGTCCTCAATGGAGACAATGGGATATTGGTCGATCAGAGCGGCGTAATAGGAGACCATCTCCTCAGGGGCGAGCTTCGTCCCCTCGGAATCCAGGACATAGACACCGTCCCTGTAGAACTCCGATGCAGCGGAGTCCAGGCAGATGGCTACATCCTCGCCGGGCCTGTATCCGGCCGCCTCGATGGCCTTGACGATGGCCTCCAGCGCCTTTCGGTTGCCCTCCAGGCGGGGAGCGAATCCGCCTTCATCGCCCACCGATGTGGATTGGCCCATCCCTCCGAGGAGATCTTTAAGGTGATGGAACACCTCTGTGCCCATCCGAAGGGAGTCAGCGAAGGTATCCGCCCCCCACGGAAAGATCATGAATTCCTGAATGTCCAGGCCGCTGTCGGCGTGGGCCCCTCCATTGATAATGTTCATCATCGGCACCGGCAAAATGTTTGCCGTCAGGCCGCCGATGTATCTGTAAAGAGGAAGACCGACCTCCTCGGCTGCCGCACGGGCGACGGCCATGGACACACCGAGGATTGCGTTGGCTCCCAGGTCACTCTTGTTCTCGGTACCGTCCAGTTCGATCATGATCTGATCGATCTCCGCCTGGGCCAGGGCCTCGTAGGCTATCAGGGCGGGAGCTATCCGGTCATTGACCGCCTCGACCGCCTTCATGACCCCCTTGCCGAGATACCGTTTCTTGTCGCCGTCCCTCATCTCGAGGGCTTCCCTCTTGCCCGTGGAGGCACCGGAGGGAACAGCCGCCCGACCGAAAGCACCTGTCTCGAGGTAGACATCCACCTCCACCGTAGGATTTCCCCTTGAATCGAGGATCTGTCTCGCAAAGATATCGACGATCTCACTCATGGCTTATCTCCCCTTCCCCTGGTATTTGCCCTGAAATCTGTAAAGGATTAGATGGGCGCTATTATCTGTACACCGGAAAGAACTGTCAATAACGTTGCGGAAAATGGTCCCTGCGCTCCGGCCCCTGGGTTCTGGCCTCTGATCCCTGTATCCTGTATCCTGATCGACAGCCATGACCGACAACCCTCTTTTCGAGATCATCAGAGACCGAATCCTCCTCGAGGGCCCCATGCGCTTCGATCGCTACATGGGCCTATGCCTCTACCATCCGGATTTCGGATACTATGCGCAGGATCGAGAGATCACCGGCAGGGAGGGCGATTTCTACACGGCGCCCCATGTCCACCGGATCTTCGGAGCTACCGTCGCCAATTGGCTGATCGATCGAGCCGTGCGTGACAGATCATCATCAATGGTTCTGGTCGAACTGGGACCCGGTAACGGCAATCTGGCCGGTGACATTCTCTCCCAGTTCGACGAAAACAACCAGGCACCGGACCTCGGCATGCTCCTGGTGGAACAGGGCCTTCCCCGGAGATCCCGACTTGAAGACAGGTTCACCGGAATGCCTGTTCAGGTTGTTTCGCCTCTGGACTGGGAAGCGATCCCCCCTTTTTCCGGCGCCGTCGTGGCCAATGAGTTTTTCGACGCCCTGCCTGTGCGCATCATCCGCCGCACAGGGAAAGGTTTTCAGGAGGTGCACACTGCTGTTGAGGGGGGGGCTCTCAGCGAGGTCCTCGTTCCTGTCGACGGGGATCAGTTCGACGAGGCGGTCCGTGCGGTCCTGCAGGGGCTCCCGGAAGGGCAGCGCATGGAGTTCGCCCCGGATATGGGGCCCTGGCTCACCCGAATCTCCACCAAGCTGGACTCCGGATCCCTCCTGGTTTTTGATTACGGGGACACCTGGGAGGGCCTCACGGTTCCGTGGAGAGCTTCCGGCACGCTGCGCTGTTTTCACAAACACCAGGTGGACAAGGACCCCTACGCTTCACCGGGGGAGAAAGATATCACCGCCCACGTCAATTTCACCCTCCTGGAAGCATTGGCCCTGTCCGAGGGCTTCGACCGCGAACTGTTCACCACCCAGGCCTCCTTTCTCATCAGGGCCGGCATCCTTGACCTGCTGGCCTCTCTCCTGGAAGGCAGGGAGAACGACCCCGCGGCCATCAGGGAGTGGTTGACCATCAAGAACCTGATCCACGACGAGGAGGGGATGGGGGAGAACTTCAAGGCGATGGTGCTGACAAAAGCCCAGTAGAAGGAGGTAGTAGCGGAGGCGGAAGTAGAAGCAATATTAACGGCGGTCTTACTTATAAGGTTACTGATTCTGATGCCAGGACTGGGATCGGCCCAATATTTCAAGGGATTTTAAATAATGGAGAATACGCTCCGAAAACTGCACAAGGATGCGAAGTCCATTTTTATGGGGGGGGTGGAGGCGGTCGATCCCTACCTTGCGGTCACAAGACACCTCTCCCTGGACGGAGACAGCCTGAGAGCGGACGGGCAGACCATCGACCTGCCTGCCCACGGCC
>JBFFDD010000250.1:0-3603 GCA_041559575.1 bacterium
GGGCGACTCTCATTATCATGTACCTCTCTTCGGTCCTCTACCACAGTCTCCAGGAACCCGGGATCAAGAGGGTGTTCCGCTACCTCGATCATTCCGCCCTTTACCTGCTTATCGCCGGCACCTACACACCGTTCACACTGGTAAACCTGAGGGGGCCATGGGGGTGGACCCTTTTTGGTCTTATCTGGGGGCTTGCGGCTCTCGGGCTGCTCATGACCGTCCTCGGATTCGGAGGATCCCGTGCCCTCGCAAGTCTGGTGTACATCGGGATGGGATGGCTCGTTGTCGTGGCGATCAAGCCGCTTCTCGCTGCTGTCCCGGCTGGAGGCATTGCCTGGCTTGTGGCCGGCGGCCTTTTCTACACCCTCGGCGTCATTTTCTATGTCTGGAAAAGGCTTCCTTTCAATCATGCCATATGGCACCTGTTCGTCCTGGGCGGCAGCGTGTGCCACTTTTTTGCTGTCCTGTTTTATGTGCTGCCGTCCTAATCCAAGATCCAAGGTCCAAGATCCAAGATGCGAGATCCGATATACAGGATTCAAAATGCAGGGCAGTGTGCGATGAAGAGTTAACGATTTGATCCAGCACCCGGAACGTAAAAGAGAGTCGTTTGCACCTGCATATTTTCTTTGATCTTAAATCTGCACCCTCTTGAATCTTGAATTTTAAATCCTGAATGAATCAAGATCATAGTTCTCGATTTTATTCCCTCCACACTCTGCACTCTACACTTAAGGGACAGGGGAATAATTCTCCCCTCCTCGGTGTATACTGATGCAAAGACTATTAATTTCCCTTTCCCTTTTTGGAGGTGAAGCATGAGAAGGACCTTGATTCTGGCCATGGCGGCGATTTTCGCGCTCAGTGCTACCGCCCAGGCACGGACAAAACTTGTGGCTCTGCCGGACAGGGAAGCGGTGACCATCCGCTTCGACAACCCTGCCGCCACCCTTGTGGAGGAAGAACGGGTGCTGGCCCTCCAGGATGGAGAGAACCTGGTTGATTTTTCCTGGAGGGGTGTCCAGATCGACCCCGATTCCATCCGCCTGTCGATCATGACGCACCCGGAGAGGGTCACCCTGCTGTCGGTGTCCTATCCCCCGGGTGAGGCGGCTCTCGTCTGGCGCATCCACTCTGAGGGCGCCTGGGAGGAGAAGGTGCGCATTTCCTATCTTCTCTCCTACATCGACCGTCTCATTACCTACAAAGGAGTGGCGTCGAAGGATGAAACAACCATGGATATAGGAGCGTTCCTCGTGCTCAGGAACTTCTCCGGAGAGGATTTCGAGGGCGCAAAAGTGGTCCTGGGCCAGGGGGAACCCTTCACCGGGCAGACGGCCCACGAGGAGACACGCCAGATCCACTTCCTCACAGCTGAAGGGGTCCCCATAAGAAAGACTTTCACCTGGGATTCGGCCGTGAAACCCTGGGAGCCGAAGCGGCTCGAAACAGATGTAGGCATCCCGGTCCACTACATCATCGAAAATACGGGGGAGTCGGGATTGGGCAGGGACCACCTGTGGGACGGCAAGGTGAGGATATTTCAGGATGACGGCCAGGCGGGCACCATCTTCCTGGGCGAGGACAGGGTCGGCATCACACCTGCAGGAGGTGAGATGCGGGTCTACATAGGAGACAGCAGGGACGTTTCCGTCACCCAGGTCAAGACCAGGGAACACCGCATCAACCCGCGGCCCTCCAAAAACAGGGTCGTTCTTTACGATACCGACGAGGAGATCCGGACCGAGGTTCAGAACTTCAAGGACTCACCAGTCACCGTGGACCTGATCCAGCACATACCGGGCGAGTGGATGATGAAAAGATCAAGCATGGATTACGAGAAGGAGGACGCCAACACCCTCGTCTACAGGGTCAGCGTTCAACCCAGGGGCAGAAAGGAACTCTCCTTTAATTACAATCGTCGCAATGTGCGGAACTAGATTCAGAACTCTGACAATGAAGAACCACCCGGATTTCTGAATATCAGACGAGGAACTTACCATGAAAAAAGCAGGAATTATTTCAGGTTTAATAATGATCTTTTTAATAGCATCACCCCATTCTTCCCGGGCCAAGGTGGATCTTGTGACCCTGCCGTCCAGGGAGAAGGTTCAGATAACCATATACAACTCTGCCGATCTCACCCTGGCAAGGGACATCCGTACCCTGACCATGAGGAAAGGTGCCAACCGGCTCCAGTTCGCCTGGTCCGGAACACTCATAGACCCGACGAGCCTTGAGATGCTGCCCCTTGATCAGGCTCGTGCAATACAGCTTCAGAGCCTCCAGTTCCCGCCAAGGGTCCAGGGGCTCGGCATATGGAACATCGATTCCGATGTGGCGGGGAAGGTTCCTTTCGAGATCACCTATTTCACCAGCGGCATCTCCTGGCAGGCCTATTACCTGGCCACTCTCACCCCCGAAGAGGATGCCATGAGGCTCCAGGGTTACGTCAGGGTGATAAACAACAGCGGAGAGGATTACGACAATGCCGAGACGAGGCTGATCGTGGGGAAGGTCAGCCTCCTCGACCGGATCGCGGACCTCGCCAGGCGGCGCGAACCTTTCGGCAGGCCGGAGCCCGAATTCACTGCTCCCATGGTGGGAATGGCTGCTGACATGGTAACGGAAGAGGCCGGGCGAGCCATGTTCGCAGCGAAGGCCCAACTGACACAAGTGCGTCCCAAGGATATTCGCAAGGAGGGCCTGTCCGAATATTTCCTGTACACCATCGAGGGAACGGAGGATATAGCCAACGGCTGGGGCAAGCGGCTCATCTCCTTTATGGCCCCTGATGTGCCTGTTAAGAACCTGTACCGCTACGAGGAAGAGCGATACGGTCCCTCCACAGTGAGGTTCATTTCATTTGCCAACGACCGTAAGCACAACATGGGTTCAGAGCCCATCCCCGGCGGACTGGTGAAGGTGTTCCGGGACACGGGCGATGAGGGTTATCTCTCCTACGTCGGTGAGAGGGACACGAAGTACATCCCCATGGGCGGGGAAGTGAACCTGAACCTCGGCCCGTCGGAGCGGGTATCGGTGATCCCGACGCTCATGGATTACAGGACCGACAACTACGAGTGGAAGGATGACCTTATCACAGGATGGGACGAACACCGCACAGTCAGGATCAAGATTGCCAACTATCGCGGGATGCCGGTAAAGATCGAGATAAGGCGGAACTTTCCGGTCACAGCCTGGCAGCTTGACAGCAACAGCGATCCGGACCGCTATAAAGAGGTGGATGCGGATACTGTGCAGTACACCCTGGACCTGCCTCCCAATGGAAGGAAGGTCATCACCTACAACGTGACCTGGCACCAGGGATCGAGAGGGAATAGAGCGAAGTAGCCAGTTTCCGGAATCCAGTGGCCGGCAGGAAAAGAGGGCGAAGGATGAGAGGAAACAGTATGGGGGTGTGGGAGTGAGGGGGTATGGGGGAAAGCCTGAAACTTGGAACCTTAAACCGGTTTTTTCAGAAGGCATTCTTCTGGTATACTTCTAAGGGCAACGATATGCGGTAATGCACGGCACCTGTTCCGTGAACCGTTTAGGCCGGGGAAATTGTCATCCTGAAACCTGGAGGGGAAAATGGCTGAC
>JBFFDD010000251.1:0-3583 GCA_041559575.1 bacterium
ACCAGACTGGTGGGGAGGAAACTGTGAAACCACCTTTCAGAACTGCTTTCATGTGGACCCTCAGGATTCTTCCTTTCCTGGTCTTACCGTCCATCGTTCTTGCCTCAGGCGGTGAGGAGGCCAGCTGGCGTCCGGTGTGGGACCTCGTCTGGCGGATCGTGAACTTTCTTATTCTGGCAGGCCTTATTTTCCACTTTGCCCGCAAGCCCATTGTGGGCGCTTTGAGAAACAGCATCGAATCGGTGAGAAACCTTCTGAAGGAGGCGGAGGAATCCCGGCAGGCTTCGGAGGCCCGGATGAAGGAAGCCGAGGATAAGCTGGCCGGTGTCGACAAGGAGGTCAGCGACCTTTTGGCCGCCGCCCGCAGCGAGGGAATAGCGGAGCGTGAGCGGATCCTTCTGGAGGCGTCCCAGGCCCTGGAGAAACTGAAGGGCGAAGCCGCCCTTGCCATCGAGCTGGAGCTAAAGAAGGCACAGGATACCCTCAGGAAAGAGACTGCCGCCGTGGCTGTCACCCTGGCTGAAGAGATCATCAGAAAGAAGATCACTCCTGAGGACCAGGTCAAATTCGTCACAGAATATCTAGAAAAACTGGAGGCTAACCAGTGATAGGAGTCGTCCTGGCAAGACGTTACGCCAAGGCGGTCATCGATCTGGCCCGGGAAGGCGGTATCCTGAAAGAAGTTGGTCAGGATCTCGACCGTATCGCCGGCCTCTTCGCTGACAGCCACGAGCTGGTCAACATATTCGCCGATCCGACCATAGAATCTGGAGCCAAGGAGAAAGTCCTGGCCGAGGTGCTGCAAAAGGGCGGCGTTCAGGAATTGACCATGAAGTTCATCCATGTCGTGCTCGGAAAGGGCAGGATCCTGGGCATCGGTGAGATCGCCAGTTCCTACAGGGACCTCTTGGACGAATTGGAAAACCGGATACGGGCCAGGGTCGTATCCGCGGCCCGGTTGAGCGACAAGGAGAAGAGCAGAATAAAAGATGCGCTGTCAAAGATATCAGGCAAAGAGGTGGCCCTGGAGGTCGAGGTGGACGAGAGCCTCCTTGGAGGCGTTGTTGCCTATATGGGCAGCCAGGTCTACGACGGAAGCATTAAAAACCAGTTAACGCAGATAAAGGACAATCTCAGCAAGGGGAGATAAGTCGAGATGCAGATTAGAGCTGAAGAGATAACCGAGATAATCAAGAAGCAGATCGAGGGTTTCGAGAAGACCATCGATGTAAAGGAAACGGGCATTGTCCTGTCCACCGGTGACGGGATCGCCCGCGTGCACGGCCTCGAGAACGCCATGGCCGGGGAGCTCGTTGAGCTGCCCGGCGAGGTCTTCGGGATGATCCTCAACCTTGAAGAGGACAACGTGGGTATCGTTCTGCTGGGTGAGTACCAGCTCATCAAGGAAGGCGATATCGTCAAGCGTACCGGACGTATCGTCGAGGTACCCGTAGGCAGAGGAATGCTTGGCCGCGTGGTCAACGCCCTCGGCCAGCCCATTGACGGTAAAGGTCCCATCGAGACGGAAGACACGCGCCTTGTGGAGGTCATCGCTCCAGGTATCGTCAAAAGGCAGCCCGTCAAAGAGCCCCTCCAGACGGGTCTTAAGGCCGTCGACTCCATGATCCCCATTGGCCGTGGTCAGCGGGAGCTCATCATCGGCGATCGCCAGACCGGGAAAACAGCTGTTGCCATCGACACGATCATCAATCAGCAGCACGCGGATGATCCCGTTATCTGTATCTACGTCGCTGTCGGCCAGAAGGAATCCACTGTTGCCAGGGTGGTCCGTGACCTCGAGGAGAACGGGGCCTTGGAGTACACCATCATCGTCAGCGCATCGGCCAGCGAGCCAGCCCCGCTTCTCTTCCTCGCTCCCTTTGCGGGGTGCGCCATGGGTGAGCATTTCCGGGACAACGGCCAGCATGCCCTGGTGATCTACGACGACCTTTCGAAGCACGCAGCGGCCTACCGGCAGCTTTCCCTGCTCCTCAGGCGTCCCCCCGGACGAGAAGCCTATCCGGGAGATGTTTTCTATCTTCACTCGAGACTCCTCGAGCGTGCCGCCAAAATGAGCGACGAAGAGGGTGGCGGCTCCCTTACGGCCCTGCCTATCATCGAAACTCAGGCTGGTGACGTTTCGGCCTATATCCCCACCAACGTGATCTCCATCACCGACGGCCAGATCTTCCTTGAAGCAGATCTGTTCTACTCGGGCATACGGCCCGCCATCAACGTGGGCATCTCAGTCTCGCGTGTCGGCGGCTCTGCTCAGGTCCGGGCCATGCGGCAGGTTGCGGGAAGATTGCGGCTCGAACTAGCCCAGTTCCGGGAGATGGCGGCTTTCGCCCAGTTCGGATCGGACCTGGACAAGGCCACCCAGATGCAGCTGGCCAGGGGGGAGAGGCTGGTTGAGATCCTCAAGCAGGGCCAGTACGTGCCCCTGCCGGTGGAGAAGCAGGCTATCATCATATATGCAGCCACAAACGGACACATCGACGATTATCCGGTAGAGGCCCTAGGTAAGTACGAAGAAGAGCTCTACCATTTCATGGACAACAGGTACGCGGATCTTATAAAGGATCTTGCCGATAAAAAGGAGATCACTGACGAGATCAAACCCAGGCTCGAGGAGGCTCTGGCAGCCTTCAAGTCAGAGTTTGTTTACGAATAGGCTTTCCTGTTTGCGGATTAGGGAGAACAGAGACCTTTTATGAGTACCTTACGGGACATTAAACGACGCATCTCCTCGGTCAAAAATACCGAGCAGATCACCAAGGCCATGAAAATGGTAGCGGCCTCGAGGCTGCGCAGGGCCCAGGATGCCATCCTCGCGTCCCGCCCCTATGCCCACAAAATGCTCGAGGTGCTGTCCAGCCTGGCCTTGAGGACGAACCCCCAGGCCCACCCACTGCTTCAAACAAGAGAACCCAATAAAGTGGACCTCATCGTGGTGACCTCCGACAGGGGCCTTTGCGGGGCCTTTAACTCCAACATTATCCGGCAGGCTGAGAAGTTCATGCGCGAACATCCGGACTGGGAGTTTACCCTCCACCTGGTGGGACGCAAGGCCAACGACTACTTCAAACGGCGGGATTTCAACATTCGAAAGGTGTCCCTCAACATCCTTTCCGACGTGTCCTTTCCCCACGCCATTGCCGTTGGGGAAGACGTTGTTCAGAACTACCTCGCCGAGGAGTTCGACCAGGTTTACATGGTTTACAACGAGTTCAAGTCGGCCATCCAGCAGAAGGTCATCGTGGAGCAGCTCCTGCCCATAAAACCCATGGACATTTCGGAGGATTATTACCCGGTTGAATACACTTTCGAGCCTTCAGAGGATGTGCTCCTGGCGGAACTGCTGCCGAGACACATAAACGTGCAGATCTACCGCGTCTTCCTCGAGTCGGTGGCCAGTGAACACGGCGCCAGGATGACCGCCATGGAAGCGGCTTCCAAGAACGCCGCGGAGATGATCGAAAAGCTCACCCTCCTGTTTAACAGGACCAGACAGGCTGCCATCACGACCGAGCTGATCGAGGTCGTCAGCGGCAAGGAAGCGATGAAGTAGACGGTTCGGAGC
>JBFFDD010000252.1:0-3535 GCA_041559575.1 bacterium
AAACCGTGGCAAAGAGGGCTCAACGAGCAGGTCAATGGCCTTATCCGCCAGTTCCTGCCCAAATCCACAGACCTGAGAACGGTAGTTGTCAAAGAACTGAAAAGGATCGAAAAACTATTAAATAATCGACCCCGAAAAAAACTCGGCTCTCTCACTCCGCTTGAAGTCATGCGGAACCAATGTCATTATGCATTTCGGGTTTGAAACCGGGACTGTAAACTTCAAGCTGTAAACTATAAGTATGGACCCCCTGAAAAGCGCCGTCAGAGGTCGAGGCCTGACCGTCGAGAGGTGGAACCCTGAGAGCGATCTGCTCCTCCCCGAACATGGGGCAGGGGAGGAGGAAAGGTATCTGGCCCTCCTGGACCACTATGCGGCCAGGCTCCTGCTCAGGGAGGCGATCAAGTCCGAGGATGAGAAGTCGTGGCTGAAGGGACGCCGATCCGTGGAGCGCTTCTGCGCTCCTGATGCTTTTGACAGGTTCCTGAACGGGTTTCTGGACTTGGGTGTTCTCAGGGACGATTCCGGACGTCCCGCTCCGCCTACGGCGATAAAAAGCTTCGGCGTCACCTACGAATGGTACGTATCCCGGGTTCTGAGACGGGATTTCGAATGTCCGGCGGCCTGGGGTGTCAGATTCGGGGGGTTGGAGGCTGGTGGTGACCACGATGTCATCGCAGCGGTGGGAGGCCGTTTTCTGTATCTGGAGGTCAAAACATCCCCTCCCAAGCACGTGGAGCTCCCTGAGATAACCTCCTTTCTAAAAAGGTTGAAAGACATCGGGCCCGACCTTTCCATCTTTCACCTGGATACCCACCTGAGAATGAAGGACAAGATGGTGCCCCTCATGGAGGAAGCACTGTCAAATTCGTTTAACGTGGATGCATCTTTTGAGAGGCTCGAACGGGAGATCTTTCACCTGGACGGGGCCATCTACATCGTCAACAGCAAACCCGACCTGAGAAGGAACCTCAAAGTCGTCTTTCGGCACTATTTCAGATCAGGGAGCAGTCTGGTTAAAATGTTAACAAATAACATTAAATAAATTACTAAAATAACTGTAATTAATCGGAAATTAGATGCAGGAAAATGGAAATTAAGGGTCCGGATGCTGAAACTTGAAACCGGTGGCTCCTTTTACGGAGGATCGCCATGAAATCCCTCGCCAAAGTCCTTGCCGTCGCCCGGGGAGATGAGCCCGCCGACCTGGTGCTCAGGAACGGCAAGGTCGTCAATACCTTTACGGGAGAGGTGCAGGATACGGATGTCGCTGTGTCCGGAAGTGTGGTTGCGGGTCTGGGGGAGTACCGCGGTCATAACGAGGTGGATCTTGCCGGCGCCTATGTTTCGCCGGGGTTTATCGAGTCCCATTTCCACATCGAGAGTTCCATGCTCAGGCCCAGCGAATTGGCCAGGGTCATCGTTCCTAAGGGGACCACTTGTCTGGTGGCCGATCCCCATGAAATTGCTAATGTTTCCGGTATTTCGGGAATCGAGTTCCTTCTCGCTGACAGCGAGGAGATCCCCCTTGACCTGTACGTGATGGCTCCCTCATGTGTCCCTTCGACGAATTTCGAGACATCGGGCGCCGCCATCAGCCCTCTGGACATCGAACACCTTTACCGGCACCCGCGAGTTCTGGGCCTGGCCGAGGTGATGAACTATCCCGGGGTCGTTTTCGGCGACGATGAGGTCCTCAGAAAGATAGAGGCCAGCACGGGGCGTCCCATTGACGGCCACGCCCCGCTTCTGGGGGGGAAGCATCTGAACGCCTACGCTGCTGCCGGAATTCAATCGGACCATGAGTGCACCACGGCTGACGAGGCGCTGGAGAAGCTCCGTCTTGGTATCAGGATCATGGTCCGGGAGGGGACCAATGCCCACGATATGGAGGCGATCCTTCCTCTGGTAACCAAGGGCAATTCCAGGAGGTTTGTCCTGGCCACGGACGATCGTCACGGTGACGAGCTCCTGGAAAGAGGGCACCTGGACCATCTCTTGAGGCTGGCTGTGTCCATGGGGATCGACCCCGTGGAGGCCATCAGGATGGTGACCCTGAATGCCGCCGAGCATTTTCATCTGACGGGAAGAGGGGCCGTGGCTCCCGGATACCGGGCTGACCTGGTGGTGCTGGATGACCTGAAGGAGTTTAAAGTGAAATTTGTCACATATCAGGGGAAGATCGTCGCACGGCAGGGAATCCTGGAGGTGCCCATAGGATCCAGTACCGTACAAAAAAACCTTCTGAACTCCATAAAAATGGGGCGGATCAGGGAGACGGACCTCGGCATCCCCATATCAGGCGCGGGAAAAGTGAGGATAATGGACGTCCGGACAACCTCGCTGCTGACAAAATCCACCGTTGAAAGCGTAGCTGTTGATGACACGGGGCGATTTTCACCTGATTCAGGGGCCGATCTGGCGTCCCTGTACGTTTTCGAGCGGCACAGGGCAAGCGGAAGGATCGGCAGGGGTATTGTCAGGGGGTTCGGCATGACACAGGGGGCCATCGCATCCAGTGTGTCCCACGATTCGCACAATATCATATGTGCCGGGATGGACGATGCCAGTGCTGTGGCAGCCGTGAACGCCATTGTAAAGGCCGGAGGGGGACTTTCCACGGCAGTGAAGGGTCAGGTGACGGGTATCTTTGAACTCCCCATATGCGGGCTGATCAGCGACGGGAGCGCCGAAGCGGTGGCCAGCGGTCTTTCACAGCTGAAGGAAGCGATCAAGCTGACGGGCTGCGCCCTGGAGGATCCCTTATTGGTCCTCTCATTCCTTGCGCTCCCGGTCATCCCGGAGCTCAAGCTGACGGACTGGGGGCTGTTCGACGTCGGTTCCTTTGAACATGTACCATTGGAGGTGGAGGAAGAAGAGACGAAGGAGTAAGTCGAGGACGATGTGTCACCGACGGTCAATTTTAAATCCCCAATTTCAAACTCCCCAAGAGTACCTGTCAGATTAACTGCCTGGATGGCGAATTATAGGGATACCCGATGAATTCCTGATACGCCCATTACTTTACATAATATATCTTATGCGAACTTATGAGAGTGGCTCGACAGGTTAACGATAGAGAGAGTTGTTATCCCTCCTCCGTTCGGTTTCCTGGTTTTTTGATCCGATGTCAGTTTTCTCGTCATAACTCTCCCATAACTTCGCATAAGATTAGGTTTTGGTTCTCCAATTGGATCTTTGACCTAAAACGTTGGATGATCCTATTCCAGGACTTCAAACTTCAAACTTCAAACCTCAAACTTTCTAACCTGCTTCTTCCCCTGTTCGCATAAGATTGGGAGTTCGGACTGGAAACTGCAAACTGGAAACATTCTTTCGTTCGCATAAGATTGGAAGTTCGGACTGGAAACTGCAAACTGTAAACTGAAAACTCTCTTGTTCGCATAAGATTGGAGGTAGAACTGCAAACTGAAAACTCTCTTGTTCGAATAAGATTGGGAGTTCGGACTGGAAACTGCAAACTGGAAACTGAAACCTGGAAACTGAAAACTGAAAACTCTCTTTTCGAATCACC
>JBFFDD010000253.1:0-3440 GCA_041559575.1 bacterium
GACGGGATGACCCTGACCGCCTTCGGTGGCGGGCTGGCCGGATCCGCCTGGGCCGATCTGGGCACCGACCCGGTGGCCTACGGGTCGTCACTTAAAACCGACAGGGTCCAGATGGACGACGTCCTGGCCACCTTCACCGGCCTGAGGGGGATCCTCTTCGGCGAGGTGACCTCGGACCTGGCCCTCACAGGCAAGGGGACGGCCCTGGACCAGCTGCGGAAGTTCCTCACCGGCGACGGGTCCATCAAGGTCAGCGGGGGCCGATTCACCTCGGCGAACCTTCTGGGAGGAGCACAGACGGCTGCGTCCCTTCTCGGCCTGTCGTCCTCCGGGGAGAAGGAGACCGCCTTCGATTCCATGGACGCCTCCTTCTCCATCGCCAATGGGAAGATCCGGATCGGGGGCATGGACATCCTGACCCGGGACTGGGGCATGAAGGGGTCGGGAAGCATCGGCATGGACAGCTCCCTGGCCCTGTCCTCCCGCATGACGCTGACCGACGCCATGACGGCCAGGATCCCCGAAAACCGCCGGGCCCTCTTTCCCAAAGACAGCAGCGGTCGCCTCCAGATCCCCCTGAAGATAAGCGGCACGGTCACCTCGCCGAAGTTCGGCCTCGATTCGGACATCATGAAGGCCGCCGCCAAACAGCAGCTGGAGCAGAAGGTTCTGGGAGACAAGGAAAAGACAAAGGAAGACCTGGAGGAAAAGCTGGAGAAGAGCCTGGGGGACAAGCTGAAGAAGCTGTTCTGAGGATGGGCTCCACTTCCCCCGGGTGTCGCCTGCACTCCCGGCGATCGCCTCTGGTACCGAATCCATCCCTCAGGTTAGATCAGGTTCGACGGATCTGGAAAAATAAACCCTTGTTTTATCGGCCAAGATACTTTATATTTCGGTTTCTTTTTTGTAACAGCTGATTGCGGCGGAAACATCTGAAACCGGCCCTGGACGTGACTGCCAAGGATGCCGGGTCCCAAATGTGACTAGTTAAGTGAAGGAGGGTTCCATGTTCGGATTCACGGTTAAGACTCGACCTGCCATGCATGCCATAGTACTCATCGCCATCTTTTCCATCGCCCTGGGGGCCGTTAGCTGCGGCGGGGGAGGCAGCAGCCCGCCGGCTTCGGACGATCCGGAAGTGACAGGAAGCACACCCACCGACGGGGCTGCGGACGTTTCCACAACCATTACCGCTCAGGTGAACTTCTCCGAGGCCATGTCCCAGGCAAGCGTGGAATCGGCGTTCTCCATCACGCCCAATGTGAGCCGATCCTTCTCCTGGAGCCCGGACTCCACCACGCTGTCGGTAACCTTCAGCCCGGCCCTGGCCTTCAGCACCCAGTACACCCTCAAAGTAGTCGCCGGGGCCGAGGACCAGGAGGGCGATACCCTGGCCTCGGACTTCATCCTCGGATTCACCACCGCCCCGGCCGCTGGACCGACCATACCCTTCGTCACCGGCACCCTACCCGGCAATGGTGACACCAACGTCCCCGTCAGCATCCAGGCGGAACTGACCTTCTCCGAGGCCATGTCCCAGACCAGCGTGGCCGCCAATCTGTCCGTCAGTCCTCCTGCAGGCGTGACGACAGACCTGTCCTGGGACGGCACGTCGACCGTCCTTACAGTGGACTTCATGTCCTCCCTGGCCAGGAGCACCCAGTACACCGTCACCGTCGCCGCCGGGGCCGAGGACCAGGAGGGAGATGCCCTGGCCTCTGACGCCACCTTCTCCTTCACCACCGAGAGGCCCACACCGCCCACGGTCACCGGCACGGCGCCCACCGACGGGGCGACCGACGTTTCCACCACCATCCAGGCCCAGGTCAGCTTCTCCGAGGCCATGTCCCGGGCCAGCGTGGAGTCGGCCTTCTCCATCAGCCCCAACGCCGGCTTCACCACCAGTTTCTCCTGGGATCCGGCATCAGACACCCTGTCGGTGGACTTCGATCCGGCCCTGGCCTTCAGCACCGAGTACACTGTCACCGTCGCCGCCGGGGCCGAGGACCAGGAGGGCGAGGCACTGGCCTCCGACGCAACCTTCTCCTTCACCACCGGGCAGGTTCCCCCGCCCACCGGGGCCATATCCGGCACCGTCAGCGACGACCCGGCTTCCCCTCTCGACGACACCCTCGAGAACACGGTGGCCTTCCTGTTCACAACCGATCCGGTCGCCTCGAACGAGGATCCGGTGGCACAGACCACCGTGGATTTCTCCGGTGAGTACACCTTCGCCAATCTGCCCGACGGGACCTATTACGTGGCCGCGATCCAGCCGGTCAACGGCACGGTGGATGACGACCCGGTCCGGTTCGGTGATCCGGTGGGAATTTACGGCGACACGGCCAACTTTAACGCCAATTCCGTCAGCATTAGTTCGGGGGGCTCCGTCACCGGCATCGACATCCAGCTGTACGATCCGGAGGCCATCTTCGGGAGCATCTCCTATGCTGGAGCTTACACAGGCGACCTGACCGCCGAGACCCCCGATGTGTTTGCCGTCGACGGTCTGCCGGCCCTGTCCAGCACGGTGATCCTGGCCAGCAAATTCGCCACATCGGGTTACTACGACACCACCGTTCCCCTCTTCGCCTACTGGCTCAACCCGTTCTTCGACAACGCCATCGGCGCCACCGGGAACTTCGGAGACCCGGTAGACACAGGCAACATCATTCAGTCACCGACCGCCTTCATCCCGTTAGGGACGTACACCGTGTTCGCGGCCCTGGACGTCCCCGGCGGGCCGGGTAACGAGTTCGCCATGGGCTTCGGGGACGCCCCGGCCGTGATCGGCACCTCCGGCGCGGACGGGGTGGACATCGCCATTGACCTGTTCGACACCGCGACAGTCAGGGGCACGGTGGACAAGGTCATCGACATGGACACCGACAGCGCCCCGTACGGCAGCGCCGCCGTCTCCCTGCTGGGGTACCCAAGCCCGTGGCCCCTGCAGACGGTGACCTCCAACGAGGACCCCGGTTACGCTCCCAATACCGGCGGTTTCACCTACCAGTTCGCCCCCATGGAATTCTGGGCGGCCTTGCACGCCGAGCCGGATCCGGCCGACGCGGCCAGCTTCCTGGCCATGAACTCCCAGTTCGCCTTCATCACCACCGCCGATCTGTCAGCGGGCCTCGACACCTACGACGGCGGAGTGGAGCTGTCCATCGTCAAGGACAGCCTGATCCAGGCCATCGCCTCCAACTTCGGCGTCACCATCCAGCCGGACAAGGCCCACGTCGCCGGGTTCGTCACCGACGACAACGGAGACAATTTACCGGGGGCGGAGGTCAGCATCGCCACCGCGGACACCGTCTACTACCTCGACCAGGACGGCTCCCCCGCCTCCTCCACCCAGTGCGTGGAAGGGCCGCAGTTCCTGATCTTCAACGTGGACCCGGCCGTTTTCACCACCCTGTCGGCCACCGGTCCCGGGCTCA
>JBFFDD010000254.1:0-3383 GCA_041559575.1 bacterium
CCAGAGGCTCAAGAAGTCCAAACCCGATATCCCCGTGCTGATCATCACCGCCCAGAACGTCATGACCCACACCATTGAGGCCATGCGACACGGTGCATTCGACTATCTCGCCAAGCCCTTCGATGTGCCTGTCCTCCTCAAATACGTGAAGCGCGGCCTGGCTGTGACCGAGGCCCCCGGCGCCCCATCGGGCCCGGAACCCAGCCCGGTCCAGATGGAGGACATGATCGGCGGGTCCGCCATCATGGAGGATCTGTTCAAGGCCATGGGCAGCGTGGCCGCCACCGACGCCACAGTCCTCATCCTCGGCGAGAGCGGTTCGGGCCAGGAACTGATCGCCCGGGCGATCCACCGGTTCAGTTCCCGGGCCGGCCGGCCTTTCGTGGCGGTCAACGCCTCGGCCATCCCGGGGGACCTGCTGGAGAGCGTCCTCTTCGGACATGAGAGGGGGGCGTTCACCGGAGCCACCGAAACCCGCAAAGGGAAGTTCGAGGTGGCCAGGGGCGGCACCCTGTTCCTGGACGAGATCGGCGACATGCCCCTGAACCTGCAGGCCAAGATCCTCCGCGTCCTGGAGAACAGGGAATTCGAGCGCGTGGGAGGCCACATCAGCCTGGCGGCCGACGTCAGGGTGATCTCCGCCACCCACCGGGATCTCAGGGAGGCGGTCAATTCAGGGGAATTCCGAGAGGATCTCTTCTACCGCCTCAACGTGGTCACCCTCAATGCGCCCCCGCTGAGGGAGCGCAAGGAGGACATCCCTCTCCTGTCGGATCACTTCCTCAAGATCTTCGCCGACGAGAACCGGCAGCCGGTCAAGCGGATATCTGAGGGCGCCAGGGAGGATCTCATCCGGTACCACTGGCCCGGCAACGTCAGGGAACTGATGAACACCCTGAGACGTGCGTCGGTCCTCGCCTCCGGACCGGTGATCCAGCCGGAGGACCTGGGCCTCGAGATGCCGACGGAGGGGGCGGAAAAGGGCGAAGACGAGTCACTGGAGGAGATCCTCCGAGCCAGACTCACTGACATCGTCGCGTCGTGGAAACACCTGGAAGAGGGAGACCTTTACGAACAGCTTTTAAGCCAGCTGGAAAAACCCCTGTTCGAACTTATAATGGAGGCGTCGGGCGGCAACCAGATACGGGCCGCGAAGATCCTGGGCATCAACCGCAACACCCTGCGGGAAAGGCTGAGGAAGTATGGCCTGCTGAAGAAGGACCGGAGAGGGGGGAAGCGGGGTTAGCCGGGTATCGGGGTTTCGGAGCGACGGGGTAACGGGGAGCGCCTTTGGCGCAGTGGAAAGGGGAAAGTAGAAAATAGAGAATAGAGAATAGAGATCGTGATCCTCTTTTGAATTTTTGATTTTGGACCTTGGATTGATTTTAGACTTTGGACTTTGGGCTTTGGACTGTTTTAAAGGAGCATCCTATGTGCGGTGAATCGGCTTTCGTCCTCTACTACCCCGACGGCCATCGTCACCTGGAGGACATCGACGTCGTGGAGATCGAGGGTGACGAGATGCGCCTGATGGACATGAAGGGCGGCGAGACCAAGATCAAGGGCAGGATCCGGACCATCGATTTCGTCAACCGGCGGATCGAGGTGGTCGCGTAGTTGGTGTACCGGAGTATGGGGGTAACGGAGGGTCGGGGAAAGACCTGCCAAGGTCTTGAAACAGCACCGGCACACCGTCACCCCGACACCCCGGTTCGAGACAGCGGCAGCCAGCCCCCGAATCTTGACACCCCAACACCGTTTGACGTATATATGCCGCTGTCTCTCACATGCCGGGATAGCTCAGTCGGTAGAGCAACTGATTCGTAATCAGTAGGTCGGCGGTTCAAGTCCGCTTCCCGGCTCCAGCTCAAAATGATGCCCCATCCAAAAGGATGGGGTTTCTTTTTGAGCTCATGGCATGGGTGCCGGTCGGACTTGAACCTGACCGAAGGTCACCAGTGAACCTGTCCTGAGTAACGCGCACAGCGGATCGAAGGAAGTCCGCTTCCCGGCTCCACACAAAAACTTAAGCTCCAAGGTGAAGAAGTCGCCTTGGAGCTTTTAGTTTTTGTAGTGCCCGCCGAAGCTCATCTAAACCCGAACACTTACCCGAATATGAGCGAAGGCCGGGCGCGGTTTTTCATTTCTCCCGCCCCATCCACACGGATGGGGTTTCTTTTTGAGCCCGCGGCCTGGGTGCCGGTCGGACTTGAACCGAACCTCAAGTCCGCCTTGTCACGCCGTAGCTTCAGCGTAGGCGGATTCCCGGCTCCAGCATAAAACTTAAGGACCCAGATGATATAATCGTTTGGGTCCTTTTAGTTTTATGCTGCCACGGCGTAGCTCGAAGAGCGAAGACGGGCACTTACTTTAGGCTTTTAAATGCCCGCCATAATTCGTTTTCCCTCCTGATCTTGGAGTTCAAGAAGAGCGAAGGCTGGACATATCTTTTCCGGCAAAATGCTCGAACATCAGAAGGCAGGACCCGACCCCATGGTTGACCCACGATCCCTATATTTTCTATTTTCGAAGGGGGACGCCAGTCTGGAATACGATTGAGGGGGACCAGGGGTCGGAGCGGGAATTGTGGTGTTCCTGATATGGTTACTTGGTTTTGCAGATGATCTTGCTGATCGTTGACCTGTTAAGTCTTTTAAAATGACCAATTCCCGATTGGGTGTAGCCTCGGAATCGGAAAGCCTCAGCTATAATCGGGTCTCTTTGTTCTGGCATGACACAGCCAGTTCAGCCGGTTAACAACTGAAGCGAGCAGTTTCAGGAAATGGGTCCGGTCTTCATCATCGAGAAAGATGTGTTCCTGCCGGTTTCCTCGTGCGCAGATATGGTAAACTGCGCCCGGAAACTCGAGTCGAACAGGTTTTGCCATGGTAATTCTCCTTTCCCTGACCAGTAGGGAAAGGAGAAGCAAAACGTTTGCCCAGGTTGGGGAGATGGTAGGAAAGGAATAACCTTCGTATTTAGTCGTGAATGGCACAATTCCCGCTCCGACCCCTGGCTACTCCCAAAGACCGGGAGAGGCGCAATGAGCTTCCCAAAAGATGTCGTCGACTTGGCCCTTGTCGCTGCAGGACGCTACTGTTGCATCTGCCACAAGTTATGCAGTGTCCGAATCTATTCACACCCGTAAGGAGATTTTCCACAGTGGACATCCCACGAATATTCAACATCACCGAAAGTGCTCATCGCATCCACAACCCGCTCACACCCGAGAAGCTCGCCACTCTCGGCGCGGCGCTGCGTCTGGAATCGGGGGCCCGGGTACTCGACCTCGGCAGCGGTTCGGGGGAGATGCTGTGCACTTGGGCGCGTGACCACGGCCTCATCGGCACCGGCATCGATATGAGCCAGTTGTTCACAGAGCA
>JBFFDD010000255.1:0-3326 GCA_041559575.1 bacterium
CTTCCCTCTCTACCTGGGTGAGATCACATTCCACGAGTGGCGCTAACCGGACACAAGACCCGATCCCGGGGAGCCGCGGAAAAAAACCGCGGCTCCCCTTTTGTTTTTTTCCAACCCGTTCGTATGTGTTACAATGCGCCGCTCCAGAGATCACTTTAGAACGATAATCTTTTGACAGTGGAAACCGTGACAACCAATTCAGAGGCCGTCATAACCGAGGGCCTGACCCGCCGCTTCGGAACCCTCACCGCGGTGGATTCGGTGGACCTTTCCATCGAGCACGGTGAGATCTTCGGCCTCCTCGGCCCCAACGGGGCGGGCAAGACCACCACCCTGTCCATGCTGGTGACCCTCCTGGACCCCACCTCCGGGTCCGCGAAGGTGGCCGGCCACGAGATCATCGCCGAGAAGGACGCCGTCCGGAGGGCCATCGGCATCGTGTTCCAGGACCCGTCCACCGACGAGGAGCTCACCGCCTGGGAAAATATGGACTTCCACGGCCGGCTGTACGGCGTGCCCCGCCGGGACCGGTGGAAGAGGATCCCCGAACTGCTGGAGATGGTGGACCTGACCGAAAAGTCACGGCATCGGGTCAAGACCTTCTCGGGGGGCATGAAGCGCCGCCTGGAGATCGCCCGCGGCTTTCTCCACCATCCCAGGGTCCTCTTCCTCGACGAGCCCACCACCGGCCTGGACCCCCAGACCCGTCGCCGGATCTGGAACCACATCGAGGCGATCAACCGGGAGAGGGACCTCACCGTCCTGCTGACCACCCACTCCATGGAGGAGGCCGACGCCCTGTGCGGAAGGGTGGCCATCATGGACCATGGGAAGGTGATCGCCCTCGGATCCCCGGCTGAGCTCAAGGACGCCCTGGGGGGAGACATGATCCGCATCGAGACGGACCAGGGCGACCGGTTCCGGTCGGTGCTGGAGGGAGAGAAATGGATCAGGGCCATCCGGGGCCACGACGGCTATGTGGACATCACCGTCCAGAGCGGTGAGGGGAGGATCCCCGACATCCTCCGCCTCGCCGAGGGGGCAGGCATCCACGCCCACTCGGTGACCCTCAAGAAACCGACCCTGGAGGACGTGTTCATCCACCACACCGGCAGGGCCATCCGGGACGGGGGGGGCAGCGCGGTGGACAGGATGCGCCAGCGGCGGAGGGCCTTTGGCCGATGAGACGGTTCTTCGGCGCCACAGCCACCATCTGGCAACGTGAGGTGATCCGGTACTTAAGGTCCCCGTCCCGAATCATCGGCAGCCTGGGGATGCCCTTCTTCTTCCTGGCCTTCCTGGGCATGGGGCTGCAGTCGGCCTTCGCCATCCGTCCGGGCGGTGAGCGTTACCTGGACTACATCGCCCCGGGCATCATGGGGATGGTCCTCCTTTTCTCCTCCACGGTGGCCGGCATATCGGTGATCTGGGACCGCCAGTTCGGTTTTCTCAAGGTGATGCTGGTCGCTCCCATCCCCCGCCTGGCCATTGTCATGGGAAGGACCGTAGGGGGCACCACCACCGCCTCCCTTCAGGCCCTCCTCTTCCTGGCCATCTCCTTCGCCCTCGGCGTCCGCCTCCCCTCCCTGGCCGGATTCGCCATGGCCCTCGTGTTCATGGCCCTCATCGGCATCTCCTTCACCAGCCTGGGTGTGGCCCTGGCCTCACGGATGGAGGATCCCCACGGATTTCAGCTGGTGTTTAACTTCCTCATCATGCCCATCTTCTTCCTGTCCGGATCCCTGTTTCCCCTCGGCAACCTCCCCCCCCTCCTCAAGGGAGCGGCCTATCTGAACCCCCTGACCTACGGGGTGGACGGCCTCCGGTGGGCCCTCCTCGGCTCGTCGGCCATCGGCCCCGTGGTGGACCTGATGGTCCTGGCCGGCGTCTCGGCGGCCCTGTTGACCTTGGGGGCGGTCCTGTTCCGGGGAGCGAGAATGTGAGAAGAAAGGGGAAAGGGGAAAGGGAAAGGGGGAAAGGGTTTCGCAGTCCTTCTTTAACCTTTAACCTTTCACTTTTCACCTCGTTGGCTCCCAACCTTTCCTCCGCCCTCCTCGCCTGGTACGACACCAGCCGGAGGGACCTGCCCTGGCGGGACCACCCCGACCCCTACGCGGTCCTGGTGTCGGAGATCATGCTGCAGCAGACCACCGTGCCGGCCGTCCTGCCGTACTTTGAAAAGTGGATGCAGCGGTACCCGACGGTCCACGATCTGGCCGGTGCCGAGCCGGAGGATGTCATGCGCCAGTGGGAGGGTCTGGGGTACTACTCCCGGGCCAGAAATCTCCACGCCACGGCCAAGGAGGTCCTGGAGTCATACGGCGGGCAGATCCCCACAGACCCTGCCGAACTCAGGAAGCTTCCCGGCATCGGTGACTACACGGCCGCGGCGGTGGCCTCCATCGCCTTCGGTGTCAGGGCGCCGGCCCTCGACGCCAACAACATCAGGGTCTGGTCCCGCCTCCTGGCCTCCTCAGATAAAAAGAGATTAACCAGAGCGTTCTCACGGGTCCTTCCTCCAGACCGCCCTGGCGATCTCAACCAGGCCGTCATGGACCTGGGAAATTCCGTCTGCACCTCCAGGGACCCGGCCTGCCCGGCCTGCCCCCTAAATCCATGGTGCCGGGCCCATCGCGAGGGAACGGTCTCCGAGTACCCGGTGAAAAAACCCCTTCCGGTACCAACACATATCGAGGCCGCCCTCGCGATCGTGCTGGATGATGGACATGTCCTGGTGCAGAAGCGCCCTGAAGAGGGCCTGCTCGCCGGCATGTGGGAGTTCCCGGGGGGGAAGATCGGGAAAGCGAAGGGACAAGGAGGCGAGGGGGCGAAGGGGCGGGGGGGAGGTGAGGCTGGTATCGGGGAACCGGGGTGTCGGGGTGTCGGGAGAAGCACCGTCGAGACGCCGGAGGAAGCGGTGGTCCGGGAGGTCAAGGAGGAAACCGGTCTAAAGATCGAGGTCCTCGAAAAACTGGGGGTCTTCAACCACAGTTACACCCGCTTCCGGGTCAAGCTGCATGTCTTCATCTGCTCATCCGACGGGGGGACGCTCCGCCGTCCCGATGCCCGGTGGGTGGACCTGCCCACCCTGGAGAGCCTTCCCATGCCCAGCGCCAACCGGCGCATCGTGCGGGCCCTGGAAAGGAGGCTTGACGGGAATTAGGCTATTCGTACACTTCGTCAGGCCGACAGCTCCAGCCCGTGCTCCCGCAGGGTCTCTCTGAGGGCCTGAGAATCGGTGAACCTTTGAGCTCTTATTCCCACCTTCCGCGCAGCCTGAACATTTTCCTCAAGATCGTCGATGAACAGGCACCCATCTGGGTCCC
>JBFFDD010000256.1:0-3290 GCA_041559575.1 bacterium
GTCCTCACGACCCTGATCATGGGATAAAGGGCGGCTCCGAGGCTCGCGGTCAGGGCGATCCCCGCGGCGGTGAGGTAGGGAACGATGTCAAAGTGGTAGAAGATCGTCCAGTTGAAGCTCTGGATGTTGATAACGCGGATCAAAATAAAGGTGATCATGGTCCCAGCTGCCGTGCTCAGGATGAAACCGGCGAACCCCATGCCCAGGCCCTCCAGAAGGGTCATGAGCGCCACCTCCCGGCCCGTGAGCCCGAGGGCCCTGTAGATGCCGAACTCCTTCCGCCTTTCCATGAAAAGGGTGAGCAGGGCCCCGGTGATCCCGAAGAAGGCCACGAGGACTGCAATCGCCCGCATGGACTGTGTGATGGTAAAGGTCGCGTCGAAAATGGAAAGGATCCTCTCTTTAAACCCTGCCCGGTCGGTGATCATAAGGCCGGCACCGCGGGACATCTCCCGCACCTTTTCCTCCGTTCCCGCCGGACGGCCACCCGCGGGTTCGAAAAACACCGCCAGGGTGTCGATGGACGGATCTTCGAACAGGTCGATGAAACGGTCCCGGGACATCATGACGAGACCGTGCTCCGTCGTGTAGTCGTAAAAGACACCGGCGATTTCAAGAGGTGTCTTGCCTGTCGAGCCGGTAAGCGTGACCTCGTCACCTGTCCTGAGGCCAAAACGCCGGTAAAAACTTTCCGAGACGATGACGCCCCCTTCCCGGACGCCCCTCCAGGCCAGGTCGCTGCCCTCATACCAGGCGAAATTCGCGAACCTGCCCAGGACCTCGGGGTCGATGGCCACGATCCTGATGATCGAGTCGCGATAGGAAAGGGTGGCGTTCTGGTAGGGGTCCACACCGCCCACACCCGGCAGGCGGGACAGTTCACCGTAAAGGTCCAGGGGGATCCGGCCCCCTGTCGGCGCCTGGATGTAAAGGTCCGCCCGGATCTGACCGTCCATCCACCAGATCAGGGTCTGCCGGAAACTGCCGATCATGCTTCCCAGCCCCACAAGGAGGGAGAGGGCTATGCCGAAGGCCGCCACTGCCACGGCTGTCCTGCCCAGGCTTCGGCGGACGTTTCCCGCCGCCAGGGACCCCACTGGACCGGCAGCGGCTTTGAGAAAAGCCTTCCAGGGGGGTGCCATGACGACAAGGAGCATGCCGCACATGAAGCTCAGGCCCAGGATCACCCCGAAGGCACCGACGTAGCCTGTGAGGATGGAAGGGGATCCGGACAGCAGCGCGGTGCTTGCCAGGGTAAGTGCGAGGCCGGCCGCGGCGATCCTCCGGACGAATTTTTCCTGGCTCATCGGCGGAACGCGGCCCCTGAGAGCGTCCACCGGATCCTCCCGGTTGATCTTGAAGATGGCAAACACTCCCCCGAGGAGGGATGCCAGCAGTCCCAGGACAGCCCCAGCCGCCGGGATGAACCAGGACCATTGGGGGGGGAGGGGGCGGAGGAAAAAGTACAGCTGGCTTATCGTGTCGCCGACGATCCCGGTGAGAAGACGCGCCAGGGCGAATCCCAGCACACCTCCCGCGGTCCCCCCGATAAGGCCGAGAAGGGTTATCTCGGCCGTCACTGCTGTCACGATCTCCTTCCGGGTGGCTCCCAGGCTCCGGAGGATCCCGACGCTTTTCCTGCGGCTGACAACGCTGAACATGGAGGTGTTGTACACGAGGAAAACCCCCACCAGCAGCGCGAGGAGTGACAGGGCTTCAAGGTTGAATCGGAAGGCCCGGAGCATATCCTCATAGACCGCCTGGCGGTCGTTCTGGGAGTTGACCTGGTAGCCCCGGGATGACCAGAGAGCGTTAAAGGCAGGCGGATCTTCGAGAATGAGGTCCACCCTGTCGATCATGCCCCTGGCGTCGAAAAACTCCTGGGCGTTGGCGATGTCCATGAGGATGAGGGGCTCGGCGGCGGGGTGGGTAAATATTCCCAGAACCCGCAGGACGCCGATGTCGGTGACGAGGGGATCACCCGGGCCGACACCGAGGCTCCGGGCCAGCCGCCTTTCAAGGATCACCGAGTCCTTGAGCAAAAGGAAATCCAGGAAACCCCCGTTTTCCCCACCTCCAGAAAGTTCGGCCGAAAAGACCAGGTCGGGCCTCAACTCGTTGTCTAAAAACGGGTCAAGACCCAGGACCCTCACAGAGGAACCGTCGGGGAGACCCAGCCGCTGGTCCAGGACCGGGCCGAAGGCGGTGACCCCCGGGTCGGCCATGAGCTGGACGAGAACGGACTCGGACATGGGGCCGACAGGCAGCGTGAGGGCGTGGGTGGACCTTCCCTGGAGGAACTCGACAGCCTTGCCAAAACTGTCCATGGAGGTGTTGGACGCGAGGACCATCCCCACCACGGCGGCGACACCGCAGGCGACCCCGGCCAGCTGGACCAGCGTCAGTGCGCGGCGCCTCAGCAGGGACCGCAGGAAAGAGCGCAGAACGGTGCTCATGACGGGTTGCCGGCGGGCGTTTCCTCGGCGATGCGCCCGTCGCTCATGGTCAGAACCCGGTCAGCGATCCTCGATGACCGTTGGCTGTGGGTGGCCAGGAGAAGTGTAGCCCCGGTGCTTTGAGCCATCTGTTCGAGCAGGGCAAGGACCCTGTCGCCTGTGTCGGTGTCAAGGTTCCCCGTCGGTTCGTCGGCCAGGATGAGCGCAGGATCCTTGACGACGGCCCTGGCGATGGCGACCCTCTGCTGCTCACCGCCTGAAAGCTCGTGGGGGAACCGTTTTTCCTTTCCGGAAAGGCCCACCTCCCGAAGCGTGTCCCGGGCGCGTTTCGGATCGCCACCGAGCATCTCCAGGGGGAGCGCGACGTTCTCCAGCGCTGTCAGTGTCGGGATGAGGTTAAAGAACTGGAACACAAAGCCCAGGCGGGACCTTCTGAACTGCGTGCGCTCCGACTCTGACATGCGGTGTATGTCGAGACCTTCAAAGGTTATTGTGCCGCGCGTCGGCCGGTCCAGCCCCGCTATGAGGTTAAACAGGGTGGATTTCCCGGAACCGCTTTTTCCGTAGATCGCGACCGTCTCCCTGGCGGCGACTTCCAGGTCCAGGCCCCGAAGGGCCGAAGCATCACCGCAATCTTCGCCGTCATAGCATTTCCAGAGGTCCTCGATGCGGATAATGGCGCTCACGGGTTTCTCCTTTGGTCTTGGAACGTCCTTACAGTAGTAATTTTAACAGTAATGGTAACAGGAGTGCAGTGGCAAGTAGCTCGTTTTACAACCGTGGGGTCAGGTCCTGCCTTCCGACCTTTTTCTCATTTCAATCAGAAGGCGTGAA
>JBFFDD010000257.1:0-3288 GCA_041559575.1 bacterium
CGTAACAGACCTGAAACCACTCATGGTCTACCGGGGCTGACGCCAGCAAAGCTCGATGAGAACAGTTCGATCAGTAACCGAACGGAATAGGACAGGCTCCCGTTAGCCCATATCGCCCATGTCCCTTCAACGAGCTCTCAGCAGTGGGACCTTCAGGTTCATAGGATTATGAGTGCTTTATATCACAAAAAACCTGTCAAGAGAAATAACCTTATCAATAAAATTGTTGATTTTGTCGTATAAATCGTTTATGTTAATTTCGCCCTTAATGAGGAGAGTCCGTTCATGGCCGAGACCGCAAGAAAGACTCATACCATCGGGGATAAATTGCTCGGGACCTTCCAGACCATCCGGATGAGGGTTCTGGCCCTGGTCATCATCAGCGTCCTCACCCCCTCCCTGCTCGGAGGCCTGCTGGCCATCAGGCATCTGGACAGCATCCTCAAGGAACAGGTCTATCAGATCCTGTCGCGGAATGCCGAAAGGCACGCCCTTCACCTCTCCCAGTGGTTCGCGAACCGCGTGTCCGACGTCCGTGCATTCACATCGTCCTACCTCCTGAACGAGGACGTCTCAGCGCTCCTTTCCGGAGCCAAGGGGCAGGCACGGGTCCGGTATCTGGCATCCATCGACCGCTACCTGACCTATCTTCTCGAGGACAACGCCTCATTCACGGGATTCGCCATCGTGACCGGAGATGGCGCACGGTTGGCGGCTCAACCCGAGGACATTCTATCTGACATCGTTTCTGACGATTTCCTGGAGAATCTGGGTACGGACCCGAAGATCCTGGAACTTCCCAACGGCCGCCTGCCGCGGATCATAGTCGGCCAGGCCCTTCCCGGTCAACCCGAGGAGGGAAGGGTTTTTTTCATCGGGTCCCTCAATCCGGAGCCGATTCAATACTCCCTTTACAACGATCTTCCGAACCACTCCACTGCCTATATCATCAATGAGAGGGGAACGATCAGGGGGATTACCGACCCGGAACTCTTCGAAAAACAGATTCCTCAGAACACGACCGGCCTCCTGTCAACCGATGGCCGGACCCTCGAATACATGGGGCTGACCGGTGAAAAGGTCGTCGGCACCTCGTTCGCCATTGAACTCCTTCCCTGGCGCCTTATTTTAGAGACCCCCCGTAAAATGGCCTTTCTCCCCCTGACCTACTTCCGGGGACAGTTGACCCTGATGACCGTTATTCTGTCCGCCATCCTCCTGATCCCGGCCCTCCTCCTGGCACGGACGATCATCATCCCCCTGGAAGAACTGAGCCGGGTGGCCAGGAGCATCCGATCGGGCAAACCTGGAACCCAGGTCTCCATTAACCCCAGGGGAGAGCTGGGTGAATTCGTGGCCACCTTCAACCGGATGTCCTCCAGCCTGAAGATGAGCATGGAAGAGGTCCAGGCGATCAACAACCAGCTTCGCGTCATGAGCATCACGGACCCCTTGACCGGCCGGTACAACAGGCGCTTCATCAACGATCACATCCGGAGGGAACTTAAACTGGCCCAGCGGACCGGTCAGCCGGTTTCGGTCCTCATGATCGACCTGGACAACTTCAAGGAATACAACGACAGGCACGGGCACATTGCCGGGGACGAGGCGTTACGGAAGCTGGGGGACGTCCTGGTGGACCAGGTCCGGGAAACGGACGTGGTGGCAAGATATGGCGGTGAGGAATTCCTGGTCTACCTCAGCCACACCAACACGGAGGGGGCCCGTCAGGTGGCCGAGAAGCTCAGGGAGGCTGTCGAGCAGACCTCCTTTTCCCTGAAGGGGGAGGATACCCGGATCACCATCAGCGTTGGCGTGGCTACAGCCCACGAGGAGGTTTCCACCTATGAAGATCTCGTCGACCATGCCGACAAGGCGATGTACCGGGCCAAGGCGGAGGGGAGAAACCTGGTCCAGGCTTTCAGCGGACCAGATCTATCGTGATCCAGCCTTCCTTCCGGGAGGCGGTTCTCACTCTGAACCAGCCTTCAACCTTCTCGAGACCCTGCAGGCTATCGCCCAGGAAAAGAGTGTCAAGTTTTCTTGCTTTCGTAGTCGGTAATTCCCTGAGATTAGCGGCCGTGACGGCCACCGTCAGATTTCTGGGCTCCAACTCCCTGAAGTTCTGATACAGGGTGGAGATGAGATCGAACAGGTAGGCTGCCCCACCGGGATTCTGACCGTCCAGTTCACGGCGGCCGTCCCTCAGGTAACGGTTGGCCTCATCAAGGTAATTGCGGGACGGCAGGCTGAAGGCGTCCTCATTCATCCTGTCGATGATCACTCTGGCCTCCGCAAACATGGCCGCCGCCTCGGCCGGTGACGCCATGCCCTGGATCCTCGACCGTGCCCTGACCACCTCCCTGATCGCCTCATCCCGGGCGGCCACCACGGCCTCCATGGTCCTCTGAAAGGATCGATTCTCTATCTCGCGGACGCTTTTGAGCAGCTCGAGCTCCCCCTGTGCCCGGGACAGCTCGGCACGGAGTCGTTTTATTTCCGCCTCGGGATCGGCCGCCGCCGGTTTCACCGCCTCCCCGATCGCCTGTTCCTGGCTGAGGCCCTTCTCGTGGTCCTTCCTGGCGCCCTGGGACAGGGTGCACCCTGAGGAAATCACCAGGAGGAGGGCTGCCGTCAGGACTAAACCCAGCGGGAATCTCCACTCTGCCGGTTCTGCTACTACCCTCTGTGCAATTATCACTTATCGAGTCTCCTTATCAGGTACGTCCGGGCCTGATCCAGTTCTTCGCGGTCCCTGCTTCTCAGAACGAGCCTCACCCGGTAGTCCTCCCTGTCCATCTCCGGGTACGACCCTATCTTCACCTCCGGAAACCGCTTCTGGGTCTCCTCCAGAAGTTCGGCGATCTGGGATTCGAAATATCCGGTGAACAACTCCTCTTTGAACGCTCTCTCGCCGGCCAGCCTTCCCTCAAGGGAGGGGAACATGGCACGCACCAGATCAGGGATGCCGGGAAGGACGATCATGTTATCGGCAATAAAACCCGGTGCCGCTGTAACCGGATTGCCGACCATTTCCGCTCCCGACGGAAAGACGGCCAGGTCCCGGACCCGTGGCGGCAGAGGGGGACCGACGCGGTCCTCGAGCAGTTTGACAACGGCCCCGTTCTCCTTCAGGGGTCGACCCGTGACCACCGCGACAGCCTGCCTGGTCAGGTCATCGTGAGTGGCCCCTATGCCGCCTGTGGTGATCACCCAATCGAACCGCTCCCTCATCCACCGGAGGTGCTCCACCAGAAAGGCCATATCGTCCGGCAGAACGCCGCAGTA
>JBFFDD010000258.1:0-3156 GCA_041559575.1 bacterium
AAACCCCATTCTTATGAAGGTTTTTAAATCCTGATGTTTCATGTTTCCTTGGCGTCTTAGCGTCTTAAGCGAATCGCGCTCCAGGCGTGATGAGCGGGCGAGAGGGAATTGCTGTTTCACCTGAAGTCACATATCAGGTACTCATTTCTGCGAAGAGCCAAAAATAAAAACCGGACTGATGACAATCCGGTTTTCAAACAGTTTTCCTTTTTCCGTTTCCCCGTTACTCCGTCACCCCGTTACTCCGCTACCCCGAATCCGGCCGGCGGCCGAATGTCATCCCGGTGTCGACGCGCATCCGGTGGTCTTCTTCGGGGCGCTCTCCTGGGAGGGCTCGGGCCTCCGGGTCCTCCGAGCCGACTTTGAGTAGATCATCTCGTCGATCTTCTGCGAGTACAGGCTCTCTTCGCCCACGACGAACCCTTCCTTGCGGTAGGTCTCGTTGCCGTTCTGGTCGAATATCAGGAGGGTGGGGATGTAGGTGACGTTGAACTTGCGGGAGATGGTGCTGTCCGGATCGATCAGCAGGTTGTCCAGGTCAAATTGATAGAACTCCAGGTACTTCTGGACCTTGGCCAGCCCCTGGCGATCAATGAAGGCGGCGGAGATGCTGACGCTGTCCCGGTATTTGGCCTTGAGCAGTTCCATGGCCCTCAGTTCCTTGATGCAGGAGTAGCAGGTCGTCTCGGTGACCACCAGGAGATTGGCCGGTGCGCCAGTGATCTGTTCGAAGGACTTCCTCTCCCCGCTCAGGTACTCGAAGAGCGAGATGCCGGAGGCCCCTTCATCGTCGCCGAAGGACACGCCGATGGACAGGGTGAGGAGATAGAACACCAGGATCAGAGTGGATGTGTACCTGACAATTTTCATGAATTACCCGCGGCCTTTGAAATGGGTTAAGTGCTGTTCCGGTCGATCCGACGGTAACTTTGCCATTACCCCTTCCACCGTACTGTATAATCTTACTGGGCTTGCCTTGTCAAGAGAAGTTGTGAAAAGTAGAACGCTGAAAGGCAAGTGTCAGGGTTGAAGTTTGAAGTTTGAGGAAGGAGAGCCGGGGAGCGGAGAACTGGGAACTAAGGATTGGGTTCTAAGTGTTGAGAACTGAGGACTGATACGCTCGAATTTACGACTTATCGACTAACCGATTCAACGAAGAATCGGCGCATTCGCATTGTCGGAAGGTCGTAACCTCGTTTCGTCGTTCCTCCAGCCTTTCCACTTTCCTCTTTCCACTGTTTTTAAACCACCCTCAGATTCGCGTATTTCGCGATCAACCTCTTCTTGCCGCCTCTGGGGAAGTAGACGGTTATCCTGGCGTCTCCCCCCGCCCCTTCCACCCCCATGACCTGGCCGCGTCCGAACATCGGATGGCTGACCTCAGTCCCGGGGAGGAGAGTCTGTTCACCCTCCGCGGGTATGGGTTCGTAGTGGAAATCGCTGATGGCAATGGTGCCGTCGGAGGGCCCATGGAGCGGTTCATGCCTGCCCGGCAGACCGGGGATGGGGAATGCCGTGTCGCGGTGAAGTTCGACGCTCTCCTCGGGAAGGTCGGTGAAGAACCTCGACGGGTGGGTGTGATCATATTGGCCGAAGATCCTCCTTCTCCTGGCCAGGGTGAGAAAGAGCCTCTCCTTCGAGCGTGTCATGCCCACATAGCACAGACGCCTCTCCTCTTCGAGCTCGGCCGGTTCCCCCTGGGACCGGTAGTGGGGCAGAAGGTCCTCCTCCATGCCGGCCACGAACACCACCGGGAACTCGAGCCCCTTGGCCATGTGAAGGGTCATCAGGGTGACGGAAGATCCCTCGTCCTGCCAGGAGTCGATATCCGAGACCAGGGAGACCTGATCCAGGAAGGCCGATAGGGCATCGGCTCCCGGCCCGGCCTCTCCGACAGCGCTGTCGAGAAAATCATCCACCACAGTGAGGAACTCCTGGAGGTTCTCGATCCTGTTTCTCGCCTCGTCGGTGTTCTCGCTCTGCAGGGCGGGGAGGTAGCCCGTATCCTCCAGGAC
Source organism: bacterium (assembly GCA_041559575.1). GTDB lineage: Bacteria > BMS3Abin14 > BMS3Abin14 > BMS3Abin14 > BMS3Abin14. The sequence continues at coordinate 2,016 of JBFFDD010000258.1, forward strand.
GCTGACAGTCAGTTCATCGAGGGTCTGGGCTTCCGTCTTCTGCCGGAGGCCCGCCATGGTCTCGATGAATGCACGGAGGGCCGACGACGCTTTCCCGGTGATCTTCCCACTGTCGAGGGCTTTCAGGACGGCCTCCTCCGGGCGGGTATCCGGGTGGGCCGCGGATCTTATCCGATCCAGGGTGACCTTGCCGATGCCCCGCGCCGGAGAGTTGATGATCCTCTCGAAGCTGGTCCAGTCCGCCGGGTTGAGGATCAGCCTCAGATAGGCCAGCATGTCCCGGATCTCGGTGCGGTCGTAGAATCGAACCCCGCCGACGATGGCGTGGGGGACATTGCTCCGTCTCATGGAGTCCTCAATAGCCCTCGATTGGGCGTTGATCCTGTAGAAGACGGCAAAATCCCTTGGTGCGAACTGCTCGGTCCGCATCAGGTCCAGGATGGTCGCGGTGATGAAATCGGCCTCGTCCCGTTCATCGAGGGCAGCGAAGGCGGTGACCTTCGGGCCGTCCGGGCGCATGGCCGTGAGCTCCTTCTCCTTCCTTCCCAGGTTCTTCGAGATCAGGCACGAAGCCGCCTTGAGGATGTGGCCGGTGGACCTGTAGTTCTCCATGAGGGGGACGACCTTGGCCTCGGGGAAGTCGTTCTCGAAGGACAGGATGTTGGTGATATCCGCCCCCCTCCATCGATAGATGCTCTGATCATCGTCCCCCACCACGCACAGGTTCCTGTTGCCTCCGGCAAGCTGCCTGATGATCTGATACTGGGCGTGGTTGGTGTCCTGGTACTCGTCCACCATGATGTACCGGATGATCTCCTCGAGGCTTTTCCGAACGTCCTCGTGTCCTTCGAAGAGCCGGTAGGTGTAGAACAGCAGGTCGTCAAAGTCCAGAGCCTGGGAGGCCCTGAGCCGTTCCTCGTATTTTTCGTATGCCAGGACCACCTTCTCCATCAGGTGGTCCCTGCGGACCTCACCCAGATCAGCCATCCCCTCCGGTTCCACCAGAGCGTTCTTGGCCCGGCTGATGAGATAGGAGACCCTCCGGGAGGGCAGGACCCTCTCGTCGATGTTCATCTCCTTCAGGATGTTTTTAATGATCTTCCGGGAATCGTTGTCGTCGGCGATGGTGAAGTGGCGGCTG
>JBFFDD010000259.1:0-3137 GCA_041559575.1 bacterium
AAGGGAACATGCGAAACTGATCCTGATATCCGCCCACCGCAAGGGTCAGGTGATCCACACCTGCGGGAAAATCCCCCAGCGTCGGATCCATGGGGATCCATTGGCCCACGTGCACCTGCACCCACGTGTGGAAACCGAAGGCGTCCCTGTCCGGAAGGTAGACGACGCCGTAGGCAAATCGAGCCGGCAGGCCTGCGGCGCGGCAAAGGGACACCATGAGAAGGCTGTGAGACTGGCATTCCCCTTCACCGGCCCGAAGAACCTGCAGGGCGGAGAAGCATTCCCTCATGGATTTACCAAGTTCGCTGTTGACCCACTGACCGATAGCAAGTGCTTTCTCCCATGGGTCCTCCAGGGATCCGGTAATTTTCATCGACAGATCCTGAATCCTCGGCGAATCCAGATCGAGGCCGAAAACGTCATCAGGCATCAGGTCCATGTCGGGCCGACGCTGGTCCGGGGGTGGTATTTTGGGCTTTATCAATGTTACAGCAGTCTCATCATCATTTGCGTTCACACGCTGCCACCTTCCCTCAGGAGGCGGCCGGAACGAACCCTGAAGCACGACGACGGCCTCATCCCGTTTTCCCAGATCCCGGGGGATCTGCACACCGGGCACTGCTGTCTGGGACAGGATCGTCTCCAGCGGCAGATGACCGATCTGTTCCTGCCCCTCCGGCGCCCTGGCGTTGACCCCCAGAGCCATGTCCTCCCGGACCACCATACCGGCGTCGTCGATCCAGATCCTTTCCTCCATCCCCCAGTAGTTCACAGCATAGAGCCTGCCGTATTCCGTAACGCCCCGATACTCGAGGGTCAAGGGAAACTCCTGCCCCAGGGTCATGTTGAAAACGCCGAGTTTTAACTTTGAATGCTTTTCAACCATGGCCTTTTCAAGGTACAGGGGAAGGGCATCCGAAACAAGGATACCCTCCGGGACGCTGACACGGCCCCGGTTCCTCGATCCGGCGGTGACCTGTTCCCGTTCGTAGATACCTTCTTCAACCTTCAGAACCCTGGTTTCCCAGCTGCCTGCGCCGAAATCCATAACGCCCACACTGGCCATCAGATCCAGATCCTTATCCACATAGGAAGTCTGCATGGATGAAACGGCAAATCGATCCCCACGGAAGGAGAGCCTGAGGCGGATCCTCTCGGAGAGTTGAACAACCGGACCCGCGCCTTTCCAGTTTCCATTCAGGCGTCCCAGCCGAAGGTCTCCAACCCTGTCCCCACCGGCGTAGATCCCCAATTCCCGGACCTGCTCTTCGCCCGCCGGCAGGAACCTGTCCCCGAGATCCCCGATAACCGGGCGATCCCTGCAGCCGGCAGCAGTGATCAGTATCATCACCACGACCAGGACTCCCCGGGTAGTGAAAAACAAGCTCTTGGGTATTTTCGGAAAAATATTCATTTCCTATTCCAAATATTTATCCTAACGCAAAAGATTTGACGCAGAGGGCCGCGGGTAGCGCAGCCTTGCAGGCGTTGTCGCATGGGGCCGCGGTTGAACCCCTTAATCCCGCTTCAGATCTGACTGCTTGACTCTGCGGGTTGTGCGGCCTACCAGCGGGCCGCCTCTGCGTAACTCTGCGTTAAAGCGTTTACCGCTTTTATAGAAACCGAGATCGCTTCACTCATACTTCAGTTCGCGATGACAGGCGTTTTTGGATTCCGGCTCCTCGTTTCACTCGGTCCGGAATGACAAAAGAGGTTGGTTCGTTCGCCTGCCTCGCTCTCTCCCCGCGTCGCCGTGTCTCCGTGTCATGGGGATTTTATTTTCTCGCACCTCGTGTCCAATATGATGTCAATCTGTGGTTGAGGTTCAAGGTTCAAAGTTCCAGGTGTTACTTTGGATACCTCGATACCTCGTTACTTCGTTACCGCCCTTCCGCTTTCCGGTGGAAATCCTGCAAAGCCTTTACATCCCAATTTTCCCTCTTGAGAGCTTCTATCCCCAGGGCGGCGGCTCTGGCACCTGGAATTGTGGTGAAATAAGCGACGTTCTGCTCGATGGAAGATCGCCTTATAGTATAGGAATCTGCGATGGATTCGACCCCCTCCACCGTGTTAATTACAAGCTGGACCTCGCCGTTGATAATGGCATCCACAACGTGTGGCCGCCCTTCCCTGACCTTTTTCACATACTGGGCGGGAATACCGGCCGCGGTGAGAAGATCCCTCGTACCGCCCGTGGCCTTAATATCGAAACCCATCTCGTTCAGTTTCCTCGCCACCGGGACTACTCCGGGTTTGTCGCTGTCCCTGATGGAGAGAAGGGCCGTGCCCTCGGTGGGGATCCGCATTCCCGCCGCCAACTGGGCCTTGGCATAGGAGATGGGGAAACTGCTGTCGATCCCCATCACCTCACCGGTTGATCTCATTTCGGGTCCAAGGAGAGTATCGACACCAGGGAACTTGATGAAAGGAAATACAGCCTCTTTAACGGAAATGTGCTCAGGAACGATCTCCTCAGTGTACCCGAGCTCCTCCAGTGTCCGGCCCACCATGACCCGGGCCGCCATGCCTGCGAGCGGCACACCCACAGCCTTGCTCACAAATGGCACTGTCCTCGATGCCCTGGGGTTAACCTCCAGGATAAGGACTTCCTCGCCCCTGATGGCGAACTGTATATTCATGAGCCCCCTGACCTCGAGAGCCTTTCCCAGGAGCTTTGTCTGGCGAACGATCTCCTGGATCAGTCCGGCATTGAGCGTGACGGGCGGCAGGCTGCAGGCGGAATCCCCTGAATGAACCCCCGCCTCCTCAATGTGCTCCATAACGCCTCCGACCACCACCCTGGTGCCGTCTGATATGGCATCCACATCAACCTCGATGGCGTCTTCTACGAACTTGTCAATGAGTACGGGCCGTTCCGGGGAAGCGATCACAGCCTGCGCCATGTATCTTTCGAGACGGCCTTCATCGTAGACGATCTCCATCGCTCTCCCGCCCAGAACATATGATGGACGAACGACAACGGGGTAACCGATATCGGAGGCCGCATCTTTTGCCTCCTGAACCGATGTGGCAATGCCGTTGGCCGGCTGCCTGAGACCCAGTTCGTGCAGAAGCTTCTGGAAGCGTTCCCGGTCCTCGGCGAGATCGATCTTATCCGGAGAAGTTCCAATGACAGG
>JBFFDD010000260.1:0-3130 GCA_041559575.1 bacterium
ATGTCACTTGGTGTTCTGGAGAGGGTTATGGCTAGGGAAAGCACCGGTGAAAATCCGGCTTCTCATTTAAAAGGCATTGATGGATCAGCCTGGCGCCCGAGGATCCTGGTTGTCGAGGACAACAGGGTCACCAACGCCATGATCGCCGATTACCTCAAGGAAAAGAACTATGAGGTGGATCAGGCTTTCGACGGCCAGGAGGCCCTCCAGCTTCTGGGCCAGGCGGCATACGACATCGTCATCTCCGATATCATCATGCCCGGCCTGGATGGGATCGAGCTCCTCAGGACCATCAGGAGGAAGGATCCGCATCAGCAGGTGATCATGGCCACCTCTTCCGTGGATATCAGTCATTCCATAGAGGCGATCAAGCTCAAGGCTGACGATTATATCCTCAAGCCCATCGATTTTGTCGAGTTTGACGCCAGTGTGCGGCAGGCCCTGGGAAGGCTGACCATCGGCAGACTTCAACAGGAGCATCGGACCACCCTGGAATGGAAGCTGGTTGAGGAGGGCAAAAGAGCCCAGGGTGTCTTCTTTGACGCCATTCAGTCTCTGATCAACGCCATAGAGGCCAGAGATTCCTACACCATTGGCCACTCCCTGCGAGTGACCCATTACGCTGAGATGTTGATCAAGGCCCTGGATCTTTCAGCCGAGACCGTCGCCGAGATCAGGCTGGCCGCCCAACTCCACGATATCGGGAAGCTGGGGATGTCCGATTTCGTGCTTTCCAAGAACGGCAGGTTGACGGAGACCGAGTTCGATCTGATCCGAAAGCATCCCGATGTGGGATTCAATATCCTCCAGCCCATCCTGTCAAACCTGTCTCTGCTTTCAGTGAGGCACCACCACGAGAGGTGGGACGGGAGGGGGTACCCCCACGGCCTGGCAGGGGAGGAGATTCCCCTTGGCGCCAGGGTCATCGCATTGGCCGACGCCTATGACGCCATGACGTCCGAGAGGGTTTACAGACCGGCGATGGATCCGACGGAGGCAAAGCTGGAGATTGAGCGATGCTCCGGCGGCCAGTTCGACCCCCTGCTGGTCCCCATCTTTCAGAGCATCATCGATGAAGAAGAACACTGAACCTGGAATATCATCGGGTTTACGAAACGCCTCGTGATGGGATGATCAAAGATCCTCCCTTTCCTCCATCACAACCAGCAGTCTGTCCATGCGCCCCCCGGCCCCCTCGACCCGCAGGATGTCGATTTCCCCTTCCATCTTGACCTCACGGGATCCAAGCCGGACAACCTTGCGGGCCAGAAGACGGTATCGGCCTTCGGGAAGGTAAAAGATGAAAGAGCCGTGATATCCGCTCTTCGTCCGTATTAAAGGCTCTTTGTCCAGGCTCTGCCACCGATAGACCTCAATGGTGACATCCTCGAGAGCCATACTCCTGTAGATCGTCTTGCCCGAGACCGCTGTCAGGGAACGGGGGGAGGGGCGGCATGCTGCAAGGACCATGACAACCAGAATGACGGGGGTCAGCAGGCGGCCCGAGTTCCGGAGAAAGGCTTCAGCCATGTTTGCATTATACCGGACGCTGGCAGTTAAGGGGAGAAGAGGAGCGGCCCGGCCCGGACCCCGTTTGGGTCCCGCCTAGCCGAGAATAACGAGGAAGGTCGCGGTAGTCAGTCCGACAAGAATGAAGAGGCCACCCATACCTACCCTCATAATTCGAACAAGCGAGTTGTTGATCCTGCGGCGAAAAAGGCTGGCCAACCCACAGACGAGAGCAAACCAGACGAGGGTGCCGAAAGAGACGCCGGCTCCCGCGATGAGGGCTCCTTTATGGAAAGCCCCCGCCCCATTCATTCCCAAGGCGGTGAAGGCGGCCAGAAAGAAGGCCAGGGTCAAGGGGTTGGTCAGCACCAGGGTAAAATTCAGGAAAGCCAGTCGGAGATGGTCGGAGCTCCCCTGGTGCGGCGCCCTATCCCGGTGCCTGGCGGACAGGAGGGCCCCTCCCAAGCCCACCAGGAGGACGCTGCCAATCAGACGAAGCCAGAACTTTTCCTGAAAAATGGTCGCAGAAATAAGGTTGGCCCCCAGGGCCGCGATCACTCCAAAGATCCCGGCAGCGACCACCGCCCCCATGGTAGGCAGAAATGCCCTGAAAAATCCGTAAGCCATGGCCCGCTGCAGGGACAGGATGCTGATCGGGCCCAATGGCACCGCGGCGGCGAATCCGATAAAGGCAGCTGCGACAAAAATGTTTTGGTTGGCGAAAAACATCGACATGGTAAAATGTTCGAACATGGCCCCTGTTCATACACCAGTAAAAGGGATAATGCACGTGTTTCTGCCAGGCCTCCCGGCTTATAGTTTTCTTTTCCTCCTCCCGCAGATTGGTGGGTCGGTTGCCCGTAAGGAGGCAAGGGAGTGGATCGTATGCCGGCTTTAGATCAGGAAAGGGATAATGGTGTGGTGATGAGAACCGGATCCATATCTTTATTGGTTCTGGCAGCAGGGCTGGGCCTTGTTCTCCTTGCAGGCTGCGGGGACGCGGTTGAAAAAGAGGTGGTACAGCCCGTCGAGAATATGTTGGAGGGCAGGGATCGAGCCACCCTTGAGGCCGCATCTGCTAATGTGCGCACCATCCGTATGGCGCTGATGAGATACCCGACGACCTCCCCGGACGATCTATTTCCCTCAAATGGCGACATCTTCGACTATGAAAGCCTCCGGGAGGTTCTCGCCGGCACCAATCTTCCTGAGGACATGGCTGATCTGAAATGGGATGAAAGCTATGGGATCGAGTACGACTCGGACGGCTACCAGTTCAGATTTTCGGTAAAAGCAGGGACCCGAGATCGGGAAACCATAACCGCGACACCTGCGGGGGTGACAGTAAGATAATCAGGCCTGGAGCCGAAAGCAGGCCTCAGAGGCATTGATAGACAACCAGGGCACCTTGCCTGTTCTGCCCATCACGGGATCACGGGCCGCTCAGCTATCTGGCAGCGGGGAGGGGCCGGCCGGTAGCGGATGCAAGAAGGCGGCCTCAGCTTATCTGCCAGATCGCAGATGGTGCAGAAGGTCCTTCCGTCGACGGTGTTTGCCATGTGGAAGGGACACATCCGGAGGCGGACCCCCCCGTAGAACCAGCACTCATGACGGGGATTCC
>JBFFDD010000261.1:0-3105 GCA_041559575.1 bacterium
CTTATTCCTTATTCCTTATTCCTTATTCCTTATTCCTTATTTAGGATTATATCACCTAATTTATACCATTAATATACTTAAGATTTACACTAAATAATATACTTTTTTTGTCTTTTATAGACTAGATTCTGATCTGGCTTTTAACAGGGAGGGAGTGAAATATGCCGGGCGTTTATGGCTGAAAGGGGACCATGCCCTTACAGATCAAGGATATGAGAGGAGCTGTTTGATATTATTAGGTATGAAATTAAGGATTATGGGAGAAAAACAATTCGACTATTAAAGTCCCGGGGTCAAAACGATCCGGCTTCACCTAAAGAAGAGGCCCCCTCTTTTTTTGAAAAGTGGGATATGGATCTTAGGTACATCCTGAGAACTTCAAACCAGATCTCGGAGACATCCCTATTCCCCAGCATTTTTTGGAGCTCTCCCCAAAAAAAACCGAAAACCTATTGCCAACCTAAAGGATCTCGACCACCTCCTCGAAGGCCTTCCTTTTCTTGGCGTCCTTTTTCTCGAAACCCTCCCTTGGGTAACCGAGGGGTGTTAAGGAAAACACCCTCTCGTTGTCCGCCAGAGACAGGGCTTCCTTCAAAATGTCCGGGTCAAACGCCCCGATCCAGCAGGTGGCCACGCCCTCGTATTCCGCTGCCAGGATCATGTGGTCAAGGGCGATGGTAAGATCGGTCTCCAGTGAATTGTACTGATCCTTCTCCCGGACCCATGCCTCATCCACCTTTCCCACCACCACCAGAATGTGAGGGGCGTCCTGGAACCAGGATCGGGTGTAACAGGGCCGCACCTTATCGAGCATCTCCTTCGATGAGATCAGCAGGAACCGCCAGGGTTGCCGGTTCGCGGCCGATGGCGCCAGCCTTCCCGCGTCCAGGATCCTGCTCAGGGTCGTCTTGTCCAGAGGCCTTTGGGGATCGTAACTTCTTATGCTTTCCCTGTTCCGAATCAGTTCATAAATACTCATAAGACCTCCTATCCGTTAAATTCTGCCTGAATCCAGTTTATCGAAGTCTGAATCCATGTTAAAGGGATTAAAAGCAGACCGCCAGGAAGGGGCCGTCTTCCGGACCAAGGCAGCGCCAGGGCACCTGAAGCGTCAGATCATTGTCACATTGTCACAGGGAGAACGACCCACACGTATCGATGGGTTCCGGGGGCTTCAGACCGGACCGGGCATACAGGCACTGCGTGGGAGGGAGAATTCAGGTGCGGCGGATAAAGGGTGTCAGTCTGGCGTCCAGATCAGGGTCTTCATCCATGATCTCCAGGCTGACGCGCTGGATCAACTCAGTACTGTAGGTGGATTGGGAAACAACCCGTTTATCCGAAACCTTGCGGCACAGCAGGGATTCCAGAAAATGTCCTTCCTCAACCATGTGGAGGCTGAGCAGCATCTCATCGGGAACGGCACCCTCACCGTAGCTGAAGATGGCCAGGCCGCCACGGCTGATGTCAAGGATCCTGTAAGGCCGGCCTTCCAGAAGTGCCTGCGCCCCTTCAGCGGCGGGATACCGGTGCCACCTTCGCTTCTCTTTCGGCGGCCCCTTCCAGGGATGGCTCAGCCGATTATGTTTTTCCCCTCCGGCGGTCATTTTCGGCCCCCTTTTGATGCACAAACGATCTATCCCCCGGATTACAGCAATTCCCGTACCAGTGTATAAACATCACCATTAAGAAGTCCGAACGGTGAAAAGTGCGAAAATATGGGTATCCTTCTGCCACATTTTGGGAAATTTTTTCACACTTTGGGGAAAGAGGATACCAGTTTGTGATTTGAAGTTTGCGGTTGAAACGACAAAAAAGTATTCAGGATTCAGAATAAAGGCAGTTTCTAAGATCTAAAGTCCAGAATCCTGACGCTGAATTAACGCTCTGTGTTCTCTGTGGTTAAATCTTATCCTTTCCACTTTCGATCTTCCCATTCTCCAATTTCTAATGTCTGATCTCCATTCTCTCTTTTCTAACCATATGCTGCCAGTTTCCCGCCGAGCTCATACGCCTCCTCCATTACCGGCCTGTTGCCCTCGATCTCACCGGCCTCGTATGCCGTTCCGTAGACTGTACCGACGATCCGGGTTCCCAGATAACCTGAGATGTCCTGGAACATCCGCAGGGCGTTGACAGCCCCTGAGGTGTAGGGGTCGGAGTCGGCGTAGGTGAGGATGACCCCCATCCCTTTGCCCTTTAGGATATTGGCGTCGCCCACACCCACTGCGTAGATCCTGTCGATAGCCGTCTTCATCTGAGCGGAGACGGAGAACCAGTATACGGGGCTGGCAAATACGATGGAGTCGGCGTCCGCCAGCTTAACGTAGACGGCCTGCATGTCGTCCTTTACAATGCAGCCGTCCGCACCTTCCCGGTGACAGTCCTCACAGGCTATGCAGGGGTTGATGTCCATGCCGGCAAGATAAAGGGTTTCCACCTCGGCCCCGCCAGCCTCCGCTCCCTCTGCGAGGCGGGCGGCCAGAACGGCGCTGTTGCCCTTTTTGCGAGGACTGCCCATGAGGACAAGGATCTTCTTCTGGGTCATATTCGCTCCTTAGGATCAATAATTTTAAGGGTATACAGGGTTCAGCCTTCCGTATTCAGTGGAAAGGCCGTGATTCCGTAACGAAAGTTTCCAGTTTCCAGTTTACAGTTCGAGTCCTCGCCCCGTCGCAGAAATTCTCTTTCCACTTTCCACTTGTCACTTGTTACTTTTCCCTGCGCCAAGGGCGCTCCCCGCTTCCCCGAGTCTGATATTCACTTCGTCTTCGTCTTGCTCCTTCGTCTGGAAATTCCCCGTTACCCCGACACTCCGTCACCCCGATACCCGCATTCCCACTTTCCACTTATTCCCTTCCCATTCTCTATTCTCTATTCTCTATTCTCCCTATTCAATTTTTCCTGTCAATGACAACCCGCACAAAATATAATTGAGTTCAAGATAGAATTTTTTGTTTTGAAAGCCGGTCTCGTCTTCCCTGGGACCGGGCGGGATAATTTCCTTTAAGATCATGTTTCCGTTTACTGTCAGAGGTAAGGTCCTTCTGGGGTTGAGAAGGGAATTCCACCTGTCGACGGCTAGCCTGGAGGAGAGTATATCCA
>JBFFDD010000262.1:0-3089 GCA_041559575.1 bacterium
CGACCCGGACAGCCTGGCGTCGGTCTTTTCCAGTCCCGCTCAGGTCCTCAAGCGGGTCATCTCGCGATATCCCGCCAGGATCAACCCTCACTATCTATCCCTGATCGACAGGCCGCGGGATGCCATCTATCGTCAGGTGTTCCCCGATCAAGAGGAATTATCCGAGGCTAACGACCAGAATCCGGATGATCCCATTGGGGAGGACGTTTACAGCCCGGTCGCGAATCTCAGCCACCGATACCGCGACCGGGTCCTGTTCCTGGTCTCGGACACCTGTCCTGTCTTCTGCCGCTTCTGTACCCGCAAGAGAAAGGTGGGAAGATCCCTCTCGGTCACCGAGGAGACCCTGGAGGCCGGATTCCGTTACATCGAGGACCATCGGAAGATCCGGGACGTCCTTCTGTCCGGCGGCGATCCCCTTATGCTGCCCGACGAACGCCTGGCCCGTATCCTGGACAGGGTCCGGCGCATCCCCCATGTTGAGGTCATCCGTATCGGCACCCGGGTGCCGGCCGCCCTCCCCCAACGGATCACCCCGAAACTGGTAAAGATCCTTCGGGACGATCATCCCGCGTACATCCACACCCACTTTAATCACCCCCGGGAGATCACCCCTGAAAGCCGTGAGGCGTGCCGCCTGATGGCCGATGCCGGCCTGCCCATGTCCAACCAGACAGTCCTCCTTAAAGGGATCAACGACGATGCCGACACCCTGGAGGAGCTGTTCAGAGGTCTGCTGAACAACAGGGTTCGCCCCTACTATCTTTTTCAGGTGGACCTCGCCCGGGGCGTCGATCACTTCCGGACCCCCCTTGCCAGCGGTCTGGATATCATGGACGAACTCCACCGCCGGACGTCCCCCATGGCCCTGCCCACATACGTCGTGGACCTCCCCGATGCGAAGGGCAAGGTCGTCCTTAATCGCGGGTCCGTCCTTATGAGGGCTGACGGGGGGATAGCCATTCGAATGCCGACGGGCGAGGAGGTCGCTTATCCGGAGGGGGACCGTCCCCTGAACGGGGTTTCCGACCCCCGGTGCCTGCCGACGGAAACCGTCGCCGGGTCCCGGACCCGCTGGTCGGCACCGTCAACAGGTCGGGAAAAGGGTAAAGGATCCATATAGTGCTTTCCGACAGGTTCTTTACCCGGAGGCCTGATTGAGCTAAAATTCAGGTAGGATCAAGATCTCGATCGAGTAGATCACCGGGACCGTTGCCGGCAAACCGGATGAAATCCTCCATCAAGGTCTCTTTGAAGCACCCATTGCTGGGAGAGGGGACGCCGACGCGTCTCCTCTTTCTTCGTTGGAACCACAGTGTTAAGGCCTGGGGACTGAGAACTGAGGACTGAGGACTGAGAGCTGATACGCTAGAATTTACGACTTATCGACCAACCGATCCCACTAAGAATCGGCGCATTCGCATTGTCGGAAAGTCGTAACCTCGTTCAGTCGCCCTGTCGCCCCCTCTCCGCGCCCCCCCCGTCTGCTCTTCCCTTCGTCTTCGCCTGCCACGCCAACTTGTCTCGCCAAAGCTCGAAGAGCGACGGCGGAAGCTCAAGGAGCGACGGCGGGTCTTACTCCTTCGTCTCAGCAAAGTCGGGGGAGGTCACTGGGTCAAAGTCCTTTCCCAACTTTGCTGTACAGCGTGTCGCGCCAGACGACCCCTCCCCGGATATGGTACAGGACCGCCGACCTCAGGATCGAGTAGACGATAAGCCCGACTCCCAGGGGGAAGGTCAGGAAATAGGTCCACGGCGCGTTGGTGAACCTGCCGGCCATCCGGTACAACAGGGCGAAGGTGATCCACATCCCGATTCCCGGCAGGGCGCTCCAGCCGCCCAGCACCGTCGGCGACAGGGAGGGAACCACCGTGACGGCGGTGAGGCCGAGGCATCCCAATACCGTCCGGGCCGGCCTGTAGCCAAAGCCGGCGTAGGCGTTCTTCTCCAGACCATGGATCAGCCCCCCAATCCCCACGTTCCATCTCACCCACAGGTGATCCCGGCCGGAGACTATTGCCTGCCTGGCTCCCGACCGCCTCAGGTTCCGCCCCAGGACGAGGTCATCGATCACCTCGTCTCTCATGGCATCGTGTCCGCCGGCCCTGTCATAGGCCTTCCTCCTGACCAGGTTGAAGGCGCCTATCCCGAGGAAACTTCCGGAGTCCGGGTCATTGACCTTCCAGGCCCGCAGCCGGGTGAGCAGCAGGATGAGGAAGATTGGTTCGAAGGTCCTCTCCCAGAATCCCTCCGCCCTCATCTCAGGGGCCACCACCAGATGGTCCAGGCCGCCGCCCTCCGCGAAAGCAAGGGCCCTGGCCATACAGCTTTTTTCGAAATGGACATCGGCGTCCGTGAACAGGAGCCATTCGCCCCCCGCCTTCCGGGCGCCTACATCGAGGGCATGGTTCTTCCCCAGCCATCCCTCGGGAAGCTCCTCGATCCTGACGACACACAGGCGTTCATCCCCGGATCCCAACAGCCGGGCGATCTTCCCGGTTCCATCCTCGGACCTGTCGTCGATCAGGATGATCTCCCCTCCCGCTGGCAGACCCTCAAGGACTGTGCCCAGGGAATCGGTGATGGCGGCTGACTCGTCACGGGCCGGGATGATCACCGACAGGGAGGGGGTGTCTGCCGCTACCGGAACCGGCTGCTCCCCCAGGTCCTTGATGCGGCGTGCTCCGGCCGCCCAGTGGAAAACGACACCCAGCCACAGGACAAGGGCCAGGGCCGACCACCAGAGGACAATTTCCTCCATAAACCCTCCTTTCCTGCCGTATTCAATCTGTCCCTGGATACTTTAACACAGAGGGCCGCGGAACGACCCATCCCGGGTCGGACCACAGAGGACCACAGAGAAGAAAAGAAGGTGGAGGGTTTTCCAGGAACCTGAAACCCTGAAACCAGGCACTTGCGGTTTCCCCTGCGGCCCTTCCCCCATCGCTCTTTTGAGCTATGGGGGACAAGCTGCTTGCCCACCGTAGCCTTGGCGAAGGTGGGCGGCGAGGGCTCAAGGGCCCTCTCTGTGTCCTCTGTGTTCAGTCTTTTGACTTTAATGCACGGGGTTTAACACAGAGGGCCGCGGA
>JBFFDD010000263.1:0-3026 GCA_041559575.1 bacterium
ATCTCCAGACTGTTGACCCTTTTAATGATATCACCGTTGACCATTCCCAGTTTCATGAACAGACTGTTGGGTCTTATGTTGAAGACCTTGAACCCGTCAGGCTGCCCGTTGGAGAAGTGGGGTACGATACGGATCTGGGTGAGGAGCTTGTTGAAATCCTGGAGGACGCCCTCCACCTCACGCCGATCCATGACATAACTGTTGTCCGCCACCTTCCTCACCGTGATATCGCCGGCGGCGGGGGTTGTCCTAGCGGTTCTCGCCGTCGGTGTGGGCCTCCTCCTGGTCGGACCACCCACCCGCTCGGTGGACTTCTCCAGAACCTCCTCGATCCCATTGCGAAGCAGGACCACCCGGTTCCTGGCCACCGAGACGAGGGTGACGCCATCGCTGACTGTATCTCCCGGATAGTAGATCTGCTGCTCCCGCGTGGTGGTGTCCTGGATGATGGCGAAGGAGCCCTTCTCCCTGACATCGGCCACCGTCCCGAGGAGCTGCAGGGGGAGGGTCGTCTCGGGGAGGTCGATCGTCTCGGCATCCTCTTTCGAGGAGACCGAAGCGGCCCTGTCGATGCGGCTGCCGAAAAGGTTCCGGTCGATGATGATCTGGGTGTCCGGCAGATCCCCCGGCCTTCCCGACCCAGCCTGGCGGTCCTGGACCGTTTCCGTTGGACCCGGGACAAGGCCCATGTCCGGCCGGAGGGCGGACCCCAGGATCAGGTTAGCCAGGATGTATCCCCCTGCCGCGAGAAGCAGGAGGTCCGCCAGGGTCAGCAGCCATTTCGATGTCCGGATAAATTCCATGGCTCTAGGGGATAATACTCACCGGATCCAGGAGATCGGGATCCCGGTAGTCCTCGTTGGAGTGATCGTTGCCCGATTCGAAGTTGACCGGTGAGAAGGGGTCGAAAAACGTATCGCCATTCTCGTCATAGGCGACGAAATAGTCCTTGTACCGAAGCTCCGGCGGATCGCCGGCCTGATCGGTCTGGCGGTTCATCACCGTGATCCTTATGAGGTTGGAGGACGCTACTCCGTCGATATCAGTGGTATAGAGCAGGACCATCTGGTTTACCGTATCGGCCGCACTGGCGTTCTGCAGGTTGTCCAGAAATTCCGAGGAGGCTCTCTGCATGTAATCCTGTGAAGAGGGCCCGACAGAACCATCCTCGTCAAAATCGGACCCCATGACGGTGGCCGAGGACAGGAGGCTGTCCATAAGGGTGAAGATGCTCTCGTGATCGACCACGTTCGGGGTGACCAGGCTCGAATTCTTGACATCGGTCCCGTTCTGTTTGAAATGGTACTCCGGGTAGAGGTAGAAGGCGGCCAACTTGCTCTGGGCGAACCGGACCGTGGGGTCATCCGGATTCGACTGCACCACCCGCCAGACGTATTCCCCCCTCCCGTTTGATCCGGTGCCGGACCGCTGCAGAGCAAAACCGTTCCAGTCGTATCTCCAACCCAGGTGCCGGTCGGTGGCACCGAGTGACCAGATGGCGCTGGCGAACAGGGAGGGATCGTTCGTCTCCCAGACAGGACCGGGGGCAGAGGAAAGGGTCACGACAGGAGAACTCTGCCCCTCGACAGCGTTGCCGAAGGAGTCCAGGGCCCGGACGGCGAACCGGTAGTCCACCCCGTTGACCAGGCCCCCAACGTTCACCGGGGTTGTAACCGTACTTGGGTAGTCACTGAAGTACATGGCCTCCTCATCCGAAACGGAGAGGGCGGCAGGGGACCAGTACACCCGGTAGGTGACGGTGCTAATATCTGACGCGGAGGGGAAGCTGACGGCCACCTCGCCAACGGCTCCAGACGGCGTGGCGGAAACAGCTCCCAACCCACCATCGCTCCACAGAGGTGCCGTCGTATCGGCCGCCGAGGCGGATGACGGCGTGGCGGATACGGTGATGCCAGGGGCAAAGTTGCCCACCGAGTCCATGGGCTCGACGCCGAAGGTGTAGTTCACTCCGTTGACCAGGCCGCTGACGGTAAAGGGAGCCGGGGTGGTGGCCTGGGCTGCCAGATTTCTGTCATGAAAGGAAAAACCGGTCGTCGGCGCCAGGTAGATATTATAGATCGTTCCGCTGACAAAACCCTGGGCGGGACCGAACAGCAGCTGCACCTCGCCCCCGGCGGTGGAATCGACAACGGCCGAGATGGTGGGTGCGCCGACCCAGCTGATGGTGCTGCCGGCAGCCGGCGTGGCCGTCCGCGTCGAGGTTGCCACCGTCGCGTCCAGGTTGGCCGAACCGTCCCGGGCCCGCAGACCGAAGGTGTATTCAACGCCATTTTTGAAGATCCCGGGACCTAAATCGAATCGCAGGGCGCTGCCGTCGAATGCCGACGTCACCCCGGAAAAAGCGGAGTTGTTCTCCCACTGCCCGTTATCCCACAGCGTGGTGGGCGCGTAGTAGACATCGTAGAACAAAGAACCGGTGGCCGGACCGGACCACAGCCTGACGGTCCCGGCCCCGCCGCCCTCCTCCGCCCGCTGCAGGCCAGCCAGGGGGACCTGCCAGTCAGGAGCGATGTAGGTTGGCGACGTGCTGTTTGTCACAGCGGCATAATCGACGGTGTTGACCACCCCCAGGGGATAACGGGTATCACCGTCGTCGTCCTCCCACAGCTGGAAGTTGAAGTCGAGGGGAGTGCCGGCAGTGCCCAGGATGGAAGGTTCCTGCCGCCACCAGAAGGTGGGTTGCGGGGTGTCAAGGTATTCAAAAGAGCCGTTGCCCGACCGATAGGGCGAGTCGGGATCGGACCCGTCGGTCAGCCACTGGTTGTCCATGGGCGATACCAGCATCTCCTGCAGGTAGATGGTGACCACGGTGATCGATCCCTTCTCCACCGGAACGACCAGGCTCGTGTCGATGACAGCGAACTGGCGGCCCGCGGGCAAGGGTTCATAGATCACTGCCGCCCCTCTCCTTTCGCCGGAAATGTGGCTCCCGGCCAAAACCCATCTGCGACCACCCTGGGGGTCGATCAGGCTGCCGGCATCCACCTGGACAAGGTGATCCCCCG
>JBFFDD010000264.1:0-3024 GCA_041559575.1 bacterium
CCTCAGCGGGGCGGAGCTGTCTTTTGCCCAGCAGAACGCCAGCACCTACGAATTTGAGCCCGACAGCAGCCGGATCAGCCCGGCCTTCCTGAGGCTTCTCGCCCTCAGGGTCGTCAACCTCATTGCCGCGAGCTTCTCCCGGGAGGAACCTCCCCTGACGGAGGACGCCATTACCCGGGAACTGGAGATTCCCAGCCGATTGCTCCGGGAGATCCTCCACGAACTCGTCGAGGCCGGGGTCATCACCCCGGCGGCCGCCCAGGGGGAGGGGGTGGCAGCCTACCATCCTGCGTACGCCACCGACAAGATGACCATTCACCGGGTCCTCGAGGCCCTGGACCACCGGGGGATCGACGGCATCCCCATCGCCCAGTCCGACGAGCTCGAGACCCTGTCGGACTCCCTGGCCTCCTTCTACAACGAGATGGCCAACTCCCCCTCGAACCGGCTGCTGAGGGAGATATAGTAAAAAAGGAAAGGGGTTTCCGCGACAGTTCGAGGAAGCGACGGGCCGACCGAGCGATGATACGACTTTCCGACAATGGGAATGTGCCGGTTCTTCGTTGAGTCGATCAGTCGAAAAGTCGTAAAGTCGAGCGCACCAGCTCTCAGCTCTCCGTTCCCCGTTCTCAGAGACTCACCACCAGCGTGGCGCTTAGTTTGGTATCGGTATCCTCGGAACCGGGTGGCGGCACGTTGTCGTAATTGACCACGTAGCTGGTCTTGAAGGACAGGACGTCGCTCATCACGGTCGTCAGAGCTGTCTCCGAGTTAAAGATGTAGTTGTCCGTGTCGTCGAAGTCCTGCAGGTACTCCAGGGACTGGGAAAACTGGCTTTTTTCGTTGAAATTGTAGGCGTACCTGCCGAACAGGCGGCTCCCCAGGTAATCGTTATCCGTTCCGTCGGTGAACTCCTCACTGGTCTGTATCAGCCCCGCTTCCCCGAGCATCTCATGGTCCGGTCCGGTGAGAAATTTGTAGCCGGCGCCGGCCCCCAGGTCTATCCGGCTGTCCACACCGGCTGGCTCATCCTGAAACCACCCGGTGTCGGCGAAGGTGTAGAACCGTTCGCTGATGATGTAGTCCAGCCTGATCCTGGTCGAATACTGTTCGGCGGTGGTGACCTGGTCGGCCTCCACCAGGAGGAGCCCCACCGACCATGTACCGAGGAGCTTTTCCGAGAACTGGTACTTCAGGACGTTCTTCGCCGCCAGGCTGACCGTCTCCGTGTTACCTGTGGTCTCCACGAAGGACAGCTCGGCCTGGTCACTGAGCTTTCCCTCCGCGGCCGCAGCCAAACCCGGGTACAGGATTAAAACCGTTAACAACGTCAATACGATCGATCTCTTCATGACACAACCTCCTGCTCTGGACGGTTATCTTTCGGGGTGATTTCCTCTAAAAGGATAGCAGAATCGGTAGAGGAGGGTTGGGGAAGGGGGAAAGAAGTCCTAAGTGCTAAGTATAAGCTTGCCTCGCCGTAGCTCCCACCTTCGTCAAGACTTCGGTGGACAGGTTAAGCGGAGGCGGGTAATAAGTGAACAGCGCTCTTACTTATCTCTTATCGCTTATCTCTAAGGACTGGATCATCCCTTTCTACTGCCCCCAGAGGGGGCTCCCCCATCGCCCTCTCCACCGCCTTGAGGAGGACCTTGCTGGTGGTGGTGGCCCCGGTGATGGCATCAACGCTGGGCGACTGCATGTTCATCACCCTGCTGTAGACCCCCTCGGCATAGCGCACGTAGAGGCTGTCGCGCCCCTCGAGGGTGCGCACAGAGGTAATGATACCCCCGGAAACGGTTACCTCAACGGTGTAGGTGTAGGACCCGTCGCCGGCCTCTCCCCGGTACTTGCCGTCAGCCAGGGAGTCGGGGGATACGTGGGAGATCTCCATGGACCTGTAGGCGCGCAGGGAGAGGACGTTGGCTGTAAGCAAGCCCACCCCCGCCAGGACAAGGATGAGGACGGACGCCACCGTCAGGCCGCGGTGTTTCGGACCCGGCCCCGGTCTCGCCCCCCACGGCTTGAACACGGTCAGGAAGACAACAGCCGCCATGATGAAGACCTGGGCCGCGGCCGCAGCGGTGGCCTGCCGGAACATCACCTTGTAAAGATCGAGGGCCCCCTCGATGCTGAAATAACCGTCGGCCAGGGCCGCCATGCCGCCCACCCCCGGCCCCAGCCAGATCCAGTTCAGGGCCGCCAGGGCCAGCACCGCGAACCACTTCACCGTCACCCACCGGAACCGGACAAAGCCCCAATCCGTGGCCAGGGAATAGACCAGGCCGGTCACCACGATGCCGGCGAAGGGATAGACGACGGCCCAGTTCCACAGGTAATACAGGCTCATCTCCGCCGTCAGGTGGTCCATCTCATCGCCCAGGCAGTACTTCATGTACTGGACGACCAGAATCGCTGCCGTGCCCCCCAGGCACAACCCCGCCAGGGACACGTGCAGGCCCTTGAGCCACTTCCGGGCGGTCATGTTCAGCATGAAGTTCTCCCATTAAAAGCAGAACCGGGGACTGAGAAGGGATAAACATGTCCTAAGTGCCAGGTCCTAAGTGATAAGTAAGAGCGCAGTACCCTTATCACTGAGCACTTATCTCTTAGAACTGGTTTCCTACTTATCTCTGAGGACTCGTTTTTTTCTCCCCGTTACCCCGCTACCCCGTTACTCCGATACCCGCACTCCCACTTTCCACTTTCCCCTTTCAACCGCTTCACACCGCTCACCCCATCCACCTCCCCATTATGTAGCTGGCCGACGAGACGGTGGCGCACAGGACCACACCCCACACGATGTCGACCAGGACAACCTTGGCCGGCCATCCTCTCAGGGTCGCCAGGTTGGTCAGGTCGTAGGTGGCGTAGGTGAAGAAGCCGAACAGCCCCCCGAGCACCACCGCCCGGGCCAGAGACCCCTTCTCCAGGGCCGGGGCGACGGCGAAGATCATGATCCCCACGATGTAAAGGAGATAGAAGGCGAAGGCCGCCGGCCAGTTCACCGTGGGGCTGAGGAGG
>JBFFDD010000265.1:0-3003 GCA_041559575.1 bacterium
ACCGGCTGGGGCCCTCCGGCCAGGAAAGGGCAGCCGAAGGGGAGAGAGTGTTCGAGTTTCTGCCGGCAGAGGAGCCCCTGTCGGCCTTCGAGCTCTACGTGCAAACACTGGAAGAGAAGGACATTGACAGAAAAACGCCCGGCCCCTTTACCGTGTCCACTGACATCCGCCAGTTCGGCTACGATCTTTTCCGCCAGCCGCCCAGCACCTTCGCCCCGGTGGACTACGCCCCCGTCAGCCCCAACTACCTCCTCGGTCCCGGCGACGAGGTCCGGATCAGCGTGTGGGGGACCATCAACGGCGAGTTCGCCCCGGTGATCGACATCAACGGCAAGATCCTCCTGCCCAGCGTCGGCGTCGTGCACCTGTCCGGCCTGACCTTCGCCGAGGGCAAGGCCTTCATCGAGAAGGAGTTCAGCCGCCAGTACAAACCCTCCCAGGTCAAGATCAACGTCAGCATGGGGCGGTTGAGGGCCATCCGGGTGTTCGTGGTCGGCAACGCCAGCAATCCGGGAGGGTACACCATATCCTCCTACGCCGCCCTGGCCAACGCTCTCTTCGCCGCCGGCGGACCCAACAAGGTCGGGTCCTTAAGGAACATCCAGGTCAAGAGGAACGGGCAGACCCTGGTCCACTTCGACCTCTACGACCTGCTGCTGAAGGGGGACAAGACTAAAGATGTCCGCCTGATGCCCGAGGACGTGGTGTTCATCCCGCCCATCGGCCCCCTGGCGGGCATCGCCGGAAACGTCCGCACTCCGGCCATCTACGAGATGAAGGGCGAGACGACTCTAGGCGACCTGATCGACATGGCGGGGGGCTTAAACGACATCGCCTTCACCGGCCGGGTCCAGATCATCCGCATCGTGGACAACCACCGGCAGACCGTCCTGGAGTACAACCTCACCGAACAGAGCGCAAACCAGATCACCCTCCAGTCCGGTGACGTGGTCAAGGTGTTCCCCATCATGGAGAACCTCAGGAGGGTCAGGCTCACCGGCGCGGTGGAGAGGGAAGGGGAGTACGGCATCAGCCCGGGCATGACCGTGCGGGACCTGATCTCCCTGGCCGGAGGCCCCAAGTACTTTGCCTTCATGGAGGAGGCGGAACTGATCCGGGTGTCGCCGACGCCCGAGGGGCCGGTGACCGAAAAGACGGTCCTTAACCTGGAGAAAGCCCTGGCCGGCGACCCCGAGCACAATATCGGCCTCATGGAGGACGATTACCTCATGGTAAAGGCGGTCCCCGAGTGGGAGCTGTACCGCAAGGTGGCCGTTACCGGGGAGGTGAAGTTCCCGGGCATCTACACCATCCGAAAGGGCGAGAGATTGTCGTCGCTCATCGACAGGGTGGGCCTGACCGACAAGGCCTACCTGCGGGGCGCCGTGTTCACCCGCCAATCGGTGCGGGTCCTCCAGCAGACACAGCTCGAGGAGTCCATCGACAGGCTGGAACAGCAGATCCTGTCGCGGTCGGCGGCCACCATCGAGGCGGCCATATCCCCCGAATCAGCGAAACAGGAACAGGCGGCCATGGAACAGAGGGTTGCTCTTTTGGCCAAACTGCGGGCGGCCAGGGCCAAGGGCCGGCTGGCCATCGACTTCTCCCTCATCGAGGACCTGGAGAGATTCCAGGGATCCGAGTACGACCTGGTCTTGGAGGACGGCGACACCTTCCACGTGCCCGACACCCCGGCCCAGGTGCAGGTCATCGGGTCGGTGTACAACCAGAACGCCTTCCTGCACGACTCGAAGGGCACCGTGGAGTCCTACGTGACCATGGCCGGCGGCATGACCCGGGACGCGGACAAGAAGGAGATCTACGTCCTGAAAGTGGACGGCACGGCCATCAGCGACCGGCAGACGAAGGGGTTCATGAAACGGGGCCTCGACCCCGGCGACACCGTGGTGGTCCCGGAGAGGCTCGACAAGGTGGCCTGGCTGAGGGAGATCAAGGACATCACCCAGATCCTGTACCAGGTGGCGGTGACGGCGGGTGTGCTGATTGTGGCCTACTAATAATCCCCTTCCTTATTCTTCCTCTCCCCTGGTGGGAGAGGATCAGAGGAGAGGGGGAGAGCGGGCGAGAGATAAAGTGTTCTCACGCAAAGGCTTTTAAAATCTGGCTCTCGCAAAGACGCCCTTCGACTTTGCTCAGGACAGGCAAAGAACGCAAAGAAAACCAGGTCTGGAGGTTTTCCAAACTCCAATCAATCCTGAACCTCTTAGCGTCTTGGCGTCTTGTTTGTCCGCCATAGCTCTCTGAGCGACGGCGGAAGCGAGTCACACCCTAAGCGTGACGAGCGGGCGAGAGATAAAGTGTTTTTACGAAAGGATGTCTCTCGCAAAGCCACATAGACAAAAAAGTTTGGGTAAGGAAAGCAAAGAGAAAGACGCAACAACAACCCGCCAAAGCGCGACGGGGCGGCGGAGCAGCGTAAAGACGGTTCCACGTTTCATGTTTCAGGTTTCAAGTTGGATCGCTGATGTCATTGCGAGTCACGCCTGTGGCGTGACGAGGCAATCTCGTCGGTATTAAAAAACGGACTCTCGCAAAGACGCAAAGAACGCAAAGAAAGGACCTATTCTTTTGAGATTTTGGAACTCTGAAATTGAAGATTTTCCTTGGCGTCTTGACGTCTTGAGCGAGTGAAACGAGCGGGCGAGAGAAAGCTGATGTAATGAAGAGGAAAAACTGAACAGTGCACGATGAGTTAAAACACGAATACTACGAGGACGAGATCAACCTCCTCGACTACTGGCGGGTGCTGGTCAAGCACAAGAAGCTCATCGCCGGGATTGTGGGGTTTGCCACCGTTGCCTCGGTCATCATCAGTCTCCTTCTTCCCAAGATCTACGCCTCCACGGCCCGCATCTTCGCTCCCCAGCAGGAGAACTCCATCGGCGCCGGCATCCTGGCCCAACTGCCCGGCGGACTAGCGGGCCTGGCCTCGGGAATGCTGGGCGGCGGGACCCCCGCCGACCTGTGGGTGGGCTTCCTGGA